>CAJUQS010000159.1 GCA_910588365.1 uncultured Oscillospiraceae bacterium | reverse complement strand
GCAATCCGTCAGGATTCTGCAACAGGCGCATCGAGCGCCTGTGCAGAATAATCGTGCATGACCCCTCGATGGGGTCATTGCACGATATGGATTGCTGCGGCTTTTTGCCTTGCAGGACAAAAAATCTATCTCGCCAATCCGAACACGCTGAGATATTAAACAGGCTCTGAGAATCCCCGATTGATTTAGAACCTGTAGTCACAACCGGATGCGCCATTATAAAGAAACCCCTTACTTCTCCTCCACCACCAGGACGTAAATCGTCCCGGAGACCTCGTAGCCCAGCTTGGCCTTCAGCTCATAGCTGCCAAAGGCCTTGATGGGCTCCTCCATCACGATTTTCTGCTTGGCAAGCTCAATGCCGTGCTGGGCCTGCAGGGCCTCGGAGACCTCCTTGCTGGTCACCGCGCCGAAGAGCTTCCCGTTGGCTCCCGCCCGGGCGGAGACCTTCACCGGCGCGCTCTTCAGCTTCTCCGCGACGGCCTCCGCCTCCGCCTTCAGACGGGCGTCCTCCGCCTTCTTCGCCTTCTCCCGCAGCTTCATGGTGTTCACCGCGTCCGCCGTGGCGGGTACCGCCAGCTTCCTGGGCAGCAGATAGTTGCGGGCGTAGCCCTCCGCCGCCTCGATCAGCTGGCCCTTCTTGCCCTGTCCCCGCACGTCCTGCTGTAAAATCACTTTCATGTGTCTGTCCTCCTGAATTGTCCTTCTGATCCGGCGAATGTGCCGGTCATGATATAAAATTTATTGTGAAAAATCCGGTTGGTCACTTCACGTTCCACCGAAAATCCGGCCCGCCTGTAGGCGCGGATCGTCCGCTCGCCGAATGGCGCCGGCGGGAGATGGCCGCCCCGTGCCTTTGCAGCCCGGGAAGAATCCCTGCTTCTCCCAATTTCACAAAAATTCCAGCCTACGAGGCGTAGTAGTCCTCGATGGCCTCCACCACCCGCCGGCGGACCGTCTGGAGATCCGTGCCGGGGATATAGCCTCCGGCGGCGGTGGCGTTGCCGCCGCCCCCCAGCCGCTCCAGAATCACCTGCACGTTGATCTCCCCCAGAGAGCGGCCCGACATGGACACCCCGTCCCCCTGGCGGTAGAGCACGATGGAGGCCTGGATGCCCTGCAATGTGAGCAGGTCGTCCGCCGCCTTGGCGGCGGTCACCCGGGAGACCTCATTCTCCGCCACCGCAAGGGCGATGTCCCCGTGAATCATCTGGGCGCAGCGGATGATGTCATAGCGCTGGATGGCGCTGGGCAGATCGCTCTGGAAGTAGCGGCGGACCTCCGCCGGGTCCGCGCCCGCCCGGCGCAGGAAGGCCGCCGCCTCGAAGGTGCGGCTGCCGGCGCGCATGTTGAAGTTTTTGGTGTCCAGCACGATGCCCGCCAGCAGGGCCTCCGCCTCCCCCCGCAGCAGATCGCTGGGCTCCACCAGGTACTGCAGCAGCTCCGTCACCAGCTCCGAGGCGGAGGAGGCGTAGGGCTCGTGGAAGCTCAGGGCGGGATTCTCAATGTAGGTGGCCGCCCGGCGGTGGTGGTCAATGACCGCCACCCGGTTGCAGGCGTCCAGCAGCTGCCGGTTCTCCACCAGATCCGGCCGGTTGGTGTCCACCACCACCAGCAGGGCGCCGGGCTGAGCGTGGAGGAAGGCGTCCGGCCCGCTGATGAAGGCCCCGCTGTACTCCGGCATCTCCCCCAGCCGGCGCACCAGGGGCCGGGCGTTGTTGCCCTCCATGTCGATGACAATCTGGGCCTTCTTCCCCCGCTTCCGGGCGGCGCAGCAGATGCCCGCCGCCGCGCCCACGGCGTCCATGTCCGCGTACTCGTGGCCCATGACGTAGACCTGCCCGGCGTCGGAAATCAGCTCCCCCAGGACCTTGGCCATCACCCGGCTCTTGACCTTGGTGCGCTTCTCCGTGGACTTGGCCCGGCCGCCGTAGAACTGGAAGTCCAGGCTGTCCTTCACCACCGCCTGGTCGCCGCCCCGGCTGAGGGCCATCTCAATGGCCTTCTCCGCCCAGCGGAAGGACTCCTCGTAGGCGCCGCAGTCCTTGCCGATGCCGATGGACAGGGAGGCGGACACGCCGTCCTCGCTGACGACCTGGTGGATCGACTCCAGGACGGAGAACTTCTCCTCCACCATCCGGTGGAAAAACTGCTCGTCGCAGATGAGCAGGTAGCGATCCCGGCTGTATTTGAGCAGCAGGCCGCCGGAGCCGGTGACCCAGGCGTTGAGCTGCTCGTCGATCTTGGCGCGGATGGCGCTCTTGGCCGCCTCGCCGCCGGAGCGCAGCAGCTCCTCGTAGTTGTCCAGCACCAGCAGGCACGTCACCGGCCGGCTGGATTCATAGAGCTCCTTGACGCGCCGGGCCTCGGTGATGTCCACAAAATAGGCGGTGACCATCTGCCCCTGGACGGCGGCCTTGCCGCCGGCGCGGCTGGCGGTGCCGTAGACCTGGAAGAACCGTCCGCCCAGCTCCGCCGGCTCCCCCTGCTCCCCGCCGTCCAGAATCCACTGGTAGTCGAAGCCGGGGGCCAGCTCCCCGATGCGCATGTCGAGGATGCTCTCCCCTGTCTCGGTCAGGCCGGCAAAGGCCTCGTTGGCCCAGATGATCTCCCCGCCCTCCGCCTGGAAGGCCGCCACGGGCAGGGGGGTGTTGAGCATACTGTTCTTGCTGATGGCGTCCACACCGCTGGTGACGGACTCCACGTACTGCATCACGGTGCGCCGCCGGCGCTGGCGCTGGCTCCGGTAACAGAGGTACAACAGCAGCAGGACCACCGCCTCCGCCGCAGCCAGCAGGGGCTGGACGGGGGCCGTTGCCGCCGCAAACAGAATGATGCACAGAAAATAGGGCTGTAAATTAGGCTCGATGAGCCGGGACAGCTTCTTACGCACGCGCAGCTTCTCCCTTCTCTACCCGCGGCCGATCCGGCGCGCGGCGGTCATAATGGGCTATTATAGCACAGTCCGGGGGGGATTTACAAGCGGGAGAAGCCCAAAAAGGCAAAAAGGGGAAAAACAGCGCCTCCACTGCCGGCAAAACGCGGCCCATGCCCCCGCGCGATACGGGGCCCCATCCGGGGCGGTTCCGTATCGCGCGGGTTTTTTTCAGCCACGCGCCATATCCGTTACAAAAAGGATACATCTTTTCTGTATGATGGTTCCACAATCTGGCAGAGGCAGGGGATTGATACGTTTCTGTGTGAACAGACAAACGTATGAAAAGAAGAACTTTCATGGGGGGAACGAGGATGAAAAAGAGAACACTGGCCGCCCTTCTGGCGGCGCTGACGCTGCTGTGCCTCGCGGCCTGCGGCGAAAAAGAGGAGAGCAGTCCCGGGGAGGGAACGGGGGGCGGGCCGTCCCTGGCCAGCGGCGCGGTCTACCTGCCGGAGGAGGCCGGCTGGAGCTCGGACTTGAACATGCTGTATCACGGCTGCGTCTCCGGTGACTGGATCTTCCTGTCCGGAACGGCCCGGGGGGAACGGGGCGACGAGAGTGCCCTCCGCCGCCTCCCTCTGGAGGGCGGCGAGGCGGAGCCCCTGCCCGCCTATCAGCCCCTGGCGTTCCCGGAGGAGAAGCAGCCGCCGTTCCTGTCCATCCAGGACATCCGCCCGGGGGCGGATGGGACGGTGTGGGTCTGGGAGGCGTACCGCTCTCTCTCCGCTGTGGATGATCCGCTCTACGTCCTGCGCCAGCTGGACGGGGAGGGCAGGGAGCTCTTCTGCCTGGCGGACAGGGATCTGCTCAGAAAGCTGGAGTCCCGACAGCTTTTCGGACTGCTGGCGGACGGGGCGGGGGATATCTGCGCCGCCACCGAGAAGGGTGTCTCTGTGCTGAGCCCCCAGGGGGAGCCCCGCTTTACCCTGGAGCTGGAGGGCGTGAGAGACGGCACACAGAAGCTGGTGCGCCTGGGGGACGGCCGGGTGGGGGTGACTGTGGAAGCCCGGGACCCCGCGGGGAACGACAGCTTCTCCCTGCGGGTCATTGACAAGGACAAGAGGGACTGGGGCCAGTCCTATCCCCTCCCCGCCAACTCCTATGTCCCCGTCTACGACGGGAGCGGGGACGCCCTGTTCTTCTACGGAAGCGGCGACAGCCTCTGCCTCTGGCGGGAGGGGGCCCAGGAGATGGAAGTGCTCCTGAAGTGGATGGACACAGGGATCAACGGGGACACCCTCCGCCTTCTCGCCCCCCTGGCCGGCGGGCGGCTGGCGGTGATGACCCGGGGGAAGGACCCCTTTTCCGCCGGGGGGGCGGCGCTGTACACCCTCTCCCCCGCCGATGCCGGCTCCCTGCCGGAGAAGAAGGTGCTGACCTACGCCACCATGCAGCTGCTCGGCAGTGAAAAGTCGGCCATCCTGGCCTTCAACAACGCCAGCCCGGACTACCGCATTGAGGTGACGGACTACTCCATCTACAACACCGCCGAGGACAGGACCGCCGGGATAACCCGTCTGGTGACGGAGATCTCCGCCGGAAAGGTGCCGGACATCCTGAATGTGAGCACCCTGGGGGCGGAGGGCTGGCAGGCGAGGGGGCTCTTTGAGGATCTGTGGCCCTACATCGACAGCGACCCGGAGCTGGGCCGGGAGGAGCTGATGGAGGAGGTGTTCCAGTCCCTGGAGACCGGCGGGAAGCTCTATCAGATCGGGGGCTCCTTCCGGATCTGGACCCTCACCGGCGCAAAAAGCGTGGTGGGGGACCGGATGGCCTGGACGCCGGAGGACCTTTGGGACGCCCTGGCGGCCATGCCCGAGGGCTGTATCCCCCTGCGGGAAAACACGAAGGCCGGGGTGCTGTCCAATCTGCTGTACTCCTTCGGGGACCGCTTCGTGGACTGGGAGGAGGGCGTATGCCGCTTCGACGGGCCGGAGTTCCGCTCCCTGCTGGCGTTCTGCGGCAGCTTCCCCGACGGGGCGGGGACGAGCGATGTAAATGACGAGATCACCCGTCTCTGCGGCGGGCAGCAGATGCTCTGCTCCTGGCAGCTCACCAATTTCCAATCCATCCAGGAGATGAAGTACCTTCTGGGCGGCGAGGTCTCCTTTGTGGGCTGGCCCAACGGGTGGGGCGAGGTGGGCAGCGCCTTCCTCCTCACCGAAAGCTACGCCATGTCCAGCGCCTGCCAGGACAAGGCGGGGGCCTGGTCCTTCCTGCGCACCCTGCTCCTGCCCCATGCGGATCTGCGCGTGGACGGGCTCACCGAGTTTCCCACCAACCGGGCCGACTTCGCCCGTCTGGCGGAGCTGTCCATGACGCCCGAGGTTGACGCCGGCGGGCGGGAGATCTCCACCAGGCGCGAGGTATTGGGGTACATGAACGGCACGGAGCTGGCCGCCTCCTATTACGCCGTCACCCAGGAGGAGTACGATCAGCTTATGGCCCTGTACAGCGCCATTGACAAGGTCTACAGATGGGACAGGAACCTTGCGGACATCGTCACCGGGGAGGCCGGGGCCTATTTCGCCGGGGACAGATCCCTGGACGAGACCGCGGCCCTCATCCAGAGCCGGGCGAGCCTCTACGTCAACGAGCAGCGGTAATCATACTTTTCTTTGTGAACAAAGAAAAGTATCAAAAGAAAAACTTTAATGGGGGGAACAAGGATGAAAAAGAGGACACTGGCCGCCCTTCTGGCGGTACTGACGCTGCTGGGCCTCGCGGCCTGCGGCAAAAAGAAAACGGAGATTCAGAAGATCAGCTGGCAGGCCGCCCCGGCCTACATCCCCGAGGGGGTGCCCCTGCCGGTGGAGACTGCCAGCCTCAACGGCTGCTGCACCGACGGGGAGAGCCTGTACGTTTTAACCGAGGAGCGGGAGGGGGACGGGAAAAGGTTCGTCCTCACCCGCGCCTCCCTGGCGGAGGGCACGGCGGAGGCCCTGCCGGACTTCCGGCCCACGGAGCCCCCGGAGGGCGGCCTCGGCAGCATCACCGGGCCGGTGATGGCCCCGGACGGAACCCTGTGGATCTACGAGTCCTGGTGCGTATCCTACTACGATCTGCCTGCGGACTTTGACGAGGAGCGGGAGGCCAAGGGCAAGTACCTCATCCGCCAGGACGATTTCTACCACCTGCGGCAGCTGGACCCGGAGACGGGCCGGGAGCTGAAAATGGTGGATCTCAGCGCGGCGGCCCAGGAGGTGGAGCGGGCACTGAAAAACGACACCGTCCGTTTTGCCCTGGACGGCGAGGGGCGGATCTGCCTGGCCGGCAGCGACCGGGTGGTGGTGCTGGACGGCAAGGGGGCCGTTCTGTTCGCCCTGGAGGTCAACCTGCCGGGCAGCGGCATCCGGGGCACCGCCGGCTCGGCCCTGGTGAACCTGCCCGACGGGAGCGTGGCGGCGCTGACCGCCCCCGGCGGCGGGCGGCGGGAGGTCCGCGCCATCGACCCCGCCGCCAGGGGCTGGGGGAAGGAGCGGTACGAGATCGGCGCTCAGGTGTCCCTGCTCTACGGCGGAACCGGCGGCTTCCTGTTCTTCTACGTGGACAAGGGCAATCTGTACGCCTGGGAGCCGGAGGCGGAGGAGCCCCGGGAGCTGCTGAGCCTGTACGACGCCCGGCTGGAGAGCGGCCTGATGTGCTTCGCCCCCCTGGCGGACGGGCGGCTGGCCGCCCTCACCAGCCGCCACGCCGGGGAGGCCGGGGGCGCGGACTACTATAGCAGCATCGCCCTCAGCCTCCTCTCCCCCACGGACGAGCTGCCGGAGAAGGTCAAGGTGACCTACGGCACCTTCGGCGTCTCGGGTGATATACAGGCCAGGGTCAACCGGTTCAACCAGGCCAATGAGGAGTACCAGATAGAGATCCGGGACTATTTTGACGGCGCGGACCCCTGGGGCCAGAGCGCAGAGGTGGAGGACGCGGCCAAAAAGCGGCTGATGACCGATATTGCCGCCGGGGACATCCCGGATATCTGGGACAGCAGCCTGCCCCTGGACCTCTACGCCCGGCAAGGGGTGTTCGAGGATCTGTGGCCCTGGATCGACGGCGACCCGGAGCTGGGCCGGGACCGGGTGATGGAGCACGTGCTGGACTGCGCCGCACTGGACGGGAAGCTCTACCAGGTCTGCGGCTCCTTTATCATCAACACCGCCATCGGGATGCCCGATGTGGTGGGGGACCGGACCAGCTGGACCATAGAGGACCTGCTGGCGGCCTATGAGTCCCTGGGCCCGGATGCCGGCATCCTGGACAGATATATGTCCTCCTACTACCTGCTCCAATCGCTCATCGGCGAGGATCTGGACCGGTATGTGGACTGGGACACCGGGGAATGCCGGTTTGACTCTACAGAATTCAAGGAGGTGCTGGAGCTGTGCGCCCGGATGCCCCGCGAGCCGGACTACAGCAGGCCCAGCGGGGATTCCATCCGGGAGGGGCGGCTGCTTCTGCGTGACATACAGCTGTTACAGCCCAGCCATATCCTCTACGCCGAGGCCCTGGGGGCCGGGCCGGAGGATCTGGAGGACTACAAGGCGTACCTCAACGCCAACCATATCTACCCCACCCTTATTGATGAGAACAAGAACTGGCGGGAGAAGGAGGCCATGTACTGCTACGCCCTCCAGGATATGGAGCGCTCCCAAGCAACCGGCTATCTGCACGGCTTTCAGGAGGAGTACTATGCCCTTGCCGGCGACGCGGCCTTTGGTGCGCTGCGGGGCGGCGGGTACGTCTCCTACATCGGCTATCCCACCCAGGGCAGCGCGGGCAGCTCCTTCCAGACCTATAACAACCTGTCCATGTCCGCCGCCTGCCAGCACAAGGAGGGGGCCTGGGCCTTTATCCGCCAGGTGCTGCTGCCCGGCGGCTCCCTGCGGACGCAGCACGACGACTACGGCAACTTCACCTATTCGCCGGGCTTTCCCGTCAATAAGGCGGACTTCGACGAGGCCATGTCCCCCAAGTGGATGGAGAACAAGAGCGGGGAGCTGATGCTGGACGCCGCCGGGGAACGAATCGAGAAGCCGGGAGATTCCCTTATATCCACGGGCATCCCATGCTCCATGGTACTGTTCGAGCTGGCCCCCACCGAGCCCCAGCTGGCCCGGTTTATGGAGCTCTATAACGCCATCGACCACGTGACCCCGGACATGTTTGATTTCTATGAGCTCATCCGCGAACCAGCGGAGGCCTACTGGGCCGGGGACAAGTCCCTGGACGAGACGGCGGCCCTCATCCAGAGCCGGGCGAGCCTCTACGTCAACGAGCAGCGGTAATCATACGTTTCTTTGTGAACAAAGAAACGTATGAAAAGAAAAACTTTTTGCGGCAAAGCTGCGCTTTGCCTCTGTGTCCGCCGGGGTTCTGCCCTGGCCGCGGCGCACCCGCGCCGCTGAAGGGCCCGTCTACCGCAGCACTTGGGTAGACGGGCCCTTCAGCAAAGCAGATGCTTTGCGGCCGAATAGAACCGGAGAAAACAGAGGCGAAACGGCAGTTTCGCCGCAAAAAGTTCTTTTTTGATTCTTTTTTCTTTCAAGAAAAAAGAATGACAGCCTACTCGCTGTACCCGCTTTCCGGGTCCAGGACCACCAGGCGCTGGGTCTGGTCGTAGCCCACGCCGAAGTTGAGGGCTCTGCCCAGATCCCGGAGCTTGAAGTAATTGCTGCCGCCGATGTTGCAGGCGTCCATGACCAGCTCCGCGCCATTGACCGTCAGGCGCACTTTGGCGGGTTGGACCTGGACGCTCTCCGCGGGCCCCAGCTCGCCCTCGCCGCCCTCGGGGAGGTAGGCCCAGCCGCTGGTCAGGACGATGGTCCTGGACTGGCCGTCGTAGTCCACGGCAAACTCCGCCCGGGTGCCGCTGAGGAGCCAGCCCAGGTCCCGGAGCTTGAAATAATTGCTGCCGCCGATGTTGTAGGCCTGGAGCTCCACGATCCGGTCGCCCAGCAGCAGCTGCTGGCCCCGGCCGCAGGCGGACTCCCCGCCGGACATGGCGGGCCGGGCGGCCAGCGCGGGGGCAGGGGACTCCTCCGCCAGGAAGAAGCCCAGGGCATTGTTCACCGCGCGGCCGGCGGTCTTGCTGCCGTTGTAGTAGAGGGCGGCGGAGCCGCCGCCGTCCAGACAGATGGCGTTGACCAGGGAGAGGCCCTGACACACGGACGCGGCCTCCGCCAGGGTGGCGTCCCGGATGATGCCGAAACGGATCTTGCCGTCCGCCGCCGCGCCGATAAAGGAGCGGTCCGCCCGTCCGGTGTTGATTTTCTCCTCCGTGAAGCCCTCGGCCTCTCCGTCCGCGGTGACGGCGCCGTTGATGAGCAGGCTGGGTCCCGCGCCCAGGGCCTCCTTCACGTTCTCCCAGTCCGCGGCATTGGTGAAGGTTGTCTCAAGGACGCTCTCATAGCGCACCGTGTCCCCGATCTGGAACCGCTCGGGCACCAGGTAGGACACCCCCTCGTTGAAGGTCACCGCGAAGCCGCCGCCGGGCACGGAGAAAGCGTCGGAGGTGATGGAGATCACCCGCCCGTCCTCGCCCGCCAGAACCGTCAGGGCCCCGGCGGCGGGCGTGATGGTGCCGGTAAACTCGGGGGTGAAGATGGTGATGGCCTCGCTCTCCGCTCCCAGGTGGTTCAGCCGCCAGGGGTAGAACTGCACCTGATCGTTGACGTACCCGGAAAAGGCGAAGCTCAGCCGGTCCACCAGAAGCCGGCCGTCCCGGGTGATGCCCGCCACGGCCCCGTCGCCGGTGTGGAGCAGGCGGCCGTCCCTGATGATGGTCCCCCAGGGGACCGGAGTGCCGTCATAGGCGGAAAAACAGGTGCCGTTGACCGCGGCAAAGGCACCGCCGGACTGGGCCATGTCCGCCACGGACTGGGCGGAGTTGACAGCGCCCTCCGCCAGCAGCACGCCGGCCTCCACGCCGGCGGACATGTCCACGGTCACAAAGCTGACGTCCCGGCCGCCGACGGCGGCGGAGGCGTACATAGACGGGTCTCCGGCGAGGGCCGTGGCCGTCAGCAGGCAGAGGACCAGCAGCGCCAGCCCGGCCTTTCGGAATACAGATTGAAAATGACAGGATTTCATAAGAAGGACCTCCAGATGGCAGACCGTTCATACTTTTCCACAGTATATCAAATTCCGGGGCTGTGCGCAACGTCCAAATCCTGGTTTTTTCCACTTTGATCCTTACAATTGTGTAACAGCGGGGCGGGCCCGGGGATTCTTTCCCCAGACCCGCCATCTATGTCAACGGATCCCCCTCCGCCGGAAGCCGCCCGCCGCCGCCAGCCCCAGCAGGAGGACCGCCAGGGACGCGGCCAGGGGGAGCCGGTTAACAGCCGCTTCCGGCCGCGGGGCGGACATCCCGTCCGGCTTTTCCATCCTCTGGGGGCTCTCCGGCGGGCGGGCCTCCCCGCCCCCCTCCGGAGCCGGACCGCCAAAGGCCGCCGCTTCCTCCGCCCCGGGCCGCCGTCCGAAGTCCATGCCGCCCCCCGGACCGCCTCCGCCTCCCATGGACCCCATGTCCGCCAGATCCAGGCCGGAGGCGTCCACCAGGGCGGAGCTGTCCGCCGCCTGCCCCTGGCTGGTGGAGGGAATGGTCCCCTCCAGCTGGCCCCGGACGCTCTGTGCTCGGAGATCGCAGAAGGTTTTCAGGGCCTCCACCCCGGTTTCAAACGCCTCCCAGGTGCAGAATTTGGTGGGGTCCCTCTCCACCCAGGGCGCAATCATGGCAGCCGTGCTGTCCACAAGGTCCCGGAGCCAGCCGCTCTCCAGGCACTGGCCGAGAAACGCCTGGTAGTACTGGTGATAGAGCGCGGTATACGCCTCGCTGTCGAAGATCCAGGCGATCATGGGCCGGTCGGACAGCGCGCCGCCGGATACCAGGGTGTCGATGGGCTCGTTCACCGTGCCGGCGGCATCGGAGCTCTGGAAGCCGCCGAAGGCCAGGTTGTAGTCCCAGGGGATCATGGACAGCACGCCGTCCTTCTCGTAGAGGTAGTAGTTGTGGACCATGCTGCCGGTGTAGCTGTCCCCGTTGCAGAGGAAGCCGTGGACCACGAAGTAGCGGATGACCTGCTCCGCGTCCACCGCACCGGCGGCGTCCTCCCCGCCCAGCTTCTCCAGGGCGGCAATCAGGCGCTTCTTGTCCGCCTTGGTGATATCGGTTTTGGCGTTGTCAAAGATGTTGGCGTAGCTGTCCGGGTCATCGTCCACGTATTGCAGCTTCACGTCCGCGCTGCCCATGCCGCCGAAGCCGCCGCCCGGACCGCCGCCGAAGTCCTTCCGTTCAGGCTCCCCTCCCTCCGGCGGGCCGGCCGGGGGCTCCTCCCCGGATCCGGCGGAGGGGAACTCCGCGTTCCCGGCCCGCTCGCCGAAATCGAAGTCCCTGCCGTTGCCCCGGCCTCCGCCGAAGTCCATGCTGTCCGGCTTGTAGAGATTCCCGGCGTCCGTGCCGTAGTTCCGGTCCAGGAAGGCGTCCTCCACCCCCTCCACCGCCAGGTACAACCCCCACTCCTCGCCGTTGACGGAGACGTACACGTAGCTGCACAGGGGCGAGGCCACGCCGAAGGCGTCCATCAGCCGGTAGGAGAGGAAGTCCTTCAGATAGGTGTTGTCCTGGATGATGTTGTTCAGGTTCAGCTTGTCCAGGCCATGGTAGGTGCTGACGCCGTCATAGCGGTCGAACTCCACCTTGAAGCTGTAGCGGTCGTTGCCGTAGGCGGCCACGGAGGTGAGGGAGCTGTTGCCCTTGGCGCGGATAGCCGCGTTTTTGCAGGGCTCGCCGTCGATGACCAGGGAGCACAGCTGGTACTCCTTGTTTTCACACTCCGCGAGGAATCCCTCCCAGTCGTCCATCACGATGTCAATGGTGTGGACCCTGGAGGCGTCAAAGAGCCGGGCCTCGTAGCCCGCCGCCGGGGAGGCGGCCTGGATCCCCAGGGCCTCGCCGCCCAGCAGCAGGGCCGTCACCGCCATCACCAGGGCCAGCGCGGCCCAGCAGACGCGGCCGATGTATTTGTGGGTAGACATGGCGCGCCCTCATCCCAGGTAGTCGCCGTTATAGCTGACCAGGACCGCGCTGTGTACGCCCTCCATCTCCGCCAGCGTGTTGACAAAATCCGTGCTGTCCCCCTTCATGCGGATCTCCAGGTTCAGCTCCACCTGGCCGGCCTGGACGGTCTTGCTCTTGACCACACAGCGCCTGACGCAGCTCTCCAGGCAGGCTCTGGCGGCCTCCTCACTGGCGGAATCCGCGCAGCGGAGCACCAGGACGTAGGGGTTGAGGCAGGACTTCCGGTTGACAAACACCATCAGAATCAGCCCGATGCACACGCTGCCCGCCACGGCCAGGGGGATGAGCCCCGCCGCCAGCACGATGCCCACGGCGATGGACCAGAAGAGGAAGGCGATGTCCAGCGGCTCCTTGATGGCGGTGCGGAAGCGGACGATGGACAGAGCGCCCACCATGCCCAGCGAGAGCACCACGTTGCTGGTGACGGCCAGGATCACGACCGTGG
Source organism: uncultured Oscillospiraceae bacterium (assembly GCA_910588365.1). Classification (GTDB taxonomy): domain Bacteria; phylum Bacillota; class Clostridia; order Oscillospirales; family Oscillospiraceae; genus Pelethomonas. The sequence goes on along the minus strand of CAJUQS010000159.1, from coordinate 43,602 downwards.
TAATCATGGTCAGCGCCACCAGGGTGACGCCGAAGCTGGAGGAGTACATGACGCCGGTAAAGGTCTTCTGGTAGACCTGGAAAATGAACATCCCCAGCCCGAAGGCCAGCACGATGGCAATGGCCATGTCCAGCAGGCTGACGCTGGTCATGTTCTCCAGAAAGCTGGACTTGAAAATATCCTGAAATGTCATTATTCGCTGCAATATCCTTTCTATATATACAATAAAGTTTCTTTTTGATTCTTTTTCTATTCAAAGAAAAAGAATGGCTGCCTCACCCGTACCTCCGGCAGGCCGCGTATTTTGAGAAGGCAGCGGCGCGGCGGTTTCCCAGCTGCACGGCCTCCCGGATGACGTCCGGGAGGAAGGCGTCCCACTTGACCTCCAGGATGATGGGCGCGTCCCGGATGGGGACGGTGACACAGCAGGGGTCCAAAAAGTCCGTACAGCCCAGCCCGGTGCGGATGCCGTAGTCCAGTGTGACCCGCACGTTGCCGGGGGCGAAGACGAAGGCCTCCCGGGTGTAGTCCACGATGGTCTTGGGCCCCAGGCGCTGGGCCGTCATCTTGCTGCAGAGCTCCCAGACCAGATTCCGCCCGCTGCCGGTCATCCATGCCCGCTCCCCGGCCAGGAGGCCGCGGACCTCCCCGGCGGTCAGAGGGGCGGACTCCTTGCCGCACAGGCCGTTTATCTTGCTCTTTTTCTCCAGGCGGATGCAGCTGTAGTTCCCATCGTAGCAGCGGATGCGGAACTTCTCCCGGCGGTCCAGCCCGTCCAGCTTCTCCCGGAGCACCCGGTCCTCCGGGGTGTCGAAGTAGAGGCTTCGGATCTGGTAGACGCCGTCCCGCCCGTGTCCGTCCGGCCTTACCGCCGCCCGGAGGCGCTGGCGGAGGACGGCCAGGTCGGCGGGGGAGATTTCGTGTTTCCACTCGTGGCGGAGGTTCATGTCGTGTGTTTCCTTTCCTGTCCCGTGGGGAGTTGATAAGGTGAGTGTACACCGGATTGCTGAAATGACGCTGAAAAAAATGTAAATATTCCGTAACGGAGCGCACCCGGCCCGAAAAAGCAAAGGAGTGCCGGGGAGCACTTCTGCTCCCCGGCACTCTTAGAGCCTGTTTAACATCTCCCCGCGCCCGCCTTGGCGGCATATTTTCCGCCCTGACCGCGTTAAAAATCCTTGCAATCCGTCAGGATTGCTGCGGCTTTTTGCCTTGCAGGACAAAAAATCCATCTCGCCAATCCGCACACGCTGAGATATTAAACAGGCTCTTAGAGCGGCGGTCAACTGCGCTGTTTTTCGCGGGCTGTGAAGCCTCCGCAAAATCTTATCCGTTCTGGGCGGAGCTGCCGTGGGTCTTGAGCACCACGTCGTGGTAGCCGCCCTCCACAATGGAGGTGGAGGACACCAGGGTCAGCCGGGCCTTCTCCTGGAACTCGGGGATGGAGGTGACGCCGCAGTTGCACATGGTGGATTTGACCTTGTACAGGCTCTTGGCCACGTTGTCCTTCAGCGGTCCGGCGTAGGTGACATAGGAGTCCACCCCCTCCTCGAAGGCCAGGCCGTGTCCGCCGCCCAGATCGTAACGCTGCCAGTTCCGGGCCCGGTTGGAGCCCTCGCCCCAGTACTCCTTCATGTACTGGCCGCCCACCAGCACCTTGCTGGTGGGGCTCTCGTCAAAGCGGGCGAAGTACCGCCCCAGCATGATGAAGTCCGCACCCATGGCCAGTGCCAGGGTCATATGGTAGTCGTGGACGATGCCGCCGTCGGAGCAGATGGGGACATAGACGCCGGTCTCCCGGTAGTACTCGTCCCGGGCCGCCGCCACCTCGATGAGGGCCGTGGCCTGGCCCCGGCCGATGCCCTTGGTCTCCCGGGTGATGCAGATGGAGCCGCCGCCGATGCCCACCTTCACGAAGTCCGCCCCGGCCTTTGCCAGGAAGAGGAACCCGTCCCGGTCCACCACGTTGCCCGCGCCCACCTTCACGCTCTCGCCGTACTTCTCCCGGATAAAGGAGAGGGTTTTCTCCTGCCAGCAGGAGTAGCCCTCGGAGGAGTCGATGCACAGCACGTCCGCCCCCGCCTCGATGAGGGCGGGGACCCGCTGCTCGTAGTCCTTGGTGTTGATGCCCGCGCCCACCATGTAGCGCTTCTGGCTGTCCAGCAGCTCGCCGGGGTTCTCCTTGTGCTGCTCGTAGTCCTTGCGGAAGACGAAGTACAAAAGCCGCCCGTCGTCGCTGACGATGGGCAGGGAGTTGAGCTTGTGGTCCCAGATGATGTCGTTGGCCTCCTTGAGGCTGGTGCCCTCCGGGGCGGTGATGAGCTTCTCCCGGGGGGTCATGAACTCCGAGACGCAGACGGCGGGGTCCATGCGGCTCACACGGTAGTCCCGGCTGGTGACGATGCCCAGGAGCCTGCCCTGGTTGGTGCCGTCCGCTGTGACGGCCACGGTGGAGTGTCCGTTGCGGGCCTTCAGATCCAGCACGTCCTGGAGCGTGGCCTCGGGGGGGAGGTTGGAGTCGCTGGGCACGAAGCCCGCCTTGTAGCCCTTCACCCGGGCCACCATGGCGGCCTCGCTCTCAATGGACTGGGAGCCGTAGATGAAGCTGAGGCCGCCCTCCCTGGCCAGGGCCACGGCCAACGTGTCGTTGGACACGGACTGCATGATGGCGGAGACCAGGGGGATGGAGATGGAGATGGGGCTCTCCCCGGCCCCCTTGCGGTACTTCACCAGGGGGGTGCGCAGGGACACGTTGGCGGGGACGCACTCGGGGGAAGTATAGCCGGGGACCAGCAGGTACTCGCTGAAGGTGTGGGAGGGCTCGGAATAGTAGAAGGCCATGGCTGGACACACTCCTTTATTTTCAATCTTTTTCTGTCGGGATCTTGATTAGCCAACATCCTACCACGCCCTCGCCCGTTTGTAAAGGGAAAACCGCTCCCGGAGAGGAAAAACCAGGCCCTGTCTTCATAAAAAATTAAATCTTGTTGCTAAATTGTAACAGCTTTTTTTGAGAAGCTGTGCTATAATAGATTCCGTACATGAAAAGGGGGAGCTTGTCCTCCCCCCAAATTTTCCACAGGAGGACAATCCATGAACGAGAAAAAAACGCTGCGCCGCCGGGTCCCAGCGGCCCTGCTGGCACTGATTATGGTGCTGTCCCTGATGCCCACGGCCTTCGCGGCGACAGTGGATATGAACAGCCCCTGCACCAGTCCCACCTCCATCAACCGGGTACATAACTGGCAGTGGGAGGAAGTCCGCGCCGCAACCTGCCACGACAAGGGAATGCGGAAGGGCACCTGTACCTTCTGCACCAACGTATGCTATGACGAGCCCAGCATCAACCCCGACAACCATGACTACCTCTACACCGACAACGGCAACGGCACCCACAGGGCTGAGTGCCGCTACCACCCGGAGGCCATTATCACCAGCCGACCCCACGGCCAGCTGGTCAACGGCCGCTGCCCCCAGTGTCTGGCGGTGGATTATGAGGCCGTGACCATCGTCCTGCCCAAGGACCCGGTGTTCATGGTCTCCCTGGACACCGCCGACTACGGCCTCAGCCTGGGAGAGGTGAGCCTGACCCTTGGCTCGGCCGACGTTACCAAGGAATACAGCCTGACCTACAGCTGGTACTACCAGGGCTCCCTGGTCTACACCGGCGACACCTACACCCTGCCCACCTCCATCACCAGCAAGGAGGGGGACTACAAGTACGTCTGCTTTGTCATGGCCGTGCCCAAGAGCAGCCAGACCACCCAGCCCATCAGCGCCTCCTGCACCGTCACCGTGCGGGTGAAGGACCTCATCTCCGCCCACGCCACCCTGGGCCGGGGGGACAAGAGCCTGTACCTGGGGCTGGTGGACAGCTGGTCCGCCCAGTCGGTGGTGGAGCAGATCTATCAGGCGGTGTACAACTCCGCCTCCAACAACACCGCCGCCTACCCCAGCCATGTGATCTTCGGCACCAAGCCCTCCTCCAAGGTGGGCGATCTGCTCATCTCCGGCACCAAGACCCCTTACTACTTCAATCCCACCAACAACAGCCAGACGCCTCTGGCGGATGTGCGCTTCCAGCCCAGCGGCGAGGCCACCGGCAACTACGTCATCAGCTTCACCGCCTATGACACCAGGGGCAAGGAGTACCCCGGCTCGCTGACCATCACGGTCCAGCAGTACACCGGGGACATGGATGTGATGTACACCACCTCCAAGGACGCCCCCGTCACCATGGCTGCCAGTGACTTTGAAACCTTCTGGCAGGACATCTACCCCCGCGGCGGCCTCACCTGGGTCCGCTTCTCCGCCCTGCCCAGCTCCTATGACGGCAACCTGTACACGGACTTCACCTCCGTCTCCCGCCCCGGCACCCGGGTGAAGGCGGGCGACACCTTCTACGTCCAGCCCGGCAACGGCCAGTACGGCATCAACGAGGTGACCTTCCTCCCCGGCGTGCGGCAGGCGGACTTCGTCACCGTGCCCTTTGACGCCTACGGCACCAACAACCTGGGCCAGCCCATCCACCAGGCCGGCACCCTCTACATCTTCATCAGCAGCGGCAAGGTTGCCGACATCACCTGGCGGGTCACCGCCGGCGGCTCCTACGCCCTGGACGCCGAGGAGTTCCTCAAGGTCTACCAGAGCGCCACGGGCAGCAAGGGGAACAACTTCTACATCCAGCTCCTGGAGCTCCCCGCCAGCGGCAGCCTCTACGTCAACTACAGGAACAGCACCTCCACCGGCACCCGCCTCACCGCGGCCAGCATCGACGCCCGCCCCTTCTACTACAGCAGCTCCCGGGGCGAGCTCATCAGCGGCCTGACCTACGTCCCCGGCACCGCCCAGACCGACTCCTTCCGCTACGTGGCCTATGACGGCCAGGGCAAGCTGCTGTATGTGGGCAATGTGGTCTGCAATATGACCGATCTGACCGTCAGCTACAACTCCACCTCCGACGGCGTCAGCTTCAGGGCCCGCGACTTTGCCGGCCTCCTGGGCACCACCGGCAGGCTCAACACCGTCTCCTTCACGCCCCCCGCGGCGGTCTACGGCACCCTCTACTACAACCGCTCCCTCACCAGCCCCGCCCTGACCCCCGGCACGGCCATTACCAGCGACAGCGTGTGGTACAGTGTCTCCGACAAGGCGACGGCGGCCACCGCCCTGACCATGGACAACGTCTCCTTCGTCCCGGCGGCCAACTACAGCGGCACCGTCACCATCCCCTTTGCCGCCTATGACGAGCAGGGCAGCAAGCTCAGCGGCACGGTGAAGATCAGCGTCACCGCCACCACCCCCAAGCCCAGCGTCCCCAACAACCCGGGCACCACGGTCCCCACCGTCACCTTCAAGGACGTGCCCAAGACCACCGGCACGGCGTGGTACTACGACGCGGTGGTCGCCCTGGCCTCCGCCGGCATCCTGGGCGGCTTTGAGGACGGCACCTTCCGCCCTGACGGCGAGGTGACCTACGGCCAGGCCCTGAAGATGATCATGATGGCCGCCGGATACCCCGAGCAGGCCGCCACCACCAAGCACTGGGCCAGCGGCTATGTGGCCAAGGCTATGTCCGACGGCCTGCTGAGCCAGAGCGTGGACCCGGATCGGAAGATCAACCGGTACGCCATCGCGGAGATTGCCGCCAAGGCCCTGCGCCTGCCCACCTCCACGCAGACCACCTCCCCCTTCCACGACATGGCGATGACCGTCTCCTCCGCCCCCTACGTGCTCTCCCTCTACGATGCCAAGATCGTAGCCGGTAGCACCAACAACAAGGGCCAGGTCATGTACTACGGCGTCAACTCCATCCGCCGCAGCGAGATGGCCGTCATCATCCAGCGCATGTACGACTACGCCGCCAAGACGGCCAACTGACAGGAAGCGGATCCAGAGCTATGAGCCCTGGATCCGCTTCCTTTATACATAGGAGGCAAAGCGTACGCTTTGCCTCCTGAAATTCTTTTTGATTCCTTTTCCGTGCAGTAACCGCGCAGCGGACACCGGCAGCCCAAGCCGCCAAGAGCGGCAAGTGCTGCCCTTACACCTGATTCAAATGCCGCAGCAGGACGCTGGAGATATTCTCACAGGATGCCTGAATCTGGACGGCGCCGATGTTCTGGGCGACCATGGGCATTCCGTAGACCACGCAGGACTCCTTATCCTGTCCGATGGTGTAGGCCCCGGCCTTGCGCATATGCAGCAGACCGTCCGCGCCGTCCCGGCCCATGCCGGTCATGATGATGCCGACCATCTTGCACCGGACCTGCTCGGCCATGGAGAAGAACAGGGCGTCCACCGAGGGCCGGTGTCCGCTGACCTTCTCCCCGCTGGTGCAGGAGACGGTATAGCGGCTGCCGCTGCGGACAACGCGCATCTGGTAGTCCGCCGGCGCCAGCAGCGCCAGCCCCCGCCGGACTTCATCGCCGTGCTTGGCCTCCCGCACCTCCATCTGACACAGCCGGTTGAGCCGATCCGCGTACATCTGGGTGAAGCCCGTAGGCATGTGCTGAACAATCAGCATACCGGGGATATCCGCCGGCAGGCGCTTGAGCACCTCCAGGGTGGCCTCGGTGCCGCCGGTGGAGGCCCCCAGGCCGATGATCACCTGGTCCAGGGACGGCTTGCTTCCCAGACGGGCCGGAACCGCCAGCTGGGCGGCGCCGGCGGGACGGGCCAGGGAGGAGGAGCCGGGCCGGACCTTCGCCCCGGCGGCGGCAATCACCTTCTGTGTCAGCGCGGTGATGAACACCTCGTTCTGCCCCGGCTCCGGCTTGCGCACAAAGTCCACCGCGCCGGCGGACAGGGCGTCGAAGACCCGGAGGTTCAAGGATGACACCAGAATCACCGGCAGGGGATACCTGGGCAGCAGCTGCTTGAGGAAGTCAATGCCGCTCATGCCGGGCATCTCCACATCCGAGGTAATCACGTCCGGACGCAGCTGCCCCACCTTGGCCATAGCGTCATTGGCATTGAATCCGGTGCCGACCACCTCGATCCGCGGGTGCTTGGACAGCCCGTTTGTAATCATGGTGCGGGCCATGATGGAGTCGTCCACCACCATCACGCGAATTTTCTTATTGGCTGGCCACATGTCGTTCTCACTCCTTTTCCATGTTGCCTCCGCCCCAGGCGGAGCTACCGCTTCTGGAACGTGGAGGGCGCCACCGTCTGATAAGGATTGTCCTTACCCAGATTCTCCGAGTGGCTGATCATCAGATAGCCGCCGGGGACCGTGGCGTCATAAAACCGGCGCACCAGCGCGTCCTTGGTGGGCTGGTCAAAATAGATCATCACGTTCCGGCAGAAGATCACGTCGAACTTCAGACGGAACTTGATCGGATCCATCAGGTTGAAGGTCTGGAAGATTACGTTGTTTTTGATCTCCGGCGCCACCATGAACTGGCCGGTCCCCTTGACGGGGACGAAGTAACGCTTCTTCCAGTGGCCGGGGACAGTGTCGGGCAGCTCGTAGACGCCCTTTTTCGCGCTGGCCAGGGCCTTCTGGGAGATGTCGGTGGCCAGGATCCGGGTATCCCACTGGGACGCCCGGGGCCCCAGGAACTCCTTGATGTAGATGGAGAGGTTGTAGGGCTCCTCGCCGCTGGAGCAGCCGGCGCTCCAGATGGACATCACGCGGTCCCGCTGGTGGCGGTTGACAATCTCCGGCAGGACGGTGCGTGTAAAGAACTCAAAATGCTCTGTCTCCCGCATAAAGAAGGTATAGTTGGTGGTCAGCCGGTTGAGCACCGCCTCCATGTCCGCAGGGTTGCGCTCCTTCAGAAGCGCGCTGACAAATGGCGTGAAGCTGGTGTATCCCTTCTGGGAAACAAAGGAGGACAGGCGGCTCGTGACCAGCTGCTTTTTCTGAGCAAGGTTGATCCCATACTCTTTGTGGATGAATTGTGACAGTTTGGTGAAATCCTCTTCTGAGATCATATTCAGCGGCATGATCAAACGCCATCCTTTCGTGAAAGAAATTAGAACCTGTATTCATAACCGGGGGATGCCGGATGGACGAGGATTTTTCTCGTCAGACAAGGAGATTTTCCGCAGCAATCCATATCGTGCAATGATCCCATCAAGGGGTCATGCACGATTATTCTGCACAGGCGCTCGATGCGCCTGTTGCAGAATCCTGACGGATTGCAAGGGAAAGCGACGCAGTATGGCGGGAAAACGACCGGCCAGACAGCGTTCAACGCTTGTGAATACAGGTTCTTAGCCGTGCAGGAGCAGATCGCAGTCCAGGATCAGCAGCGTCCCGCCCTCCGGCAGAGAGCACATGCCGGAAATCAGCTTCTGGTGGTTCTGGGTGGGCATGGGAAGGATGATGTCCCGGGGGATATCCACCATCTTTTCCACGGTGTCCACCAGGATGCCCACGGCCTCGCTCTCCACGTTGACCACCATGATGATGCACTTGTCCCGGGGCATCTTGCCCAGGCGCAGGCGCAGATCGATGACGGGCATGATCTGGCCCCGCAGGTTGACGATGCCCCGCACGTACTCCGGCACACAGGGCATGCGGGTAATGGTGTGATCGGTGAGAATGGTCTCCACCTTCTCGGCGTCGATACCGTAGCGCAGGCCGTCGGAAACGCCGATCATGTACTTTGTCGTCTGGAGGTCAGCGTCCTCCTCCACGCGGCCGGCGGCCGGAGTCTCTGTCAGTTCCATGTTCTTCTCAGACATTTGCGTATCTCCCTTCTTATCAGCTTGCCGGCCCGGTTAGAACGCCCCCTGGGCATTGCCGGCGTAGACGTTGGCCATGTCCAGAATGAGGCTGATGCTGCCATCGCCCAGGATACTGCACCCGGAGATGCCGTAATCCTTCACATTGAAGCTGTTGACGTAGGCGGGCAGGGGCTTGACGACGATCTGCTGCTCGCCCAGCAGCTCATCCACGAACAGGCAGTAGGACCGCTCGCCGGACTCCACCCAGATGAGGATGCCCTCCTCCACGTTGTCCCGGCCCTCGGGGATCTGGAACAGGTCCTTGGCCCGGACCACGGGGTAGTAGTTGTCCCGCTGCTTGGTCATCTCGCCCCTGGCGGGGTCGTAGATGATGTCGTCCGCCGTGACCTTGATGCTGGAAATGATGCTGTTGATGGGGATGGTGAACAGGGTGTCGCCCACGGAGACCTCCATGCCGTCCATGATGGCCATGGTCAGGGGGATCTTCAGCGTGGTGGTCATACCCTTGCCCCACTCGCTGGAGATGGACACGGTGCCGCCCACGTCGGCCACGTTCTTCTTCACCACATCCATACCCACGCCTCTCCCGGAGAACTCGGTGACCTGGGTGTTGGTGGAGAAGCCGGGCATCATCATGAAGCCCAGGATGTCCTTCTGGCTGTACTCGTGGTCCGGGTCCGCCAGGCCCTGGCGGATGGCCTTGTTGAGGATGGCCTGGGTGTCGGCGCCCTTGCCGTCGTCCTTGATCTCGATGATGACCTCGCTGCCGGTGTGCCGGGCGGTGAGGGTGATCTCGCCCACCGGGTCCTTGCCCACGGCGATGCGCTCGTCCTCCGTCTCCTCCAGACCGTGGTCCATGGAGTTGCGCACGATGTGCATGATGGGGTCGCTGATGCCGTCAACGATGGTCTTGTCCACCTCTGTATTCTCGCCGATGAGGGTGAGCTTGGCCCGCTTGCCCAGCTTCTTGCTCATATCCCGGACGATGCGGTTCATCTTCTGGAAGGTGCTGGACACGGGCACCATGCGCAGGGACATGGACACATCCTGCAGATCATCGGTGAGCTTGCGCAGCTCCCGGGCGGACTTGTTGAAGTTATCCAGCCGCAGCCCGCGCAGATCCGGGGAGGCGGTGACCATGGACTCGGTGATGACGATCTCGCTGACCACGGCCATCAGCTGGTCCAGCTTGGCCAGATTCACGCTGATAAGGCTCTCCTTGGCGTGCTGCGCGGCGGGGGGCTTGGCCTGCTGCGCGGCCGGGGGAGCGGCAGGCGCGGGGGCCTTGGCCTGGGCGGGGGCCGCCGGGGCCGCCTCCGCCGGCTCGTCCGGTACGGCGGGGGCCGCCGCGGGAGCGGGCTCCGCCTTGGCGTCCACGGACTGGTAGGAGCGCACGGAGCCGGCGTCCTTCACCGCGGAAACCGCGCCGTCCCGCTCCTCCTTCGTCCTGAACCAGAGGAAGAAGCCCTGCTCGGCGATGACCTCGGAGGAGCCCGGGTCGGTCTCGGTGTTTTCAGGGGAGGAGAGGAAGTCGGAGCTGAAGTCCTTCACCGCGGTGACCAGCATGAACGCCCGCAGGTTTTCCATGCCGCTGCCCTCGTCGAAAAACACATGGATTCCAAAGGGGTACGCCTCGTCCAGGGCAGCGGGCGCCGCCGGAGGCGGGGGCGCCGCGTCGGCAGGCTCCTCGCCGGCGGGCGCCGGGTCCGGGGCCGCCGGGGCGGGATTGCCTTGAATTTTATCAACCAGGCTATTAATTTTATCTACAATAGTGTCGATAGAATCGGAGAGGGGTTCCCCGTTTTCAACCTTTTCAATTTCCCCGCGGAAAAAGTCCACCGACTGGAACAGCATGTCAAACAGCTCCGGCCTGAGGGCCTCCGGCACCACGTCAATGGTTTTTTCCCGGATGATGAAGAAGAGATCCTCAATCCGGTGCGCCACTGTCATGAGGGAGGGAAACTCCATCATGGCGGAGGAACCCTTGATGGTGTGCATGATGCGGAAGATCTCATTCACGCTGTCCTGCGAGAAGGTGTCCGCCTGTTCAGCCGCCAGCAGAATGCCGTCAAGCTGTTCGAGAAGGGTATTCGTCTCGTATAAGTACATATCCAAGATGCTGTCGTTGCCACTGCCCATAAAAACGCCACCTTTTTTCGTATTTTGGTTTTGCATGCGGGAGGGCCAAAAGGGCAAAATACCCCCGCACTGGCTTCATCAACATGGATATCGGCAGGACAGGACAAAAAATTAAGACATAGACAAACTTTTATTGAAATGGAGTGTCGCCAATGCCAGATCTGCTTGGTGTGACCAATCCGGTTCCAGGCCATGACACCGGCAATATCAACCGAAATCTGCCAAATCTACCCAATGATCCCCGCATACAGAACGCGCCGGACCCCACCCGGGTCAGCGGCCCGGACAACCGCACGGAGCGCCAGGACAACGGCGACACAGCCGGCGGCGGCCAGGCCCTGCGCTATGACTCCAACTTCCTCACCTTCCTCCAGCGGCTGAGCGACACCCCGGGGCTGAGCCAGACCCTGCTCCAGCTCCTGCGCTCCTACCAGGGCACCGTGGTCTCCTCGGGCATGGGGGAGGGCATGGCCGTGGAGATGTCCGCGCTGCTGGAGATGCTGAAGATGGACGAGGGGGAGCTGGCCTCCTTCCTCAAAAACCAGCTGGAGGCGGGCAACCGCTTCACCGGGCCGCTGTTCTCCATCCTGCGGGAGGCCTACGGCACCAGCGGATCCGATGTGATGCGCTCGTCCATCCTCCAGTTTTTGAAGCGCTACAGCGACTATTCCTCCTCCCAGCACATCCAGGGCAACCTGCTGCGCACCCTCACCCGCCTCACCCGCTCCATCCCCGCCACCTACGGGAACCAGCTGCTCAACATGGTTTCCGAGCTCCAGGAGAAGCTGGGGAGCGGGGACAGGGCCGGGAGCCTGAAGCTGCTGCAGGGGTCCATCATGCCCTTTCTGGCCAGCTACACCTCCAAGACCAACGATATGGGCCTCTCCCGGACGCTGATCTCCATGCTTGCCCTGGACGTGGCCCGGTACGAGAACAGCTCCCGGGAGGGGCTGCTCCAGGCCTTCCACCAGCTCAGCGCCCACGCCTCCCTCCGGGAGCGGCTGGGCGGGTTGAGCGACGCGGCGCTGCTGCACCTGGTGGAGCACAACGCCTTTGCCAAGGCGGCGGAGCAGGACCAGTTTGCCGGGCAGCTGGCCCGGACCGCCCAGCGGGCCCTCCGGGGCGGGGCGGGGGCGGAGGCCCAGGACGCCTTCCGCAACATCGTCTCCGCCTTCCTGGTCAACGAGAGCGTCTACATGCCCCTGATGCACCTGGTCATCCCCCTGGAGTGGAACGGGCGGATGATGTTCAGCGAGCTGTGGGTGGATCCGGACGCGGAGGACAATCTCAAAAAGGGGCAGGGGCACCGGGAGAACACCATCCGGTTCCTCTTCAAGATCGACATCCAGGGCCTGGGCTTTTTCGACATGGTCCTCACCTGCCAGCGGGAGAACGTGGACCTTCAGCTCTACTGCCCCGAGGCGATCGCCTCCTTTGCCGGTACCTTTCAGGGGGAGCTGTCCCGGATCCTGACGGAAAACGGAATGAACGCCGGCAGCGTGGAGGTCAAGGCCATGGAGAAGCCGCTGACCATCTCCGGCGTGTTCCCGAGAATATTTGAAGGAGAGAACAGTATCAATGTCAAAGCGTGATGGTACCCGCCCCGGCGGCCGGGCTGTAGCCCTGCGCTATGAGGGCGGCGATGGCGCGCCGGTGGTGGTGGCCTCCGGCATGGGCTATCTGGCGGAAAAGATTGTGGAGGTGGCCTCGGAAAACGGCGTGCCCGTCTATGAGGACAACTCCCTGGCCACGATGCTTTCCCAGCTGGCGCTGGGGCAGGAGATCCCCGACTCCCTGTACCGCGCCATCGTTGAGATATATGTATATTTCCTCAACTTTGACCCCAACGACCCGGACAAATCCCGCCGGGAACGGGAGGCCATTGACAGACGGGCGGACGCCGCCCGGTAGAAACGCAGGCAGAGCGAAGCGAAAGGAGAGAATTGATGGAACGACTATACCTGATTCTGAACCGCGAGGGCATCCCGCTGGCCCAGGCCGTGCTGGAGTCCCCGCCCGGAGCGGAGGTGGTGCAGATGCGCCTGCTCCAGGAGGACGACGACACGGACTACATCAAGGTGGGCGAGGTCCAGCTCATCGGCCTGGACAACAGCATGACCTCCAAGCGCGGCGTGGTCACCATGCAGCGCGGGCCCCGGCTGGTGATCCGGCCCGGCGAGGTGCTGGGCGCCCAGGCCCGGGAGAACCTGCGCATCCAGACCGACTTTGAAAGCGTGATGTACCCGGTCAGCGGCTTTTGGAAGGGCCAGCGCCCCATCCAGGGCCACGATCTCAGCTGCGGCGGCCTGGCCTTCCACACCGAGCGGGCGCTGAAGTCCAACGAGGTGGTCCAGGTGGTCCTGCCGGTCACCGATTCCCCCCTGCTGCTCAAGCTCCGCATCCTGCGCGAGCTCCCCACCGAGAAGCCTTGGCCCCTGTACGCGGGGCGCTTCGTGGATCTGTGCCTGGACGAGGAGGTCATGATCCGCAAGGCCGTTTTCAGCATCCAGGTCAGCCGCCCCCGGGCGGCCAAGGCGTAAGAACCTGGCAGCCATTCTTTTCTTTGAATCAAAGAAAAGAATCAAAAGAAATTTTTGTGCCGAAACTGCCGTTTCGCCATATTTTCCAGGATAGACGCCCGGGGGATAGCAGGCAAAACGGTGTTTTTCCAAAAAGTTTTTTTGATCCTTTTTCTTTCAAGGAAAAGGATGGAGGCCGTTCAAGTCAAGAAAGGAGTCACTTTTCTATGCAACAGAAACAGCGTTCGCCCCGCAGTCCGCTGAGGACGCGGGCGATATCCCTTCTGCTGGCCGCGGTCCTGATACTGGGACTGGTGCCCGGCTTCACCGGCGAGGCGTCGGCCCACTGGGCGGACGGCTACCTCAACCAGCTGGTGGAGTGGGGCTTTATCCGGCCCGACCAGGCGAACAGCCCCGACGGGGAGCTGACGCGGGCCGACTTCATGGCCATCACCAACCGGGCCTACGGCTATGACGACGTGGGCGAGACGCCCTTCACCGACGTGGCGGTCACCGACTGGTTCTATGACGATGTGGGCATAGCCTACAACGCCCGGTACATCAACGGCACCTCCCCCACCACGGCCTCCCCCAACGACCCCCTCAACCGGGAGACCGCCGCCACCATCCTGGGGCGGAACATGATGCTTCAGGAGTCGGCCGGGGAGATCCTGGACTTCACCGACGCCCGGGACATCAGCTCCTGGGCCCGGGGAACGGTCAAGTCCTCCCTGGAGCACTACCTGGTGGGCGGCTATGACGACGGCACCTTCAAGCCTCAGAAGGATCTGAGCTGGGGCGAGATGGCCGCCATGCTCTCCCGCATCGTGGGCACCCCCCTCCAGGAGGCGGGGGACTACTCCCTGGGCGGCGTGTTCGGCAACGTGACCATCTCCGCTGACGGCGTGACGCTGCGGGATACCGTCATCAGCGGCGATCTGTACGTCACCGGCGGCGTGGGCCTGGGCGGCGTGAAGCTGGAGAACGTCACCGTCCTGGGCCGCATCATCGCCAGCGGCACCGGCGAGAGCGAGGGCGGCCAGGCCAGCATTCTGCTGCGCAACGTCACCGCCGACGAGCTGCTGGTGGACAACCTTCAGGACCACTACGTCACGCTGAAGGCCGACGGCATCACCGAGATCGGCAATACCACCGTGCGCACCAGCGCCTACATCGAGGACAACACCCCCGACGGCATGGGCCTCAAATACATCTCCCTGGAGGGCACCCCCGACCCGGAGACCGGTGAGTACCCCCCCATCCAGCTGGATCTGGCCGGCCGGATTGAGGAGGTCGTCAACCGCACCCCCAACTCCCAGGTCCGGGCCGCCAAGGGCACGGTCAAGAAGCTGACCATTGACGAGGCCGCCACCGATTCCACTGTCGTCATTGACCGGAACACCGTGGTCAAGGAGCTGAATCTGGATGTGGGCACCAACGTCATCGGCGAGGGCGACATCGAGAAGCTGGTGGTCAACGCCCCCGGCTGCACCGTGGAAATGCTGCCCGACCAGATCGAGATCCGCCCGGGCATCACCGCGGTCATCGACGGCGTGGAGATGGACTCCACAGCTGCCGAAGAGTCCTCCATGGAGCCCCTGATCCTGGCCGGCTATCCCCAGGCCCAGGATATCGCCCCCAACTCCATTACCGCCGTGTTCTCCACCAACAAGCGGGGCACCATCTACTGGGCTGTCAGCCCCATCACCGACGGATCCGTGGAGGCCGACGATCTCATCAAGCCTCCGGCCTACGGCTCCATCGCCGTGAGCAACGGCTCCGTCCTCTCCCCCAAGGGCAATGAGGAGGTCTCCTCCGCCGTTGCCGGGCTTACCGCCGGCGGGAACTACTACCTGTCCGCTGTGCTGGTGGATGACCGGGGCCACCGCAGTCCCACCAAGGTCATCTCCTTCACCACCCCGGACAACACGGTGCCCGATTTCGCCAAGGGCTACCCCTATATGTCCAAGGTCTCCAAGACCGACAGCATGGTGGTGGTCATGCCCACCAAGAGCTGCAAGCTCTACTACGCGCTGCTGCCCGAGGGCGCCGTGGCGCCCACTCCCGACGAGCTGAAGACCGGCGCGGTGGTCGGCAGCCTGGGCTACGGCGTGCGGGACGTGACCAAGAACACCGAGGATACCTTCCGCGTCAACGACGTGGTCCTGGAGGAGCAGACCACCTACGTCCTCTACCTCTGGCTTGTTGACGCCAACGGCGCCAACAGCTCCAAGGTGGTCTCCCTGACCTTCAAAACCGATGACGAGACGCCGCCGACGTTCATCGTCGATCCCACGGTGAACAAGGTCCAGGCCACCAGCGTGGGCCTGACCTTCCGTCTGGATGAGGACGGCACCGTCTACTGGGTGGCCGTTCCCGCCGGTACGCCCTACCCCAAGCCCGAGCCCGGCACCGACGGCGACACCGCCCCCCTGGACAGCAAGTACGCCATCCTGCAGGTGGTCTCCGGCATGAACATCGGCAATGACGGCAAGGCCGGCAAGGTCACCGCCAAGGCCAACGCCGACGGAACCATCACCGTCTCCGGCCTGAAGCCGGAGAGCGCCTACGACTTCTACTATGTGGCCAAGGACAACGCCGGTCCCGACCGGAACTACTCCGCCGGCGGCGTGAAGAAGATCACCATCCACACGCTGGACAACAGCGGCCCCAAGGTCTCCCAGACCTTCACCAAGTTCTCCGGCACGGACAACACCCAGGACCCCACCTCCGATACCGACATCGTGCTCACCTTCTCCGAGGATGTGCGCTATACCGGCTCCGGCGGCGGCAAGGCATTCTCCGATCTGTGGAAGGACTATCAGGATGGCAACCCCGACAAGAAGACCGCCCTGAAGAAGCTGGCTGAAAACCTGTACGGCAGCATCAGGCTCCACAAGGTCAATCCCAGCGACGGCTCCGTGGAAGACGTTGCCTACAACCTGGATCCGGACGCCGCGTTTGAGAGCAAGCAGACCATCGACTACACCAAGGCCACCATCACGCGCAACAGCAACGGCACCGTGGATGTCACCTTCCCCAGCGAGGGCCTGCACCTGGAGAACGGCGGCCAGTACTACTTCACCATCAACAACCTGACCGACACCTCCGACAACCAGAATCCCATCGTCCCCAGCACCGGCGTGGACTTCATGACCAACCAGGCCGGCTCCCTGGCCGGCGGGCACAATGTCCCCGTCTTCACTGTGGAGCCCGCCACCATCATCTTCACCAAGCCCGGTGTGGCCGGCAGCGAGGGACCGTACAAGCGCAATGGCAGCACCATCACCACCACCCTGGACCGCATCGACATGAGCTTCCGTATGCGGCCCAACTCCACCAAGACCGTCAGCGCCAACATCAGCTACGATCTGCTGTTCTTCACGGACATCACCTGCGCCTATGACCTGTACTACCGTGTTATTGACAGCGAGGGGAATATCGCCCCCGCCGACAGCGAAACGAAGTACACCTCCAGCAACGGCTTTGAGCGCCACACCGGATACCCGGGCGACAACACCCCCGACGACAACGGCTGGATCTACCTGGGCAACAGCGGTGACGTGCGCCCCGAGGAGAAGCAGTGGCGCGGCCGCTCCCTGAGCAAGTTCTACAACAAGTGCGACTCCACCAACTTCCCCCGGCTGACCACCCTGGACGAGGATCTGCGCTATGAGTTCGTCATCACCATGACCAAGATCGACCAGCTGGAGGAGCCCAAGTACTGGAACGACACGGTCCACTTCGAGGTGAACGCGGCCGCGGACCAGTCCAACGAGCTGGACGGCATGGTGGGCACCAACGGCTCCCCCACCAAGGCCACCTGGACCGAGTTCAAGGGCAAGGCCGGCAGCGGCATCGCCCGCTCCATCGGCCGCTGGACCAACCCGGAAACCAAGACACAGCAGGACACCCTGGAGCTGTCCAAGGCGTTCAGCGACAGCCGCCTGCCGGAGTTCGCCAACAACGCCCCCTCCTTCTCCAACATCACCTCCACCACCGCGGACATGTTCCTGACCCTGAAGACACCGGGAACTGTCTACTACGCCATCGGCCGGGCGGAGAACAGCACGGGCGTCCCGGAGATCCCGACATACCGCGAGAAGGGACCAGACGACGACAGCAACCCCAACAAAAAGCCTGTCTCCAACTCCGATTACTTCTACATCGCCAAGGATAAGGACGGACGGTATGAGCCGCCGGTCAACGGCTCGGTACCCATGCCCTGGTGGATGAAGGGCGGCACGACAGGCGCCAGCTACACGGGGAATGACGACCCGGAAAAGGAGAACAAGATCATCCGCCCGCTGAAGGACGCCATCTTTGACCCGGCCTCCTCCGAGGATCTTTCCAACGTCATCACCGGCTCCTTCAAGTCCACGGGCCTCAAGGCCGAGCCGGTGACGGTGAAGGACCTGCTGCCCGACACCACCTATTACCTCTACTGCGTCATCAAGGGCGAGGCGGACACCCTGTCCCACGTGTACATCTATCAGTTCACCACTGAGCAGACCTCCAAGCCCAAGCTGAACCTGCGCGACCAGGGCAATGGATCGGTGAATATGTGGACCGACATCGCCTCCAATACCATCTACCGCGTCTACACCCAGTCTGACGCGAGACAGATTTCCTTCCTCACCCAGCCGTTCCGTAATGTTCTGGATAAAGAGGGCAAATTTGTCAAGGGCGATAAGACGGCGCTTCCCAGCTGCTACGATAAGAAGACGGGCACAGATTCGCACGGTAACCAGCTTGATTTCACCGTGCTGGACGCGCTGACCACCACCTACGGCTATTCCGATGTGCTGGGCAGTACCAACAAGGACACCGCCTTCTATCCCACCAACCGCAACGGCAGCACGGCTCCCTTTGAGGGCGGCTTCTCCGTGTTCGACATCTACGCCAGCGAGAACGCCCGTATGCTGCTGGATAACCTCATCCGCACCGGCGTGGGCAGCGACAAGATGTGGATTGACTATGGTACGGGTACGACCAAGGGCAACAACGCCATTACCAACCAGAAGCTCAACAACATCTCCCTTGGCACCCAGTATGTCATCCTGGCCGCGGCCCAGAGCACCAAGCGGGCCGAGACCGACACCAACGTGGATTACCTGCTGGATTCCTTCAAGGCGTTCGACCCGGTGCAGCAGTCCGATCCCCAGCCGCCGAACCTGCGGGATGCCGTCATGAGCGACCCCCTGAAGAAGTCTACAACTGGCGACGGGTATGACGGTTCAGTTATCCTGTCCTTCGACAAGCCCCTGTATGTCGTGGGTGCGGACGGCCAGCTTGTTCCCGTTGACAGCGAGACGTTCCAGCAGCACCTGATCAAATCCGACAATACAACCGTCAATGTCTCTCCTGCCGGCGGCGGCAGCGGATCGAATGTAACCTCTTTCCGCCTTGACTTTAAGAATCTGGCGCCGGGTACCAGTATCCGTATTGACGGCGGACTCTATCAGAATGTCAGCGGCGAGATCGCCCAGGAACCCCTGACCATCACCCTGGTACAGGATAAAGAAACGACCTATGTCAAGGTGGAATGGGGAATCAAGGGAAGCCATCCTGACTATCTGGAGCGCTCCCCCCTGGGCCAGATCCTGAACGACGGCTCCTCCGGCGGGAACAACGACTACTATCTGATGTTCACTGGGATGGGCACAGTAGACGGAGCTACGGGTATTACAATTGATGGAACAGCGAGCAAAAGCGTAACTGCCGCTCTGATGGGCGGCGAGGGTACGGTAACAAATGTGGTCTGGACCTCCGAAAATACCAAGATAGCTACCGTGGGCAACTCAACATCTCTTAACGGGACGGTCACCGGCGTTGGCATCGGCACGACAACGGTGAAAGTGAGCGCGATTGTCCAGACAGCTTCCGGCGAATTCAAGCCAGTAACCGCCAGCTTCCGTGTCGTTGTGAAGGGTGCGCTGAATGATATAAACTTCACCGAAACCTCAAATGCAACCGACGCGGCGAAAACCTCCATTACGAAAAACGGCGATGGAACCTGGGACGTCAAATGGGAGCGCAAGGGGAACCCCGCTGAGACGTTCTCCCTTGATTTGACGCCTGCCAATGCGGGCGCTCAGATCAGCTGGGAAATTAAAACCGGCAGTCCTACGATTATTAATGCCAGCGGCAGTATGACCAATCCGACACTGACCGTTCAGGCCATGGGAAATGGCGTTGCAGTGGTCTCTGTAACGATTGGCGCTGGATCCAACGCGATAACCGGGACAATCAATGTTGAGGTAACTGGCAGTGAAGGCGTCCTGCCTCCTGTCACCCCCGGTAATCCGTAATTCATCCCCCCCTGCGGGAGCGGGCTGCGCCCGCTCCCGCTTCGCGCATCCTCCCAAAGCCCCCATTCAAGTTCTTTTTGGATACCTTTTTCTTGAAAGAAAAAGGTATGAAAACCACCGTAAAGGAGCGTTATCCATGAAGAAATCTATGGCCCGCTGGCTGAGCCTGCTGCTGTGTCTGGCGATGGCGTTCTCCCTGGCCTCTCCCGCCCTGGCCTCCGCCGGCGGGGACGGCGGCAATCAGGAGGGGGACGGCGATGACATCACCCCTCCCGGCACCATCACCGGCCTGAAGCTGGGCGGCGACATCCGCCTGAACAGCACCGGCGAGACCAGCTACGAGCTGAAGCTGGAGCCGGACGAGGACAGCCTCCAGCTCACCGCCACCCCGGAGCCGGAAAACGGAAATGACGGCGTACGCATCTCCTGGTCCTCCAACAACAAGGAGGTGGTGGATGTCCAGGCCATCAGCAGCACCAACGGGCACAGCGCCACCGTCATTCCCAAGGGCCCCGGTACGGCTACCGTCCGTGTCACCACGGACAACGGCAACATCGAGCGCACCATCGCCGTCACTGTCAGCGGCATCAAGCTCAGCGACGAGCTGAAGGCCGGCATCTCCGTCAAGGAGAACGAGACCTTCACCATCACCCCGGGCAAGCTCTCCGAGGGCAAGGATATGGAGTACTTCGGAAACGCCGAGGCCGCCTATCCCACCGGATCCGGCAACGCCACGCTCTCCGCCTCGGTGGTCAACAGCAAGCTCAGCGTCAAGGTGACGGCGGAGGCGGACCGGAGCAAAATCACCGTGGAGGGTATCCGTGAGGATACCGCCACCATCCGCATCACCGTCCAGGCCGGCGGCCACAGCTACAGCGTGGAAATTCCGGTGACGGTGACGCCCAACAAGGCCACCATCCACTACACCGCCGGCGCCAGCCCCTCGGATCCGCTGAAATTCTCCACCATTGAGCAGCAGATCGCCCAGCAGTGCCAGACCATGACCGGCGACAGCCTCTCCTATGTGACGGGGCTCAGCGTCCCCACCGCCCAGGGCACCCTCTATGCAGGCTGGCAGTCCGCCGAGAATACCGGCATGGGCGTTGGCTCCTCCCTGAACTACTACGCGGCCTCCTCCAAGCGGGGCCCCTACCTCTCCGACGTGGTCTTCGTCCCCAACCCCAGCTTCAACGGTGAGACGGCCTCCATCACCTTCACCGGCACCGCCTCCAACGGCCGCACCTACCGGGGCGAGATCGTGGTCACCCTCAAGGAGGCCAGCACCGATCTGACCATCACCACCAAGCGGGCAACGCCGGTGAAGCTGGCCGGGGCCCTGTTCAACGAGGCCTGCCAGCGGGAGACCGGCGCGCCTCTGGAGTACGTCATCTTCACCCTGCCCCCCGCGTCCCAGGGCGCGCTCTACAGCGGCTACAAGAGCGAGCTGGACTACACCGCCAAGGTCACCGCCAACGACCAGTACTCCCTCGCCGCCCTGGACACCCTCACCTTCGTCCCCAACGAGGACTTCGTGGGCACGGTGAACATCCGCTACTTCGGCTACAACGTCTCCGGCAGCCGCTACGCCGGGGAGCTGGTGGTGAAGGTGGAGCAGGGCCTGGACGACAGTATCGTCTACCACGACAACGGCTCTGGCCGGGTCACCTTCCAGGCGTATGACTTCACCAGCTTCTGCCGCAATGCCACCGGCGGCGACTTCGCTTATGTCTCCTTCACCCCGCCCCCCGCATCCCAGGGCACCCTGACCCACTACGGCTGGCCCCTGACCTCGGACCAGCAGGTCTACGCCCCCGGCGCCGTCACCTTCGCCGCCGCCCAGGGCTTTAACGGCGTGGTCCGCATCCCCTTCGTGGGCTACGACCGGACCGGGAGGCAGTACAAGGGCACGGTGCAGATCCACGTCCAGAGCACCGGGGAATCCGATCTCGCCTACTACTGCGCCCCGGGCAGCTCGGTGAAGCTGGTGGCCGCCGACTTCAACAGCCTCTGCATGGCCCAGACCGGCGAGCGCCTCCACTACATCGCCTTCCAGTCCCTGCCGGACCACAATATGGGCGCGCTCTACCACAACCGCACCAGCTCCGGCGGCCTCGGCACCCGGGCAAAGAAGGACACCAAGTACTTCCAGGGCGCGGTGCCCTACCTCTCCAACCTCTCCTTCTGGGCCACGGAGAAGTTTACCGGCACCCTGGAGATCCCCTTCACCGGCAGCTCCATCTCCGGCAAGACCTTCACCGGACTGCTGACCATCCGCTCGGGCTCCGGCTCCGGCGCGGGCTCCAGCAGCGGCGTGGGCACCAACGGCGTCACGGTGAGCTACTCCACAACCGGCCGGGAGCACGTCCTGTTCAATGCCAAGGACTTTGACACCGCCTGCCGCTCGGCCACGAATTCCGCCCTCAGCTATGTCCAGTTCAACCTGCCCTCCTCCGGCCAGGGCATCCTCTATTTCGACTACCACACCACAGAGGCGCCCACCGCCGTCAGCTCCTCCACCAGCTACTACCTCAGCGGAGAGGAGTCCATCTCCAAGGTGTCCTTCCACCCCGCCTACGGCGCCAGCGGCGTGGTGCAGATCCCCTTCTCCGGCGCGGCCATTGACGGCAGCGACCTCCAGGGCGTGGTGTCCATCAACGTCCGGGCGGCCGGCTCCTCCGGCACCACCGTGCGCTACACCACCTTCGGTACGCCGGTGAAGCTCAGCGCCAGCGACTTCTTCTACGCCGCCGGCACCAACCAGCCGGTAAGCGTCCGCCTGGATGGCCTGCCCGCCGCCAGCGCCGGAAAGATGTACTACCAGTACGTCAGCCCCACCCAGTACAGCTGGCAGGCCAACACCACCACCGAGTACAGCCTCAACAACGATCCCCTGGTGTCCAACCTCACCTTCATCCCCAAGGCCGGCTACGTGGGCATGGTCTCCATCCCCTACGCGGCCACCAACGGCGACGGCACCCAGTACTCCGGCGAGATCCGCATCACGGTGAACACGCCCACCTCCTCCAGCCAGTTTGACGATCTGGCGGGCTTCAACGCCCAGACCCTGGCCGCGGTGAACTTCCTCTACGACCGGGGCGTGGTCAACGGCATGGGCAACAGCAAGTACGGCCCCGGGCTGTCCATCCGCCGGGGGGACTTCTGTCTCATGCTCTGCCGCGCCTTCCGCTTTGAGAGCGGCGGCAGCGCCATGCCTTTCTCCGACGTGCCCGGGAACGCCTACTACGCCAACGCCGTCAACACACTCAGCTCCATGGGCGTGGTCAACGGCACTGGCAGCAACAGGTTCCAGCCGGACAGCCCCATCTCCCGCCAGGACGCCTCCCTCATGATCCAGCGCACCCTGAAGACCGCCGGCATATCCGCGGAGAACGGCTCGGCGGAGGACATTGCCTCCTACCCTGACGCCGCCTCTGTGGCGTCCTATGCCCAGGGCGCCGTCTCCGGGCTGGCCCGCATGGGACTGATTCCCACGGCCGGCGACGGCCGTCTGGCGCCTGCCGATCCCCTCACCCGGGCCGACATGGCCGTGCTGCTCCACCGGGCGATGACGCAGTAAGGCTTCAGGGCAGACATTCTTTTTTCTTAAAAGAAAAAAGAATCAAAAAAGAATTTCAGGCGGCAAAGCATGTGCTTTGCCGCCTATAGCAAGCTTCTGAATTCGTGACAAAAAAGGAGGGGAGGAAAGATGACGCGGGGCAAGGCGGAGGATGCAGGCGGGCTGACGCCCGCCAAAGACGACAACGCCGCCCCGTATCATTTTGACCGCTGAACTTTACCGATTTTCAAGTGCGTCGACTATATATGCCGAATTTTAAGGAAGGACATGCCTGGAACAGGCTTTGGAGCGAGCAATGACACAAAAACTGATTTTTCTGGATATTGACGGGACGCTGGTGAAGCCGGGAACCAATGTACCGCCCCCGTCGGCCCTGGAGGCCGTTTGCGGCGCGCGAAAGCGGGGACACAAGGTATTTCTCTGCACGGGCCGCAACTACGGGATGCTCTCGCCCCTGCTGCAATACGGCTTTGACGGCCTGATTGGCAGCGCGGGCGGCTGCATAGAATGCGGCGGCGAGGTGGTCTATGACTGCCCCATGACCCCCCGGCAGAGGGATCGGGTACTGGAGGTCTTTCAGCGCAGCGGTGTTTTCCGCACCGTTGAGAGCAGGGACCACGCCTACACCGACGAGGGGCTCAAGGACTTCCTGCGCCAGTCCGCCGGCCTGGCCGGCAGCAGCGAGCTGCTGCGCTGGCAGGAGCAGCTGGAAAACAACCTGGGCATCCGGCCGATGTCGGCCTATCAGGGGGAGCCCATTTACAAGATCGTGTTCATGAGTCCCGGAATGGAGCCTCTGCAGGAGCCGATGGCGGAGCTGGGGGAGGAGTTTGACTTCTGCATCCAGGACGGCGACGGACAGGGAATGGTGAACGGCGAGCTGATCAACAGGAACTTCAACAAGGGGCTGGCGGTCAGACGCCTGAGCGCCCATTTGAACGTCCCGCTGGAGGACACCGTGGCCTTCGGAGACAGCATGAACGATCTGGAGATGCTGAAAACCGCCGGGCTGGGCATCTGCATGGGCAACGGCAGTGAAACCCTGCGGAGGGCCGCCAGGGAGGTCTGCCCGCCGCTGGAGGAGGACGGCCTGTACCGCGCCTTCGCGGCCCACGGCCTGCTGTAGCCGGAAGCGTACATCTCTTGGGATATGATCGCCAGAGGCGGAACCCCGCAAACGGGGTTCCGCCTCTGACTGTCAAAAAAGCCCTCCACAGGCCGAACCCGGCCCGGACACCCCCCTCTCACAAGGGATGCGAAGCATCTTTTTTGACGCACCGCCGGTCAAAACCGGCCCAGAAACAGGTGGATCAGCCTGTCATAGACGCTCCGGTAGGGCTGGTAGCGCATGGGCAGATCCATCCAGGTCTTCTTGTCCACAATGCTCTTGTAGTGGGAGAAGGCCGCGAAGCCCTCCCGGCCGTGGTAGGAGCCCATACCGCTCTCGCCAAAGCCGCCGAAGCCCATGCCGCTGGTCGCCAGATGGATGACCACGTCGTTGACGCACCCGCCGCCGAAGCCGCAGCGGCTGACCGCCGCCCTGGCCGCGGCCTTGCTGCTGGTGAAGATATAGAGTGCCAGGGGGTGGGGACGGCTCTCAATTTGCGCCAGGGCCTCGTCCAGGCTGTCATAGGTCAGGATGGGCAGGATGGGGCCGAAGATCTCCTCCCCCATGACCGGGTCGTCAAAGGCCGCGCCGTCCATCACCGTGGGCTCGATCTGGAGCGTCTCCCGGCGGGATCCCCCGCCGTGGATGATTTTGTCGGGATCCAGCAGGCCCCGGAGGCGGTCAAAGTGCTTCTCGTTGACAATCCGTCCGTAGTCCGGATTGTTCAGGGGGTGCTCCCCGAACTGCGCCTCGATCTCCGATCTCAGCCGCGCCGCCAGCTCGTCCTTGATCTGACGGTCGCAGTAGATGTAGTCCGGTGCCACGCAGGTCTGGCCGCAGTTGAGGAATTTCCCGAAGACAATGCGTCTGGCCGCCAGCTTCAGATTGGCGGTCCTCTCCACGATGCAGGGGCTCTTGCCCCCCAGCTCCAGGGTGACTGGCGTCAGATGCGCCGCGGCCCGGCCCATGACCTCCCGGCCCACGGACTGGCTGCCGGTGAAGAAGATGTAGTCAAATTTCTGCTCCAGCAGGGCGGTGTTCTCCGCCCTGCCCCCGGTGACCACCGCCGCGTGGGCCTCATCAAAGCACTCCCGGATCAGATCGCTCACCAGTGCGCTAGTGCGGGGGGAGTAGGCGCTGGGCTTGACCACCACGGTATTCCCGGCGGCGATGGCGTCCACCAGCGGGTCCATCGCCAGCAGGAAGGGGTAGTTCCAGGGGCTCATCACCAATGTCACGCCGTAGGGGGCGGGCTTCTGATAGCTGCGGGCGTGGAACTGGGCCAGCGGCGTGCGGACGGAGCGCTCCCGGGACAGGGAGCGGACGTGCCGGCGCATATAGTTCAGCTCGCTGAGCACCAGGCCGGTCTCGCACATGTAGCTCTCAAAGGCGCTCTTGCCCAGATCCTGGCGGAGGGCAGCCGCGATGTCCGCCTCCCTGGACCGGATGCAGTCCGCCAGCCTGTTCAGGGCCCGGACGCGAAAGCTCACGTCCAGGGTCGCCCCGGTGCGGAAATAGACCCGCTGTTTCTCCACAAGGGCTCTGATCTCATACTCTGTCATACGCTCTCCTCCAACAGCCCCTCATATAAGCGGGCCAGCTCTCCGGCGTCCATCAGCACGGGCACCGGGTAGAGGGGGTTGCCCTCTCTGGCCGCGTACCGGGCCAGACGGGGGATGTCCGCCCTCTTCAGTTCCGGAATGGTGTCCCCGATGCCGAAGCGCCGCTTCATGTCCTTCACCGCCTGAATAAAGCGCCCGGCGGCCTCCGGGGCCGGCACGTCCGCCCCCGCGATTCCGGCGGCCCGGGCCAGCTCCGCCAGCCTGCGGTGGGCCGCAGACCCGTAAGCCTCCAGCACCATGGGCAAAATCACCGCATTGGCGCGGCCGTGGGGTACGTTGTACACGCCGCCCAGGGAGTGTGCCACCGCGTGAACATAGCCCACATAGGATTTGGTAAAGGCGCACCCGGCCAGGTAGGACGCGTGGAGCATGTTCCGCCGGGCAGTCAGATTGTTCCCGTCGGCATAGGCCGTGTCCAGGTTTTCAAAGATCAGCCGGACGGCGGTCAGGGACGCCTCCCGGGTGTCTCTGGTGGTGGAGCGCCCGATGTACGCCTCCACCGCGTGGGTCAGTGCGTCCATCCCGGTGGAGGCCGTCAGCGCCGGGGGCAGGCTGACGGTAATCGCGGGGTCCAGCACCGCGTACCGGGGAATGAGGGGAAAGTCGTTGATGGCGTACTTGTGCCGGGTGTCCGCGTCGGTGATGACCGCGGCCAGGGTCGTCTCGCTGCCGGTTCCCGCGGTGGTCGGGACGGCGATGAGCAGGGGGAGCCGGGCGCGTACCTTCAGAATGCCCCTGCATTTGGACAGGGGCTTGCGGGGCCTGGCGGCACGGATGGCAACCGCCTTGGCGCAGTCCATGCTGGATCCGCCGCCAAAGCCGATGATGGCCTGACAGCCCCGCTCCAGATAGAGTTCTCTGGCCTCCTCCACCTGTACGGTGGTGGGGTTGGCCACCGTCCGGTCATAGACGGCGCAGGACATCCCCGCCAGGGTCAGGGACTCCTCCAGCCGCCGGGTCAGCCCCAGTGCCATTACGCCCGGGTCGGTGACCAGGAGCACGCGGGTACAGCCCCGGGCCCGGATGATTGCCGGCAGGTCCTCCACCCGCTCCACCGTCTCGGGCCGCCGGTAGGGGAGCAGGGGAATGGCCAGGCGGAGGGCCGCCTGAAAAGCGCGGCAGCAGATCTGCTGAACAGGATTCATGGTCGTTGTCCTCAGAAGCGGCGGAGGCCGCTTCAATCCTTGTTTTCTATTAATCGGTCCGGTCCGAGCGGAAAAACCGCTCCAGCCGGCGCAGGGAGCGCAGCAGGATCTCCACCTCGTCCTCCTCCAGACACCCGGCGGCGCTCTCCACCATGCGCTGGTGGAAGCGGGCGTGGAGCCGGCTGGCCTCCTCCCCCCTGGCCGTGAGGCGGACGCGGACGACCCGCCGGTCTCCCGGCTCCTCGCCCCGCTCCAGGCAGCCCTTGGACACCAGCGTATTCACCGCCGTAGTCAGGGTGCTGACCCGGATGGACAGAGCGCCGGCAATCTGGGTCATCGTGTTGCACCCCTGCGCCGCGCAGCCGCTGACCGCCTCCAGCACGTGGAGCTCCTTCACCGACAGTCCGCCCGCTCCGCTGAGCGCCTGCTCCTCCCGGGCCAGAATCTGGTTGAAGACGCGGACAAAAAAGCGGTTGAGCTCCTCCCGCTGAGTCGGGGTCATACCATCCGTCCTTTCAGCGTGTCAAATTGGTTTAGATCATTAACTATTTGAGCTTCGAATAATATAGCATCCCGGCCGCCCCGTGTCAAGGGAAAATTGTGAACGGGGCCGGACGGACGCCGCGCCCGGCGGGCTCCCGCCTCACCGGGGCGGACGCGTCTGATACCTCACGGCCTTATAGCGGAAGGTGGACAGCGGCATACCGCACTCCCGCGCCGCCTCCGCGCCGGTGATCACCCCGGCCTTCCAGCGCTGGTAGGCGCTGTGGTAGTTTTCCGGCAGAGGTTTGGGAGGCCGGCCGAATCGTATGCCCCGGGCCTTGGCGGCCACGATGCCCTCCGCCTGGCGCTGGCGGATGTTGGTCCGTTCGTTCTCCGCCACAAAGGAGAGCACCTGAAGCACAATGTCGCAGAGGAATGTTCCCATCAGGTCCTTGCCCCGCCGGGTGTCCAGCAGCGGCATGTCCAGTACCGCGATGTCGATCCCCCGCTCCTTGGTGAGGAGCCGCCACTGCTCCAGGATCTCCGTGTAGTTGCGTCCCAGCCGGTCGATGCTTTTGATGCACAGCAGATCGCCCGGCTGCAGCTTCTTGACCAGCCGCCGGTACTGGGGCCGCTGGAAGTCCTTGCCGGACTGCTTGTCCAGAAAGATGTTTCTCTCCGGGATGGACAGCTCCCGCAGGGCGATGAGCTGCCGGTCCTCGTTCTGATCGCGGGTGCTGACCCGGACATAGCCGTATGTATTCGTCAAAATGGTATTCGAGCCTCCTTTCTCCGTCTTCAGCTTACCATATTCCGGCCCGTCTGACAGGCCGGCGGAACAGAAAAGAGGTAAAATATGGTCCGGCCGCCGCCTCCCCCAGGGAGCCCGGAGGCGGCGGAGCGATTTTCTACGAAAAAATCTTCATTTTATCGTTGAGGATGGCGGGCGGGTGGTGTATAATGGATCCTGCTGGAAGCAGGGGAGGCCCTGCCGCTGATTACTTAAAACGGAGGATGTACAAGTATGTTTACCGCTCTTTTGAAGAACCTGAAGGAAAACCGCCGCACCATCGTGTTCACCGAGGGCCCTGACGGGCGCATCCAGGAGGCCGCCCAGCGGCTGATGAAGGAGGATCTGATGAATGTGATCCTGGTGGGCAATGTGGACGAGGTCAAGACCTCTGCCGCGAAGAACGGCTTCGACGTGTCCGGCGCGGAGATCCTCGATCCCGAGACCTATGCGGGCATGGACGAGATGGTGGCCAAGATGGTGGAGCTGCGCCGTGGCAAGATGAGCGAGGAGGACTGCCGCGCCGCCCTGAAGAAGGGCAACTACTTCGGCACCATGCTGGTGAAGATAGGCAAGGCCGACGCCCTGCTGGGCGGCGCCACCTACTCCACCGCCGACACCGTGCGCCCCGCCCTCCAGCTCATCAAGACCAAGCCCGGTGCGCACCTGGTCTCCTCCTGCTTCATCATGAAGCGGGAAACCGGCGACGACGCCCTGAAGATGCTTTGCATGGGCGACTGCGCCATCAACATCTCCTATGAGGACAGCGTGGACAAGGAGGGCAACGTCACCGTCTCCGCCGCCCAGAAGCTGGCCGAGGTGGCCGTGGAGTCCGCCCGCACCGCCAGCTTCTTCGGCATCGATCCCAAGGTGGCCATGCTGAGCTTCTCCACCAAGGGCTCCGGCAAGGGTGCTACCGTGCCCCTCTCCGCCGCCGCCACCAAGGTGGCCCAGGAGCTGGCTCCCGAGTTCGCCATTGACGGCGAGATGCAGTTTGACGCCGCCGTCTCCCCCACGGTGGGCCAGCTGAAGTTCCCCGGCAGCAAGGTGGCCGGCTACGCCAACACCTTCGTCTTCCCCAACATCGAGGCCGGCAACATCGGCTATAAGATCGCCCAGCGCCTGGGCGGCTACGAGGCCTACGGCCCCATCCTCCAGGGCCTCAACGCCCCCATCAACGACCTCTCCCGGGGCTGCAACGCCGAGGAGGTCTATAAAATGGCTATCATCACCGCGGGGATGAAGTAAGAGTCAGCCATACTTTTCTTGAGAGAAACGTATCAAGAGAACATTTTGGCAAAACTCCGTTTTGCCTGTGGATCAGGCAGCTCCGGGAGAAGGACCGCTTCTCCCGGAGCTGCTTTTTTCCTCTGTTAAGTTGTCCGGTCCGCGTCCTGGTATAGGAGGCGGGAGGTGTGCCCCGGCCGGGGAGGCGCTGTACGGGCAAAGGTGTCGTCAAACAGCATCTGTACAGCCACCAGGGAGACAATCGAAAATACCGCCAGCAGTGCCGCCAGAGCGATCCCCCCAATCTTCAGAGCCCTTTTCCGCTTTATGCTCATTCGCTTTTACTCCCCCCACCGGCAAAACAGAGTTTTGCCGCAAAAGTTTTTCTTTTTTCAAAAAGAAAAAGTATGACTGCCTACGCGTCCTACGCGTCCTTCCCGCCCTGCCGCAGCCTCCACCGCAGGCCGCTGTAGCGGCGCTGCTGGCGGTCGTTGGCGGCCATGCGGGAGAGGGCGGCGTCATCGCCGACAACGATCAGGAGCTCCCGGGCCCGGGTGACGCCGGTATAGAGCACTCCGCGGACCATGAGGGCGGGGGCGGCGGGCAGTGCCACCAGGATCACGGCCTTGTACTCGCTGCCCTGGCTCTTGTGGACCGTGACGGCGTAGGCCAGCTCCAGCTCCCCCAGCATGTCGGAGACATAGGTGGCGGTGCGGTCGTCAAAGCGGACGGTCATCATCTCGCCGGAGGGGTCGATCTCCTCTACCACGCCCACGTCTCCGTTAAAAATGCCGGAGCCGGTGACGCCGTCGGAGCGGGCCCAGAGCACGTCGTAGTTGTTGCGGATCTGCATGACCCGGTCCCCGGTGCGGAAGACCTTGTCCCCCCACGCCTTCTGCCGCTTGTCGTGGGCGGGTGGATTGAGGGCCGCCTGGAGGGCCCGGTTCAGCGCCCCGGTGCCCCACTCCCCCTTCCGGGTGGGGCAGAGGACCTGGATCTGGCCGGGCTCCACCCCCATGTTCTGGGGCAGCCGGGTCTGACACAGCTCCACCACCAAATCCACCGCCGCCAGAGGGTCCCGGCGGCGCATGAAGAAAAAGTCGCTGTCCGCCGCGTTTTTCAGGGGGGGCAGCTGGCCCAGGTTGACCGCATGGGCGGTGCGGATGATGGCCGAGGCCTGGGCCTGGCGGAAGATCTCCGTCAGGGCGATGGTCTCCACCCGGCCGCTGCGGATGAGGTCGCCGAACACGTTCCCCGGCCCCACCGAGGGCAGCTGGTCCGGGTCCCCCACCATCACCAGCCGGCAGTCCTCCCGCAGGGCCGCCAGCAGGGCGCTCATGAGGGGCAGGTCCACCATGCTCATCTCGTCCACGATGACCGCCTCCGCCTCCAGGGGCTCCTTCTCGTTTTTCTGGAAGGTGAGCTCGCCGGTTTCCTCCTTCCACGTCATGCCGAGGCACCGGTGGATGGTCTGGGCCTCCCGGCCGCACAGCTCCCCCAGCCGCTTGGCCGCCCGGCCCGTGGGTGCCATCAGCAGCGTGGAGCAGCCCATCTTGTCCAGCATGGCCACGATGCCCCGCACGGAGGTGGTCTTGCCGGTGCCGGGGCCGCCGGTGAGCAGGACGATCCCCTGCCGGGCCGCCGACTCCACGGCGCACCGCTGGGCGGGGGCGTAGGTCAGCCCCTGCTCCGCCTCGATCTCCTCGATCACCGCGTCAATGCGGGCGGCTATGTAGTCGCTGCGGTCCGCCTGGCTGAGGAGCATCCGCCCCAGCTTCTCCGTGACGTAGCTCTCCGCCTCGTGGAGGCGGCGGAGGTAGCACGCCTCCACCTTGGCCACCCGCTGGCTGCGGACGGCGCCCCGGACAATGAGGTCGTCCAGGGCCGCCTCCACCATGTCCGGAGGGCAGTCAATGAGCTGGGAGGAGGCGGAGAGGAGCTTGTCCCGGGGGAGGAAGACGTGGCCGTTATTCAGATTGTAGGTCAGCTCAAAGAGGACGGCGGCCTCAATCCGCCGCCTGCTGTCCCCGGCCATTCCCATGGACAGGGCGATCTCGTCCATCACCGCGAAATCCACGCCGTAGAGCTCGTCCACCAGCAGGTAGGGGTTCCGGCGCACCGCGTCCAGGGCCTCCGCGCCGTAGTGGCGGTAGAGCCGCAGAGCCAGGCTCAGGGGCAGATCGTTGAGGGAGAGGAACTCCAGCAGGCGGCGCATCCCGGTCTGATAGCGGTAGCTCTCGCCGATCTCCTGGGCCTTTCGGGCGGTGATGCCCTTGATCTTGCTGAGCAGCTCCGGCTCCTCCTCCATGACCTCCAGGGCGCGCACGCCGAAGCGCTGGACAATCCGGTCCGCCAGGGTGTGGCCGATGCCCTTGATGACGCCGGAGGCCAGATAGCTGAGGATCTCGTCCTCCGTGGTGGGCAGGTGGCGCTCCACCTGCTCGGCCTGGATCTGATCCCCGTGGACCGGATGGCTGACCCAGCGGCCGGTGACGATCAGGTTCTCCCCCGGCGCGGCGCAGGGAATGGTGCCCACCACGGTCACCACCTCGCCGTCGTCCGTGGTCAGGCGCAGCACGGTGTAGCCGTTTTCCTCGTTTTGAAAAATAACCTGAAGGATGGTTCCATCAATTGTGCAGCCGCCCATGGTTTCTCTCCTTTATCATTGTCGTGGGGCCGGAAATCCGCCGAACGGGGGCTATCCGTCCAGATAGCCCCCGATCTCCTCCATTTTGCACAGGACCGTCCAGCGGTCCTCCTTTACCAGGAGCCGGGCCAGCTTTGCGCCCTCCTCGCTCAGTCCGCAGTCCACCACCAGAATCCTGTCAAACGCCCCCTGGTCCTGGCGCAGCCGCTGGAGGGCGCGGATCTGCTGCTCCAGCAGCTCCCCGTCCCCCTGCGCCGGGATCAGCGCCGCCGCGCCCTGACGGCGGCGCTCCGGACCCGCGTAGAGGACCGCTTTTACCACGGCCCACATCAAAGACGCCAGGCCAACGGCGGCCAGCATAGCCACCAGACCGTCCTGCCACAGCTGCATAAACTTCCTCCGTTCCGCCGCGCGAAGCGGCTGTGAGATATTGCTTATGCCAGTCTATGCGGCAGCGGGGAGGTTTGACAGCGGGTCAGAACAGGCTGGCCACGCCGAAGGTGAGAATGCTGATGGCGATCCCGGCTGTCAGGATGCCCGCCGCGATGGGGGGCAGGGCCTTCCGCAGGGGCATGTCCAGGAAAGCGGCGGCCAGGGCCCCGGTCCAGGCCCCGGTTCCCGGCAGCGGGATAGCCACAAAGAGTGCCAGCCCCAGATATTTGTATTTGGTCACTTTCTGCCCCTTCAGGTGGGCCTTTTTCTCCAGCTTATCCACCAGATGGTTCAGCATGGGCATCCGGCGGCGCATCCACTGGAAGATCCGCCGGATGTAGACGATGATAAAGGGGGCGGGGAGGAAGTTGCCGATGATGGCGGCCAGGTAGGCCGCCCACACCGGCAGGCCACGGGCCACGCCGAAGGGGATGCCCCCCCGCAGCTCCACCACCGGGATCATGGAGACTAAAATTGTGAAACAGAATTCGCCCACAGGGTTGTCTGTGAGCCAGGGGAAAATGTCCATTGATTACCTCGCTGACTGTTTGCCGCCTCCGGCGGCAGGGGGAGTTGTTTCTATATGTTACGTTCGGGGGCTACGCGCCCCCGTACCCTGCGGGTACTTTTTGTACACACAAAAAGTACCCAAAAAGGCGCTGGGGGTGTCCCCCCAGGCCCCCCAATTATACGGGGGCTTTTCGGACACGCTCCAAAGGACAAGAACTGCGCTGCCCCGTGAACAAGCCCCAACTCTTGGCGCTCCATACCAAGCTCGGTGCTCATCCAACTGCCGCCCGGCTCGACTAGGTGGCCGGTAGGCCACCCGAGCGGTCGTTGCCGCCTGCGGCGGCAACGACGCGAGACTGCACCAAAGGGCTGCAATACCCCCGTTAGGACCCGTGGGTAGACGCCAGGCAGCGGCAGACGAAGGGCAGGCACTGTCCGTAGAACTAAACCAGGCCGGTCGGAGCGTAAATAAAACCAAAATTTAGGATTCTCAAGGACGGAGTCCTTGAGCGCCTTTTTGGTCACTTTTTGTGCGCACAAAAAGTGAACGGGGGTACGGGGGCGGGGAGCCCCCGCAAGGTGGGCGGTATCAAAGGACCTTCTTAAGATACTGCCCGGTGTAGGAAGCGGGGCAGTCGGCCACCTCCTCCGGCGTGCCGGTGCAGACGATGGTACCACCGCCGTCGCCCCCCTCGGGGCCCAGGTCAATGATGTGGTCCGCGCACTTGATGACATCCAGGTTGTGCTCAATGACCACCACCGTGTTGCCCGCATCCACCAGACGCTGCAAAACCTCCAGCAGCTTGCCCACGTCGTCGGTGTGGAGGCCCGTGGTGGGCTCGTCCAGAATATAGATGGTGCTGCCCGTGCTGCGGCGGCTGAGCTCCGTGGCCAGCTTCACCCGCTGGGCCTCGCCGCCGGAGAGGGTGGTGGACGCCTGGCCGACCTTGATATAGCCCAGGCCCACGTCGCACAGCGTCTCCATCTTCACCGCAATCTTGGGCAGGGGCTTGAAGAACTCCCTGGCCTCCTCGGCGGTCATCTCCAGCACCTCGTAGATGTTCTTCCCCTTGTAGCGCACCTCCAGGGTCTCCCGGTTGTACCGCTTGCCCTTGCAGACCTCGCAGGGGACGTAGATGTCCGGCAGGAAGTGCATCTCGATTTTCAGAAGGCCGTCCCCGGAGCAGGCCTCGCAGCGTCCGCCCCGGACGTTGAAGCTGAACCGGCCGGAGCTGTACCCGCGGGCCTTGGACTCCGGCGTGGAGGCGAACAGCTCCCGGATGTCGTTGAAAACGCCGGTGTAGGTGGCCGGGTTGGACCGGGGGGTGCGGCCGATGGGGCTCTGATCGATGCCCACCACCTTGTCCAGGTGCTCCTCGCCCTCCATGGCACTGTGCCTGCCGGGGCGGCACTTCATCCGGTTCAGATCCGCCCCCAGGCGCTTGTAGAGAATCTCGTTGACCAGGGAGGACTTGCCGGAGCCGGACACGCCGGTGACACAGGTGAAGGTCCCCAGGGGAATCTCCACATCGATATTGCGCAGGTTGTTCTCCGCCGCGCCCCGGATGGTGAGGGTATGGCCGTTCCCGGCCCGCCGGTTTTCCGGGACGGCGATGCGCCGCTGGCCGCTGAGGTACTGGCCGGTGAGGGACGCGGGGTTGGCGGAGACCTCCTCCGGCGTGCCGGCGGCGATGATCTTCCCGCCGTGGACGCCGGCCCCGGGGCCCACGTCGATGATATAGTCCGCAGCGCGCATGGTGTCCTCGTCGTGCTCCACCACGACAAGGGTGTTGCCCAGGTCCCGCAGCTGCCGCAGGGTCTCCAGCAGCTTGTCGTTGTCCCGCTGGTGGAGGCCGATGGAGGGCTCGTCAAGAATGTAGAGCACCCCCATGAGGGAGGAGCCGATCTGGGTTGCCAGGCGGATGCGCTGGCTCTCGCCGCCGGAGAGGGTAGCCGCCGAGCGGCTGAGGGTGAGATACTGGAGCCCCACGCTGCGCAGAAAGCCCAGCCGGGAGCGGATCTCCTTGAGAATCTGGTCGGCAATCATGGACTGGGTCCTGGTGAGGGTCAGCCCCTCCATAAAGCGCAGGGCCTCGGATACCGGCAGGGTGGTGAAGTCGAAGATGCTGCTGCCCCCCACTGTCACCGCCAGACTCTCCATCTTCAGCCGCCGGCCCTTGCACACCGGACAGGGGCACTCGCTCATGACCTCCTCCAGCTCCCGGCGGGAGGCGTCGGACTGGGTGTCCCGGTAGCGGCGCTCCACGTTGTTGCAGATGCCCTCGAAGCTCTGGTGGAGTACGCCCTTGCCCCGGGGCTGGTCGTAGTGGAGCTCCAGGTTCTCCCCCTTGGTCCCGTAGAGGATCAGGTCCCTGACCTCCGGTTTGAGGTTCTTCCAGGGGACATCCAGCTTGAAGCGGTACTTCTTGGCCAGGGCGTCGAAGTACATGCGGCTGATGCCGTCGCCGCGGATGTTGTTCCACCCGGAGCACTGGATGGCGCCCTCCAGGATGGTCTTTTCCGCGTCGGGGACGATGAGGTCCGGGTCCGCCTTCAGCTGGCTGCCCAGGCCCGTGCAGGCGGGGCAGGCCCCGTAGGGGTTGTTGAAGGAGAACATCCGGGGCGCCAGCTCCTCGATGGACACGCCGCAGTCCTCGCAGGCGTAGTTCTGGGAGAACAGCAGGTCCCGCTCCTCCGCCAGCACGTTGGCGATGACGATGCCCCCCGCCAGGTTGGAGGCGGTCTCCACGCTGTCGGTGAGCCGCTGGCGGATGTCCGGGCGGACCACCAGCCGGTCCACCACGATCTCGATGTTGTGCTTCTTGTTCTTCTCCAGCTTGATCTCCTCGGTGAGCTCGTAGAGGATGCCGTCCACCCGGGCCCGGACGTAGCCGGACTTCCGGGCGTCCTCAAAGACCTTGGCGTACTCCCCCTTCCGGGCGCGGACCACGGGGGCGAGAATCTGGATGCGGCTGCCCTCGGGCAGCTCCAGGATCTGATCGATGATCTGATCGATGGTCTGCTGGCGGATCTCCTTGCCGCAGACGGGGCAG
This sequence comes from uncultured Oscillospiraceae bacterium, assembly GCA_910588365.1. Classification (GTDB taxonomy): domain Bacteria; phylum Bacillota; class Clostridia; order Oscillospirales; family Oscillospiraceae; genus Pelethomonas. The sequence goes on along the minus strand of CAJUQS010000159.1, from coordinate 7,339 downwards.
TGGGGCGTCCCCACCCGGGCCCACAGCAGGCGGAGATAGTCGTAAATCTCCGTCACCGTGCCCACGGTGGACCGGGGGTTCTTGCTGGTGGTCTTCTGGTCAATGGAGATGGCGGGGGAGAGGCCGTCAATGTAGTCCACGTCCGGCTTCTCCATCTGGCCCAGAAACATCCGGGCGTAGGAGGAGAGGCTCTCCACGTACCGCCGCTGGCCCTCGGCGTAGATGGTGTCAAAGGCCAAGGAGCTCTTGCCGGAGCCGGAGAGGCCCGTCACCACCACCAGCTTGTCCCGCGGGATCTCCACATCCACATTTTTCAGATTGTTCTCCCGGGCGCCCTTGATATAGATTTTGTCCTGCATTGGTAATTTCCTCGCTTTTTGGCTTACATTGCTTTTTCGGCGTACATTCTTTTCTTTGTGAACAAAGAAAAGAATCAAAAGAAAAACTTTTTGCGCAAAACTCCGTTTTGCTGATGCGTTCTTCATCCGGTGTCCTATTCTCTGTAGAATAGCGGAATGAATTTTTTATGTCAACAGCATTTTATAAAATTTTGATCAGGCGAAGGGCGCCATCCCGGAGCAGTTCGATGTTCCGTTCGTCCAGGACGGTGTCCCTGCTGGTATGTATCCGGTTCATGTAGTAGCCGATGAGCTTCTTTTTCTTCAGGGCGCAGATGCCCACGCCCCGTCTGAAAGCCCGGTTGTCCGAGGGGTAAAAGCCAAACCCCCGGACCACCTCCGTCCGCTTCTCCCGGCTGCCCGTGAAAGCGGCCTCCAGCTGTCCCAAAGTTTCCTCGTCCTGCTTGAGGGCCTTGCCGGGAAAGAACTGGATGGAATCCCCGTCGGAGACGCAGTCGAAGTTGACGTTCAGGGTCGATTTCTTTGCTTTTTTGTGGGCTCTGGTGAAGGCGGCGGAGCCAAAGAGGCCCTTCTCCTCGTTGTCGAAGAAGACGAAGCAGACCTTTTCCCGGTCCGCCTCGGGCATGGCCAGGGCGGTTTCCAGCAGGGTGAGGACGCCGCTGGTGTTGTCGTTGGCGGTGTGCCGGTTGGCCGGACCGTCCAGGATCCACCAGACGAAGAAGGCGCACAGGGCATAGGAGCCCAGGATGCCCACCAAGAAGGGCAGGTTCAGTGCCGCGAAGGCGAAGAGGTCCCAGGCGAAGACCGCCGCCAGCATGACTGCCACGAAAACCAACTGGTAGGCCAGGTAGAAGAACATATTCCTCGGGGTAATGAAGTTGGGGATGGGCAGCACGGCGCAGGTGTCGTAGTGGGCGGAGAAGATGACCTTTGCTTTTTCCGGATCGCCAACTACCACGTTTTTTGCGGCGAAGCAGGTTTCTACGCTGGGCGCACAGCCGGCCTTCTCAAGCTCCCCGCAGAGCCAATTTCTGAATTTTTCCTTCTGGGACTTGGATTTTCTCACTTGGTAGGTATCCATGATCTCCTGAGATTGCGGCATCATAAAAAAACTCCTTCTTTTTGCTAGTTGCCGGGTCTGCGCGGCCCGGACCCGCGGGTACTTTTTGCTCGTGCAAAAAGTACCCAAAAACACGCCGGGGGCAAGCCCCCGGTCCCCCATTTACGGGGGACCTCCGAACTGCTCTGCAAATGAAGAGCTGCGGTGCCCCGTGAACAAGTGAGCCCTACGGGGTTCTGATCTAGTGGTCTGGCTCTCATCCAACTCCGCCTGCCGGCCTCTTAAAGGGGTAGAGCCTGCAATGGAGATCGCTCCGAATCGCTGCAAAGTAAAACCGCACCGCACCGATGTGCCACAGCAGGGGCCCCCGTTAGAACCCGTGGGTAGACGATAGGCAGCGGCAGACGAAGGGTAAGCACTATCCATAGAACCAAACCAGTTTGGTCGGAGCGCAAATAAACCCCCAAATGGAGTATCGCCCGGAGGGCGATGCCGGGGGGACCGGGGGCCCTCCCCCGGCGTCTTTTTGGTCACTTTTTGGACGCCCAAAAAGGGACCGCGAGGTGCGGGGCCGCGCAGGCCCCGGGAAAAAATCACCGCAGCTCCTTCCGGAGCTCAATGAGCCTATCCCGCAGTACGGCGGCGTACTCAAACTCCATCATCTTCGCCGCCTCCTTCATCTGCTTCTCCGTCCGGGCGATCTCCTCCTCCACCTCGCGCTTGGTCAGTTTCTTCCCGGACTTCTTCTGGGCCTCCGCCTCGCTCTTGCTCAGCTCCAGAATCTCCCGAACGGACTTGATGACCGTCTTGGGCACAATGCCGTGGGCCTTGTTGAAATCGTCCTGAATCTTCCGGCGGCGCTCCGTCTCGTCCATGGCCGAGCGCATACTGCGGGTGACGGTATCGGCGTAGAGTATCACCATGCCCTCCGCGTTCCGGGCCGCCCGGCCGATGGTCTGGATGAGGCTGGTCTCACTGCGCAGAAAGCCCTCCTTGTCCGCGTCCAGGATGGCCACCAGACTCACCTCCGGCATGTCCAGGCCCTCCCGCAGCAGGTTGATGCCCACCAGCACGTCGAACTCCCCCAGGCGCAGATCCCGGATGAGCTCCATCCGCTCAATGGTCTCCACGTCGTGGTGCATGTACCGGACCTTGATGCCGGCCGCGGTGAGGTACTGGGTCAGATCCTCCGCCATCCTCTTGGTCAGGGTGGTCACCAGGACCCGCTCGTTCCGGGCGGAACGGGCGTTGATCTCCCCGATGAGATCGTCAATCTGCCCCGTGACAGGCCGGACCTCCACCTTCGGATCCAGCAGTCCCGTTGGCCGGATCACCTGCTCCACGATCTGATCCGCCTGGCTCCGTTCATAGTCCGCCGGGGTGGCGGAGACGAACACCGCCTGATGGAACCGCTCCTGGAATTCCTCGAACTTCAGCGGCCGGTTGTCAAAGGCGCAGGGCAGACGGAAGCCGTACTCAATGAGGCTCTCCTTCCGGGCCCGGTCGCCGTTGAACATGGCCCGGACCTGGGGCAGGGTCACATGGCTCTCGTCCACAAAGAGGACGAAGTCGTCGGGAAAATAGTCGATGAGGGTCATGGGCGGGGATCCCACCGGCCGGCCGGAGATAACCCGGCTGTAGTTCTCAATACCGTTGCAGTAGCCCAGCTCCCGCATCATCTCCAGATCGTAGGCGGTCCGCTGGCGGATACGCTGGGCCTCCACCAGCTTGCCGTTCTCCACGAACCAGCGCTCCCGCTCGTCCAGCTCCGCCTCGATCTCCCCGATGGCCCGCTCCATCTTCTCCCTGCTCACCACGTAGTGGCTGGCGGGCCAGACGGGAATGTTGGTCAGACGGCGGGTGATGGTGCCGGTGACGGGGTTGATCTCACTGATGCGGTCGATCTCGTCCCCAAAGAACTCCACCCGGATGGCGCTGTCCTTCCAGTAGGCTGGCCACAGCTCCACCGTGTCCCCCCGGACACGGAACATATTGCGCTCAAAGGCGATGTCGTTGCGCTCGTAGCGGATGTCCACCAGCCGCCGCAGCAGCTCGTCCCGCTCCATGCCGGCACCCACCCGGAGGGAGACCATCATCTTCTCAAAGTCGTCCGGCTCTCCCAGACCGTAGATGCAGCTGACGGAGCTGACCACGATCACGTCCCGCCGCTCCAGCAGGGAGGCGGTGGCGCTCAGCCGCAGGCGGTCGATCTCCTCGTTGACGGAGGCGTCCTTCTCGATGAAGGTGTCCGTATGGGCGATGTAGGCCTCCGGCTGGTAGTAGTCGTAGTAGGAGACAAAGTATTCCACCGCGTTGTTGGGGAAAAACTCCTTGAACTCCTCGCACAGCTGGGCGGCCAGGGTCTTGTTGTGGGCCAGCACCAGGGTAGGCCGCTGTACAGCCTCAATAACCTTGGCCATGGTGTAGGTCTTGCCCGAGCCGGTGACGCCCAGCAGGATCTGCTCCCGCAGGCCGTCCTCAATCCCCCGGGCGAGCCTGGCGATGGCCTGGGGCTGGTCGCCGGAGGGGGTGTATTCCGAGACTACTTGAAATTCCGGCATGGAAAATACCTCCTAAGTGATGTAACCCGAGTCCCGCAGGGACACGAAGTCGCTGTCCGCCGCGATGATGTGGTCCGCCAGACGGATACCCATGGTGTCCAGCATCCGCTCCACGTCCTGGGTGGCGGCGATGTCGTCGGCGGAGGGCAGGGCGATGCCGCTGGGGTGGTTGTGGGCCAGCACTACCTGGACCGCGTTGGCGCGGATGGCGTTCTCGGCGATGGTGCGGATGTTCAGCGTCACGCTGGACACGTCCCCCTCGCTGATCCTGTAAAGATTGAGCAGCTTGCCCTTCCCGTCCAGACAGGCCTGGTAGAAAACTTCCCGGGCCTGGGCGGCGAAGAGCGCACGGAAATAGTCCCCGCAGCGCTGCGTGGTGTCCAAAATCACGGCCCGCTCCGAGGCGGCGGAAATCAGCGCCTTGCGGTACAGCGCGGGAACCAGGGCGATCAGCACCGCCGTACTCCGCCCCACCTCCGGCACCTTCTCCAGCTCCTCCACCGGAGCGGACAGCACCGCCGCCAGGGAGCCGAAGCGATCGATGAGCGCGTGGGCAATGGGGTTGGTGTCCCGCTGGCCGTAGGCGTAGAAGAGCAGGACCTCCAGCAGCTCGTGGTCGGAAAAGGGGTCCGCGCCATAGCGGAGGAACTGCTGCCGTTTCCGCTCCCGGTGCCCCTTGTGGGGGTTGTCCTTTTTGCGGGCCTGCCGCGCTCCCTTCTCGTCCATGGCTCCTCCTCGTGATAGTGGATTTTCCGCGTCCCGGCGTTGGGGCGCGCCTATTTTGCTATTGTACCACACAAACATGTGTTTCACAAGAGACTTTTCCGAAAAGATTTGTAAAAAATCTGATACAATTGATCTCCCCCACAACTGCTTCCGGCAGACGTGGGGGAGACTGATGAAGCTTGAACGGAAAAATGCGGCGGGGGACCGGCGTCTGCCGGTCCCCCACACCTGTTCAGCGGAAGTTACAGGTTCTTCTCGTAGGACTCGATCATCTTCTTGACCATCTGGCCGCCCACGGAGCCGGCCTCACGGGAGCTCAGATCGCCGTTGTAGCCCTCCTTGAGGTTGACGCCAACCTCCCTTGGTGTGCCTTCTCTATCTTAAACGGGTTTTTCCGCGGAACATTTTTCGCTGTTTTCGCTCAACTCCCCGATAAATTTGTAGAAAATCCGCACACTCTGCCGGTAGGGCTGATTGGCCCGGGCGGGGACCTTGCGGCTGCCGTTTTCGTAGATTTTAGGGCCGATCTCGATGCGGTCCACAAAGGTGACCAGGGTGTCCCGATCCAGCTTCTTCAGGTGGGCATAGGACCGGGCCAGCGCAAAAAAACGGGCGTAGCTGTCCGCCGTCTGCTGGGCGGGGCTGGGGGCTTTCAATTCCTCCAGCACAGCTTTCAGACCGGCGGACTCCTTTTCCAAATCGGCCACCATGCGGCTCAGGCGGTCGTCATCCAGCTTGCCCATCGCATTGTCGGTATACAGCTTGGTGATGATCTTGTCAATGGCCATGATCCGGGCCTCGGATCGCTCCTTCTTCAGCTGCCGGGTCTTGAGGTTCTCCTCGCTGCCCATCCGCCTGACGGCCTCCCGGGCCAGCGTCTCCGCTTCCCCGTCGCTGAGAGCCAGCAGGCTGTTCAAGTCCTGCCGCACCAGCTCCACCAGGTCGGCGTAGCGGATGCGCACCCCCTCGCAGGGGGCGGCAACGTCCCGGCGTTGGTGGGTACAGGAGAGATACCAGTACTTCTCCCGCTCCCCCTTGTACACCGTGCCGCAGGAGCACAAGGCGTGCCCGCACTTGGCGCACACCGCCACGCCGCCAAAAATGCTTTTCCGCACCTGCTCGAACGCCCGATAGTCCCGGCTGCCCCGGCCCAGATTCTCTTGAGCACGCTGAAAGAGCGTCTTATCCACCAGCGGCGGGTGGGTGTCCTCGGTCACCGACCAGTTGTCCCGGGGGACGGCCACCTTTTTCTTGGACTTGACACTGACCTTTTTGCTGCGGCCCAGTAGCGTATGGCCCAAGTACACCGGGTTTTTCAAAATCCGCTTTACGGTAGTGTAGTTCCAAGTGTCCGAAGCATGGGACGCGCCCTCCTCGCTGAAATCGTCCCGGTACAGCACCCGGTATTTCAGCGGCGGGATCACCCCGTCGGCATTCAGATCCAGGGCGATTTTCCGGGAGGAATCCCCCGCCGCCGCCCGCCGAAAGATACGCTCCACCACCGGGGCGGTGGCCTCATCCGGTGCCAGACGGTGCCGGTTTTCACGATCCTTACGGTAGCCATAGGGCGGACAGGCACAGTATTGGCCGCTCTCCCGCTTGTTCCGCAGCACGTCCTTCACCTTCCGGGAGCCGTCCCGGAGGTAGACCTCGTTCATAGCAAACAGGAATGGTGCCATGATGTTGTCGTGCTCCGTGTCGAAGTTGTCCGCAATGGCGACATACTGGATGCCGCGCTCGGGGAAAAACTGCTCGGCGTAGTAGCTGGCCTCCCGCATGTCACGGCCCAGCCGGGACAGGTCCTTGGTGATGACCAGGTTGGCCTTGCCCTGCTCCAGCTGTTTCAGCATTTCCTTGAAGCCGGGGCGGTTGAAATTGCCGCCGGAGTAGCCGTCGTCCACAAATTCCCGGACGAGAGTGATGTTGTTCTGTGTGCAGTAGTTCTGCACGATCATGCGCTGATTGGTGATACTGGACGATTCCCCGCCCTGGGCCTCCTCATTGGACAGCCGCAGGTAGGCAAAGCCCAGTGTGAATCTGCCGGTTTTCATGCTCGCCTCCTCCGGTGAACCGGCCCACTGGTTTGATTATACCCCATGGCTGTCGCCTCCGTCAACAGACTGGACGGCTGGGATATTTTGGACAATCCGCTCCGCCATCAGATCGGAGAGGGGGCGTGTCCCCTGAAAGACCCGCCGCAGCTCGTAGGTGACCTGACCTATGGTAATGGTCTGCTGTTCCATTGCATCGCCTCCGGAGTTATTCTGCGCTGGAACAGGGCGGTTTATCCCACTATTTCCCATCCGCAAGGGTAAGCTGTTTTGCCGCTGACTTCACAGCCGGCATTTTCATTCTTCCCATTTTGGCGGCCTCGTCTTCCTTGCTCTGCGCCGCCTCTATTCACTTCCGTTGCTGTCGTTATTTTTGAGGATTGCTATAAATCAAATATATTATTTCCGAATTTTAAGAAGCTGTACCAATCTGCATACCGTCACCGATTGGTACAGCTTCTAAGAGCCTGTTTAATATCTCCTCGCGCCCGCCTTGGCGGCATATTTTCCGCCCTGACTGCGTTAAAAATCCTTACAATCCGTCAGGATTGCTGCGGCTTTTTGCCTTGCAGGACAAAAAAT
>CAJUQS010000158.1 GCA_910588365.1 uncultured Oscillospiraceae bacterium | reverse complement strand
GGTGGACAGCAAATTACAGGGGCTGAAGTTTGTGGGCTTTATGGAGGCCGTCCGTCAAGCGGTGGGAATGCCTGTGGACATTTTTGATGTGCGGCATATTGAGAAGGACTCAAAAATCGACCGTGAAATTGCTTCTACTGGGGTAACGATTTATGAGAAATGAAGGGCCTTCGAAATCGCGTCGTCCACGATTATGAGGGAGTAAACCTTCGACTTGTGTGGGAGATTATTAGTGGAGAGAGACCGGATCTGAGGGACAGCTTGAAGGAATTGCTGTAAGATGTGAAAGCAATTTACCAGACCGCATATCTCATTTTTTGACTGAAGGAATGAGGCCTTGCGGGAACAGCGATTTACAAAACGGGATTGGGCCCTTTTCCGCAGTAAAATTGGCAGCTGGCAGGAAGCCTACATGGGCAGGCTATGCGATGAATATATAGAACTGCTGAGCGGCGATGGTGATCCGTCAGAAAAATTCTGGCAGCTTGATAAGCGGATAAGGAGTGACAAAAGAAATCCAGGTGTCCAGCTACAGATGACCCGAACAAACTTTATCTGCAGCATCATTACGCTTATCAACAATGATGTAATCAGCATAGAAGATTTGGAAGATTTCAGTGATGAGCTGAAGGAAACTGTAAACGCCTTTCTTGAGCGGCAGAACTGGAACTGCTCGGATGAAGATTGATATCAGGCAGGTAGCGTACAAGCCAGCAGAACAAGGGACGGCGGGCCAAAGTAACAGCCCGCCGCCCGAAAATTTTCTGAAACCCGTCTGTGGTATTTCTGTGGTCAAAAGAAAAATCACCCCAGTTTTCACTGAGGTGATTTTCTTATTGGTGGACCTGAAGGGGATCGAACCCTCGAACCTCACGGATGCGAACCGTGCGCTCTCCCAGCTGAGCTACAGGCCCGGATAAACTGCTCCGCCTGAAAGCAGGGTTTATTATACCTCATAAAACCGGATTTGTAAACCCCTTTCTTGCAGGAATACGAAAAAAGTCCTTCTTGGGGGGGATACCCGGGGCGGGGCGGCCCCGCCCCGGGCGGCAAGTATGTACTTACTTCTCCTCAATGGCCAGGATGCCCATGGGGCAGGCCCTGGCACAAAGGCCGCAGGCGATGCACTTGGTGGTGGTGCTGGCTCCCGGGGCAAGGACCATGACATGCATGGGGCAGGCCTCCACACATTTGCCGCAGGCGGTACACTTGGTCTTGTCGATCATGTACACGCCCTTGGCGTTCTGGGAGATGGCGCCCTCCGGGCAGGTGCGGGCGCACTTGCCGCACATGATGCAGTTGTTGACCTTGGGCTCGCCGTCAGGCTTGGCGACAATGCGGATGCAGCTCAGGTCCGGATCAAAGGTCTTGTAAAACGCCTCGGAGCAGGCACGCACACAGCTCAGGCATGCCTTGCAGGGATTCTCTTTGCTGACAACCAGTTTTTTCATATGAGGAAAGCCTCCTACCGTTTGAAATGATTCCGTTTCTATCCTACCAGATATATTGTTAAAATGCAAACAATATTTTTGCCAATTTACCGCTTATTTCGCTCCGGCCCCCGCTTCCGCCCCGGCGGCAGCCAGCTGAATGTCCATCCAGTCCCGCCAGACCGGCACGGCCTCGTCCCAGCGGCTGTAGGAAGCCTCCCCCCGGTGGTCCGGCAGGCTGTAGTGCCCCTCCAGATAATCCCCCAGCCAGGCGGTGACCTTCTCCATGCCACGCCAGTTGACGTGATAGGTGTCCGCCATGTCGGTGGAGAAATCAAAATCCATCTCCTCCGTCCGGTGCATCAGGTTCACGAAGGGCACTCCCCACGCCTCCGCATAGCCAGTCACAGCGTTCACCGCCGCCTGCCGGTTCAGATCGTCGTCCTCCGGGGTGGTAAAGGGCGCTGCTGTCAGCAGCAGTTCAATCCCCTCCTGCCGGCACAGCTCCACGATTCTCTCCAGATACGCGATCTCCACCTCCGCCGGGGGCGCGGTCTCGCTCTCCGGCAGGACGGTCCAGCCCTCATAGGGCCGGGCGGTGGTAAAGAGAGCCTGAGCGCCCTTCTCTGTGGTGTCGGGCTTCTGAAAATCCTCCTCTGTCAGCTCCTTCCAGCGGGTGTGGTAGAGGATGATATCCAGCAGGTACTCCGCCCGGTCCTCCGGCTCCAGCAGATCGAAGACGGCCCGCAGCTTGGGCAGGCCGAAGGACATGTTGTCCAGGGTGTAGTGGAGGGACGCCTTGGAGTCGATGAGGCTGTCCTGGACCACCTTGTAGACATCAAGCACCACCAGCTCCGGCTTCTGGTACCGCAGTGCCTCCTGGAGGGCATAGTAGGTCACCGGCAGCACCTGTCCGTTTTGAGCCAGGTTGTTGGAGGCGATGCCGTATTCCGCCCACAGCTGCACCGGGGAGACAGCGTTGAGCATATGGGACGACCCCATCAGGAGGACGTCCACGGTTCCCTCCGGCTCCTCATAGAAGGCCGCGCTGGCGGAGGCATAGTTTTTGCTCCGCAGGATGCCTGCGGCGCTGTTAAAGAGAAATGAAAAGATCAGCAGGAATGCGGCGGTACGGAGTATGCCGCATAGGCGGAGATGTTTCATGGGAGCTCCTTCTTTGCCGCCTTCGGCGGCAAGGGGTAATTGTATCTTATTGATAAGCCGGGCTTGCGCAGCCCGGACCTGCGGTACCTTTTCCCACGCGGGAAAAGGTACCTGGCGCCCCTGAAATCCGGGGAAGCCCTGTTTAAAAGGCGAAGTAGATAAACGCCGCCGCGTCATACCCCGGCCCGTAGATGCCGAAAATCAGGACGGCGAAGATAAGCAGCAGATAGACCGTCCAGCGCAGGACCAAGGGCTGGCGCTCCAGCACCGGACCCATGGGCCGCCGCTCCTGGAGCAGGTCGGAGAGAATCAGCACCAGGACCGAGACGGCGGCAGCAGCGAAGTCCTGCCGGTCCAGCCCCAGCTCATAGAGCCCCCCGCCCAGCAGCGCCTCCGGCCGGAAGTCCAGAAACAGGGCGCGGATGAGGAGCGCCGCGTCGGACATGGAGTTGGCCCGGAACAGGAGGAAGGCAAAGGCCACCAGGGAGAAGGTGAACGCCCAGGCAGCCAGGCGGCAGACGGGATTCTCCTCGGAGATGCCCAGCGCCCCGCGGATCCGCCTGCGGGCGGGCAGGGTCAGGCGGCCCACCCCCTGGTAGAGGCCGTGGAGGCCGCCCCAGAGGATGAAGTGCCACCCCGCCCCGTGCCACAGGCCGCTGACCAGAAAGACAGCCATGTTGTTGGCAATGGCGCGGCCCGTGCCCTTCCGGCTGCCCCCCAGGGGGAAGTAGAGATAGTCCCGGAACCAGGTGGACAGGGAGATGTGCCAGCGCCGCCAGAAGTCCTGGATGGACCGGGCAAGGAAGGGCTGGCGGAAGTTGTCCATCAGCCGGACGCCCATGACCTGGGCCGCGCCGATGGCAATGTTGGAGTAGCCGCCGAAGTCGCAGTAGATCTGGAAGCAGAAGATCACCGTAGCCAGTGCCACGGCGGAGCCGGGCTGTCCGGCGGGGTTGTTGTACACCGCGCCTACCAGGATGGCCAGCCGGTCGGCAATGACCATCTTCTGGAACAGGCCCCAGCCCATGCGGACAAGTCCCGCCCGGGCCTGTAACCCGTCAAAGCGCTGGTGCTCCCGCAGCTGCCGCAGCAGGGAGCCGGAGCGCTCAATGGGCCCCGCCACCAGCTGGGGGAAGAAGGAGACAAAGAGGGCATAGCGGAAAAAATTGGGCTCCGCGTCGATGTCCCCCCGGTACACATCCATGGTATACCCCAGGGCCTGGAAGGTGTAGAAGGAGATCCCCACCGGCAGCAGCAGATCGATGGCCGGCGCCTGGAAGGCGACGCCCGCCAAGTCCAGCACCCGGGTCAGATTCTCCAGGAAGAAGGTCAGATACTTGAACACGCACAGAATCGCCAGATTGGATCCGAAGGAGAGCCACACCCACAGCCTTCTCCGCCTCTCCCGGGCCCGCGGGTCCGGGATGCGGTTTGCACGGGAAATGAGCAGGCCGCTGAAGTAGGTGATGGCCGTGGACAGCAGCATCAGCAGGGCGTACCTGGGGTTCCAGCACATATAGAAATAGTAGCTGGCGGCGAGAAGGAAGAGATATCTGACTTTTCGGGGAATGATGAAGTAGAGGAGGGTGACGATGGGGAAAAAGATGAGAAAGTCAAGGGAATTGAATAGCATCGTGGGTGCTCCTTTTTGCGCCTGCCGGCGCGGGGCCTCCTTTTTCCACCCGGAAGAAGGAGCAAAAAGACGCTGGGGAGACCCCAGACCCCTATTTTTGTTTTCTTTTACGCCCGCGGCCCGGTCTGGCCGGTTTCACCGGCTGCCGTCTGCCCCGGGAGCCCTCTGCGGCCCTTTCGGCGCGCCCTGACGGGGGATTCCCCCTGGGCGCACTGCGGGGGTGCCTGGCGGGAGATTTCTGATTCCTCGGGGACTGGGGTCCGTCCGCCGGCTGATTGGCGTGGAGGGGGCGGATCAGGCAGTCCCTGCCGTAGCCGATGAGGTCCTCCCGGCCCGCCCGGTGGAGGGCCTCCACCACCAGCCGGCGCATCTCCGGCCGTTTCCACTGGAGGAGGGCCCGCTGGAGGGCCTTGTCGTGGGGGCTCTTGGCCACGTACACCGGCTCCATGGTCCGGGGGTCCAGCCCCGTGTACCACATGCAGGTGGAGAGGGTGCCCGGGGTGGGGTAGAAGTCCTGGACCTGCTCCGGCTGGCGGCCGGTCCTGTTGAGGAACACCGCCAGATCCACCGCGTCGCCCAGGGTACAGCCGGGGTGGCTGCTCATGAGGTAGGGCACCAGGTACTGCTCCAGGCCGTAGCGCTGGTTGAGGCGCTGGTACTTGTCCTTGAACCGCTCGTAGACCTCGAAGTGGGGCTTGCCCATGTAGTCGAGCACCCGGGCGGAGCAGTGCTCCGGAGCCACCTTCAGCTGGCCGGAGATATGATAGCGCACCAGCTCGGAGAAGAACTCACTGTTCTTCTCGCACAGCATGTAGTCGTATCGGATGCCGCTGCGGATGAACACCTTCTTCACCCCGGGCACCGCCCGGACCTTCCGCAGCAGGGCCAGGTAGTCGGCGTGGCTGGGGTCGATATTTTTACAGGGGGCGGGCGCCAGGCAGGCGCGGTTTTTGCACATGCCGTTTTTCAGCTGCTGCCTGCAGGAGGGGTGGCGGAAGTTGGCCGACGGCCCGCCCACGTCGTGGACGTAGCCCTTGAACTTGGGGTCCCGGGTGAAGCCCTCCACCTCCCGGACCACGCTCTCATGGCTGCGGGAGGTGATCATCCGCCCCTGGTGGAAGGCCAGGGAGCAGAAGCTGCACCCGCCGAAGCACCCCCGGTTGTGGGTGACGGAGAAGCGGACCTCCTCAATGGCGGCCACGCCCCCCTGGGCGTCGTACATGGGGTGGACCTCCCGGGCGTAGGGCAGTCCGGCCACGAAGTCCAGCTCCTCCCGGTTCAGGGGGACAGCCGGCGGGTTCACCACCAGCACCCGGTCCCCGTGGCGCTGCAAAATAGCCTTTCCCCGGACAGGGTCGTGCTCCTCGTACTCGATCCGCGTAGCCAGGGCGTAGTCTCCCTTGTCTGAAACCACGGCTTCAAATGACGGAACACAGACGCTTTCAAAGGCGCAGGCGGGGTCCTTCGCCCCATAGGCCGTCCCCCGGATGTCCGTGAGCTGCTCCACCGGCTCCCCACGGGACAGCCGCCGGGCGATCTCCCGGGTCGCCCGCTCCCCCATGCCATAAACCAGCAGATCCGCCCCCGCATCAAAGAGGATGGAGCGGCGCACCGCGTCGTCCCAGTAGTCGTAGTGGGCGAAGCGGCGCAGGCTGGCCTCCAGACCGCCGATGACAACCGGGGTATCCGGGAATGCCTCCCGCGCCCGGTTGGCGTAGACGATGGTGGGCCGGTCGGGCCGCAGACCCATCCTGTTCCCGGGGCTGTAGGCGTCGCTGGAGCGGCGCTTTTTGGCGGCGGTATAGTGGGCCACCATGGAGTCGATGTTTCCCCCGCCGATGAGGACCCCATACCGGGGCTTTCCCATGGCCCGGAAGGCGTCGGCTGAGTGCCAGTCCGGCTGGGCCAGGACCGCCGTCCGGTAGCCCTCGGCCTCCAGGCAGCGGGCGATGATGGCCGTACCGAAGGAGGGGTGGTCCACGTAGGCGTCCGCGGTGACCACCAGGAAGTCGTAGTACCACCAGTCTCTCTCGTGCATCTCCTCCCGGGAGACGGGGAGGAAGTTGGAAGTGTCTAACATAGGGGGCCTCTTTTCTCTGCGCCCCTGCGGGGCGCAGGGCGAGATGTTTCTATTCGATGCTTTGCGGGGGCTGCGCGCCCCCAAAGCGGTGCCTGCACCGCCCGAGCCGTTGTCCGGCGGAACGCCGAATGACGCGAGTCGAGTGGGGGCTTCCCGCCCCCAGACCCCGGGGTTACTTTTTGTGCGCACAAAAAGTAACCAAAAATGCGCTTAGGGCTGCGCCCTAAGAACCCCTCTCGGGGCCGACCGTTAGGTCGGCCGCCTCGGCGGGGGATTTTCGGACACGCTCCCAGGTGAAGAGCTGCCCTGCCCCGTGAACGGGTGAGCCCTACGGGGTTCTGATCTAGTGGTCTGGTACTTGAACTACTCCGCCTGCCGGCCTCTTAAAGGGGTAGAGCCTGCAAAGGGGATTGCTCCGAGTCGCTGCAAAGTAAAACCGCAATGCACTCCCCCTGCTGCTTCGCCCACGATAGGACCTGTGGGTAGACGCATAAGAGCGGCAGACGCAGGGTAAGCACCACCGGCAGAACCAGTCCAGCTACAGCAAAGGGCAAATAATCAAAAAATAGAGTATCGCCCTCCGGGCGATGCCAGGGGGGACCGGGGGGACTCCCCCGGCGCCCTTTTGGTTACTTTTCCGGCGAGGGAAAAGTAACAAGAGGTATCTCTGGAATCTCCCGGATGATCCGCCGCAAATCCATGACCATATCCCCGCCGGAAGGAACAAACCCATATTGGGCAAAATACCCCGCCAGCTCAGGGCCGCAGGTGAGGACCACCCTCTCCAGGCCCTGCCTCCGGGCGTACTGCACCGCCTGGCCCAGCAGCTGGATCCCGTACCGCTGTCCCCGCAGCGCCGGGACAATCGCGTAGTCCGTGACGCGCAGGGCCTCCGGCTCCAGCACCATGGAGATACGGCCCACCACCTCCTCGTCCATAAGGGCCTCGGCGGTCCTGACGCCATCGGGACCGTCCGAGGTGCGAAACCACAGCCCCGGCTCTGTCGCCGCGTCATCCTTGTGCCAGCTCTGGCGGCGGAAGGTGGAGGCGCTGGCGGGGACGTGGGACGCGTCGTCCCGGAAGACGACGCGGATGTCCTCCCCCTCCACCTCCAGCAGGGATACCGCCGTATTGTCCCCGTGGCCGGTACGGCCGATCTCCTCCAGGCTCATGCCCTGGAGAGTGCCCAGCAGGGTCCGCAGGGCCGCGCCGTGGCTGGTTGCGGCCACCGTGCCGCCGGGGTTCTCCGCCGCGATCTGGCGGATACCCGCCACCATCCGGTCCCGGACCTGGGCGAAGGTCTCCGCCCCCTCGGCGCGCCACAGGTCCGGCCGCTTGTTGAAGTCTACGTACATCCCCGGGTCCATCCGCTGGATCTCCCCCCAGGTCATCTGCTCCCACACGCCCAGCCGGATCTCCCGCAGCAGGGGCAGAGGCCGGAACGCCAGGTTCCGGGGGATATAGAGGGCGGAGGCGGTGGTGCGGGTGCGGGTCAGATCGCTGCCGTACACCGCGTCCAGGCGCTCCCCGTCGAACCGCTGGCGGAGATAGGCCAGCTGGCGGTAGCCCCGGGGGGTGATGATGCTGTCGTACTGTCCGTGGGCTACCCGGAACAGGTTGCCCTCCGCCTCAGCGTGGCGGACAAGGAAAATCCTGGTAGTCATGGCGGTATCACGCCCCCCTTTCTGTCAATTCGATGTGCCGGGAGAGGATGGCGGCCCCGGTCTCGTAGGGCTCCCGCGCCTCCTCCAGCAGGTTTTCATAGATGCTGACGGCCGCGGCCTGCCGCCGGCGGGCCATCTCAGCGCCCCGGGCGGTGAGAAAGCGGCCGTAGATGTGCTCCAGCTTCACCTTGTACTCCCGGAGGACGGAGTGGACCCCGGGCGGCTCCTCCGCCGAGCCGTCGGACACCGCGCCCTCCGGCAGCAGGCTGTAGAGGGGCTGTCCCACCTGGGCCGCGTAGAAGAAGGTCCTGGCCATGCCGATGGCTCCGGTGACGTCCAGCTTGTCCGCATCAAAGAGGATTTTCGCCTCAATGGTCCGGGGCGGGTCGTCTGAGCGAAAGCGGTGGGTGCGGACGCAGTCCCGGACATGGGCGGAGAAGTCCGCAGGGAAGCCGTGCTCCAGCAGGAAGCGGTACGCCTTCTCCGCGCCCGCCCGGGCGTGGCAGAGGGCCGGATTCTGAAACTGCTCCTCCCGGCCGATATCGTGGAGCAGACAGGCGGCTATCAGCACATCCCTGTCCGCCGCGGGCTCCGTCTCAGCAATCTCCATCGCCAGATACAGCACCCGGCGGACATGCTCCCCGTCGTGGGCGGAGTCGCCCATGCAGGCGCGCATATAGTGTTCCAAAAGGGAAAAGGTCTCCTTCTTCATCCTGGGCCGCCTCCTGTTTTCGCTGATTTTTCTATTATATCGGATATGACAGCAATTAGCAAATAAAATGATCAAAATCGGACGCTTATTTTTGTGTCCGCCGGGGATACTAGCTCTGGACCGAGAGGAGGAGTGTTTTATGAATATGAACGGATTTGTCAAGGGTATGCTGCTGGGGGCAGCTGCCGGCGCGGCGGCGGACATGGCCCTGCACACCAGAACGGGCAGCCGGACCGCCGCCGGCAAGGCCATGCAGACCGTCACCGACGCGGTGGACAGCGCCGCCGCCTCTGTGAAGCACACCATGGGCCGCTAGTCCTTTTTCTTAGAAGGAAGAGGACCAGAAAGAATTTTGCCGCCGCTCCCTCATCCCCCGCTGCTCCAGGTCCCAGCCACGGTGACGGTACCGTGTGCTGGAAGGGGGATCGTGGCGCGGGGCAAAATGAAAATCCAGGGCGTCTGCAATGCAGACGCCCTGAACCCTATGCTGTGAAAAAATGATGGATTGGATCAAGCAGCCTTGTCGGCGGGCTCGGTGCCCTCAGCGGGAGCGTCCTCGCCCTCGGCAGAAGCGTCGTCGTCGCTGGCGGGAGCGTCCTCCTCACCCTCAGCGGGGGCATCCTCACCCTCGGCGGGCTCAGCGGCCTCATCGCCCTCGGTCTCACCCTCGGCGGGCTCGGCAGCGTCGTCGCCCTCAGCGGGCTCGGTGGCGGCGGGGGCCTCGGGAGCGGTGGACAGGATCTTGCACAGAGCGGCGCGGGTCAGCTCGCCCTCGGGAGCGAAGGTGCCGTCGGGATTGCCGCCGATGACGCCCAGCTCAGCCAGAGCCACCACGTAGCCGTCGGTGGTGTCGGGGAAGGTGGACTCCTTCTCGGAGGCCTCGATCTTCAGGGCCTTGGCCAGCAGCTGGCACATCTCCACGCGGGTGATGGCGGCGTTGTGGTCAATCTCAGCCTCGGCGTCGATGAGGCCCTCGCTCTTGGCCAGGGCGATGTAGCCGCTGGCCCAGCTGCCGCCCTCAACGGGAGCGGCGTCCTCGTGGTTGGTGTAGGCCAGGACCATCTTCAGAGCAGCGCCCCAGGTGACGGAGTCGCCGGGCTTGAAGCTGCCGTCGGGATAGCCGCCGACGATGCCGGCGTCAACCATCGCCTTGACGAACTCGTAGTGCCAGTTGGCCTCGGTCACGTCGGAGAACAGGGCGGCGGGAGTGGTGGGCTCCTCGGGCTCCTCGGGCTTCTCAGCGGCCTCACCAACGATGGTGATGCGGCCGGCGGGCTCGCCGTACTTCTCGGCGGTAACGGTGCCCTCCAGAACCTCGGTGATGTACTGCATCAGGACCTCGTCCAGGGCGGCGCCGGTGTCAACCGCATCCTCGGACTTGAGGGCATAGTAGGTGTCGCCGCCGTTGAAAATGAAGTCGGTGGAAACGAGGAGATACTCCGCCTCAGGATCAAACTCCTGGCCACCCACGGTCTGGATGCTCACGCGGTTGATGCTCTTGGGAGCATAGTAGGTGGAAGCGGGATACAGGTCGCCCTGGTCATAAGTCTGGGCAACGTCAACAGTGAACTCGATGCCAGACACCTGGGGGAAGCCGCCAATGGCCTCGGGGGTGCAGAAGGTGGAAGCCTCCAGAGCCTCCAGCAGGGCCGTACCGGTGACAGTGGCATAGCCCAGGGTATTGCCGAAGGGCAGGACGGTGTTGACATCCTTCTTGGTGATGTCGCCGACCTCAACGGCAGCGCGGATGCCGCCGCCGTTGGTAATAGCAACAATATTCTCAGCAGCGTCCTCGTTCTCCTTAGCGGCGTACCAAATCATGGCGTCAGTGATCAGATCGCCCAGATTGGTTTCCTCGGTGCGGTTGCCGGGGGCCTTCTCGCCGTTGAGCACAACCTCGCTGGTGGCGAAGACAACACCGTACTCGGCATCAATCTCAGCGCGGATCTCGGAAGCGCGGGCAGCGATCTCCTCGTTCTCAGCAATGGTGTAGGACTCCAGAGCGATGCAGTCGGTGGTGATGGTCTCATCCTTGATGGTGACAACGCCCACATTGGCCAGCTTGGTGCCGGTGGAGGTGACAACGGTCTCACCAACGGTACGGTTCTCGTTGGTCTTCTCAACAATCGCGTCCAGGGTGGAGTGAGAGTGGCCGTCAATGAACACGTCAATTCCGGTCACCTTCTCCAGCAGGTCGATGGAGCGGTTGGCGGTAGTGGCGGTCTCATCGTCGATGCCCAGGTGGCCCAGGCAGATGATGTAATCGCAGCCCTCCAGGGCGTCAACCTGCTCCTGAGCGATCTTGTACATATCCTCGCTGGAAGCGAACTCCACGCCCACAGTCTTAGCGGGGTTGGTCTTGGTCTTGGCCTCGGGGGTATCCAGGCCGAACACGCCGATCTTCACTCCGTCCTCGGTCTCGAAGGTGACGTTGTCGCCGAAGGCCAGCTTGCCGTCATAGGTGACGTTGGCAGCCAGAACGGGGAACTCGGCGGCCTCGGCCAGCTTGGTCAGGTTCTCATAGCCAAAGTCAAACTCGTGGTTGCCGGGGGCGGCCGCGTCGTAGCCGGCCATGTTCATCAGCTCCACGGCGGTAGCGCCCTGGGAGATGTTCACAGAAGCATCGCCCTGGCTGAAGTCGCCGGCATCCATGACCAGCACGTAGGCGCCGGCCTCCTCGTACATAGCCTTGAGGGCAGCCACCTTGGCGTAGCCCTCGATAGCGCCATGTACATCGTTGGTGTGGAGGATGACGATGGATCCTTCGGCATCCTCGGGTACCTCAAACGCGGGCGTGGGTTCAGCCGCCGCATCCGCGTCGTCATCGTCCGCCAGCGCGGAGACGGTCATGCCGAACGCCATGACCATCGCCAGCAGCAGGGCGATGACTTTGTTCCACTTTCTCATAGTTGGGTTCCTCCTAATTTTTTTTGGGCACTGCGGACCGGCTCTCTGTCCGCGGACAGGGGAAGCCCTGCCTGCCCGGTTACATTCCGATTATAAACCATGTTTCGCCATTTGGCTAGTCTTGTTTCCCATAGTTTTTGCGAAATTTCAAAAAAATTTTTTCCAATTTCCCGCCTGAGGACAAAAAA
The DNA here is from genome assembly GCA_910588365.1 of uncultured Oscillospiraceae bacterium. Classification (GTDB taxonomy): domain Bacteria; phylum Bacillota; class Clostridia; order Oscillospirales; family Oscillospiraceae; genus Pelethomonas. The sequence goes on along the minus strand of CAJUQS010000158.1, from coordinate 4,907 downwards.
CAGGCGGTCCGGATGAACCGGACCGCCCAGATTTTTTCAGTTTTGCCGGAATCTGCCGGCCGGTCAGGCGGCGTATACGGTGAGCACCTGGCCGATATAGATCATCTCGGGATTCTTGACAGTCTCCTTGTTCAGCTCGTAGATCTCCGTCCAGCGGGCGCCGGAGCCGTAGAGCTTGTAGGCGATGTTCCACAGGCAGTCGCCGGAGACCACGGTGTAGGGCTTAACATCCCGGTTGGAAGCATCTTCGGAGGCCTCAGGCTGGGCGGGGGCCTCAGCGGCAGCGGGTGCGTCCTCAGAGGAGGGCGTGGAGGCTACAGGCTCCTCCACAGGCTCTTCGGCGGGCTCCTGGGCAGGCTCCTCAGCGGGAGCCGCCGCCGCAGCGGGCTCCTCCTCGCCGGGCTCCTCAGCGGGCGCGGGCAGCTCGTAGTCCTTGGACAGGTTGTCCTTCAGGGCGGCAGCCTCCTCCTCGCTCAAGCCGATGTCCACGAGGTACTCTTCGGCGGCCTTGGCCAGATCCACCTCGCTCAGGTCCGCGCCCTTCTCGGAGCCGGTGATGGCCTCCAGGATGGAGACGATGTTGCTGTTCTTGACAGCGGCGTACTGCTCGCTGTCCTCGGTCAGGTGGTAGTAGTTGACATAAGTGGTCATGTAGTCGTTCACCACCTCGTCAAAGTCCGCTCCCATGAAGCAGGAGAGCAGGGCGGAGACGAAGCCGGCCCGGTCCTTGCCCTCGGTGCAGTGGACCAGATAGGGGCCCTCGTTTTCAGCGAAGAAGCGCAGGCCGTCGGCCAGACCGCTCTTGAAATCATCGGCGGTGAAGTCCACGCCCAGGTTCAGGGCCTTGACCTTGCCGTCCTCGTAGAGGGACTGGTAATAGGGGGAGTCGAAGCCCTCCTCCTCGAAGTAGCCCTCAACGTCCTCCCCGGCGTCCGCCAGGTTCATGACCGCCTGGATGCCGGCGGCCTGGGCGAAATCATCGGCGTAGGCGGCGCGGCCCAGCTCGTTGTTCACCGGGCTGCTGGAGCGGAACAGGGCGTTCTCACCCAGCTCACCGGCGGCGATGTTGCGGAAGTTGGCGAAAATCTCATCGGAGTCGTAGTCGTCGCGCTCGTTGGTGCGCTCCAGCTGGTGGATGATGTACTGGTCGTGGTAGCCGCCCTTCTCGGCCATGGCGATGGAGACGGTGATGTCCTCGATGGACTTGCCCTCCTCGAACTTCCACTCGTAGGTGCCGTCCTCAGCGGTGACCTTCTCGGCCAGGGAGTTGGTGGTGGCGAAATCGCCCATATTGATGGCGGCAATCAGCACGCCCTCGGCGTCACGGAGCACCAGGGAGCCGGTGTCCACGTCGGAGTAGTTGGTGCACAGGGGCATCTCGTGGTCCACGTCATTGACGGTGACGGTCAGCATGTCGCCGTACTCGTAGCCCGCCTCCAGCAGGTCCTCAGAGGCGATGTCCAGGATGATGTTGCCGTACTTCTGAATTTCGGTAACGCCGCCGGTCAGGACATCATATTCAGCGTCCTCAGCGGCTGCCGCGGGCAGGGCCAGGCTGAACGCCAGAATCAGAGCCAGCAGCAGGGATGTTGCTTTCTTCATAAACTTTCCTCCTCATTTGTATAGGGGCCCCGGAGAGCGCCCCGGATGCCCCTATTGTACCGCGAAAGTTTCCCTTTGACCAGCCCTATTTGGGGGAAATTTTTCGACAAGTCTCGAGGCTACCGGTCCAACCATATAATTTTAAAAGTATAACTTTCTAATAATTAGCTATTGACAGATTTTTTTGGATGTCGTATAATACAGGCGGGAGATTTTAGGACTTAGTTTCGGTGCTACAATAGAAATTTAGAAAGGATGTGAAAAATTATTCAGTTTTTTTTAGTAGTATTTGTGATTCTTTTTGTAACAAGCTTTATTTGGCCGTATATTTTTATTACCTCCTTTTTTAAAATGCAAAAAAAGCTGAGGGATGGAGAAGATTGTATGAATACAATTGAGTTCTTGCTGGCCTATATAAGTTTGTTATGTATGTCCATTTCTCCCTTTGTAATTGCTATGATAAAATAAGTTGATGAATGAGGGAAGTGTAGACATGAAAAAATTTTTAGCTGTAGTTCTTACTATGTGCATCTTTTTTAGCATGTGTTTACCCGCATACGCAGCAGAAACTAGCAATGAGGATACCTGTTCAGAATTTCAATTTTCTGAATATGATGTTTTTACCCAACTTCAAGCAATGTCTGATGATGAGCTCTCAGCTGCCGGATATACGGCTACTGAGATTGTCGAGTTAAAGTCCACGACATATAATGAGCTTCTTTTAGAGCGGGCCGCACTTCCTTGTGAGCGGCTTGCGGAATTAGGTTATACAGATGAAGAAATTGGCATGTTAAAAAACTATCATGCAGGAATTATCGTTCTTAATGATTTTGACCTCTATGCATTGGCTGGAGTTTGTACTGGAAAGATAGGATGTAATTTTGCATCACAGACAGAATTCTATATTGTTTATGAATGGTCATGGGACCATTGTCCTTTTGTCAATGGCACGGATGCAATGGCAATTAGATGGTGTGCCTATGGATTTGATGGGAATTATGTCGATGTTGATTTGGATTACGACCACGGTTTAGTTACATATTACCTTAATGATCGTCCGTATAATTACCAAGGTGTTTACTCCACTCCATCACTTGAATTCAATACTCTTAGTTATTCTTTTCCCATGGCTTGGGTGGGTGATAGGGACGCTTGGGCTAAAGAAGGAAGCATTTCAATCCAGCTCCGTAAGGATCCCTCAATTACAAGAAATATCCACCATGTTAAAGTTGCTGGTCTCTACGGTCATTCGGTTATAAACATGTCTGCGCCAAGCATTTCAATTGGTGGAGGTGATATTGGCATAAGTTTTTCCGGGAATGTTTCAGTAGATAATATTGCTGGCGCAAAAGCAAAAGTCTTATATGATGAGACTATAGAAAATATCTAATAATAGGATAAAAACTGGGACGTGCTGAAAAGCGCGTCCCAGTTTTTATGCAATAAAACAGGTCTGCTGGCCTTTACAACCCCGCAACTATGGGGCGCACCAGCGGTTTTGCTCCCGCCCAGGGCCTTCCGCCATGTTTCGGGCCCATGATACCACTCCGGCTCAGGCGGGACAACCCCTCCGGCGTTTTTTAAGAATTTTTGCCCCTGCGGCCCTCCGTCCACTGGATATGGGACGCAAACTGTGGTATACTTTTCCCACTATAACGTGAGGAGGAGCGAGTATGGGAACCTTACTGCGAGGCGGCAGCGTCGTGTCCGGCCAGGGCGTGTGCCGTGGGGACGTGCTGCTGGAGGGGGAGAAGATCGCCGCCGTGGGGGAGAACCTCCCGGTTGGGGACGCCAATGTGGTGGACTGTACGGGGAAGCTGCTGTTCCCCGGCTTCATCGACGGCCACACCCACTTTGACCTGGAGGTGGCGGGCACCATCACCGCCGATGATTTCGCCACCGGCAGCCGGGCGGCCCTCCGGGGCGGCACCACCATGGTGGTGGACTTTGCCGCGCCGGACAAGGGGGAGACCCTGGCGGCGGGCCTGGAGCGCTGGCGGCGGAAGTCAGAGGGAAAAACCGCCTGCGACTACGGCTTCCACATGACCATCGACGACTGGAACGAGGGCATCTCCCGGGAGCTCGGGGAGATGATGGACCAGGGGATCACCTCCTTTAAGATGTACATGACCTACCCCGCCATGATGATCGGCGAGGGGGATATGTACCGGGCACTCCTGCGTTTGAAGGAGGTGGGCGGTATCGCCGGGGTCCACTGCGAGAACGACGGGGTCATCCGCGCCCTGGTGGAGGACGCCAGGGCGGGCGGGCGCATGGCTCCCGCCTCCCACCCCCGCACCCGGCCCGCGCCGCTGGAGGCCGAGGCGGTGGGGCACCTGCTGCGCATGGCGCAGCTGGCGGACGTGCCGGTGATCATCGTCCATCTCTCCGCCCGGGAGTCCCTGGAGGAGGTCCGCGCCGCCCGGCGGCGGGGGCAGCGGGTGTACGTGGAGACCTGCCCCCACTACCTGCTGCTGGAGGACAGCGCCTACGACAACCCGGACTATCTGGAGGCGGCCAGGTTTGTCTGCGCGCCGCCCCTGCGGAAGCGGGCGGACCAGGAGGCGCTGTGGGAGGCCTTGCGCGGCGGCGAGATCGACACCGTGGCCACGGACCACTGCTCCTTCACCCTGGCACAGAAGCGGGCGGGGCAGTACGACTTCACGAGGATCCCCGGGGGCCTGCCCGGGGTGGAGCACCGGGGGGTGCTGCTATACACCTATGGCGTGGCGGCGGGGCGCGTCACGGCGGCGGATATGTGCCGCGTGCTCAGTGAGAACCCGGCCAGGCTCTACGGCTGCTGGCCCCGGAAGGGGCTGATCGCCCCCGGATCCGACGGGGATATTGTGGTCCTCGATCCGGCTTCGGAGGGGACAATCTCTGTGGATAACCACGTGCAGAATGTGGATTACACGCCCTATGAGGGCTGGCGGACCAAATGTTCCATTGTACAGGTATATTTGAGGGGAAATCTGGCCGCTGACCGCGGACAGGTACTGAATCCCCGGGGGCGGTTCATCCCCAGGGGCAGGTGCTGTCTTTAACGCCCGGGGCCTCCCCGGCCCCGAACCCCGGGTACCTTTTTGTGCGGACAAAAAGGTACCAAAAAGCCGCCGGGGGAGTCCCCCGGCCCCCCGATATCGCCCTCCGGGCGATACTCCATGTTTTGTTTATTTGCCCTCTGCTGCAGCTGGATAGATTCTACCCGAGTGCCTGCCCTTCGTCTGCCGCCCGCGGGGCCGTCATTCGGCGTTCCGCCGAACGACTGGCCCGGCGACGCAAGCGCCGCCTGTCTACCCACGGGT
>CAJUQS010000157.1 GCA_910588365.1 uncultured Oscillospiraceae bacterium | reverse complement strand
CTGCCGCATTTGGCCTGCCGGGCAGGCCAAAATTCCCGGCGGACTGCCGGACAGGAGGGAGATATCTGTGGAACATACATCATACGGCTTAGCAAACTGCGTCATCGTCATTCCGGCCCTGGACCCGGATCAGACACTCCCGGCCTATGCCGCCGCCCTGCTGGAGCGGGGGGCCGAGGGCATCGTCGTCATTGACGACGGCAGCGGCCAGTCCAGCCGCCCCGTCTTCGCGGAGCTGGAGGCCCTGGAGGGCTGTACCGTCCTGCGCCACGAGCGCAACCAGGGCAAGGGCCGGGCGCTGAAGACCGCCTTTTCGTACATCCGCGGCAGGGCCGCCTTTCAGGGCATGGCGGTGGTCACCGCCGACGCCGACGGCCAGCACGCCGTGCAGGACGTGTGCGCGGTGGGGCAGGCGGCCCTGGAGGAGACGGACCGCCTGGTGCTGGGGGTGCGGGATCTGACCCTGCCCCAGGTCCCTCCCCGCTCCAAGCTGGGCAACCGGCTGAGCAGCTGGGCCTTCCACGCCCTCTACGGCGTCCGCCTGGGGGACACCCAGACGGGGCTGCGCGGAATCCCCTGGGAGCTGCTGGACTGGTGCGGGACCGTCGCCGGGGAGCGGTTCGAGTATGAGATGAACATGCTCATCCGGGCGGCCCGGGAGCGCGTCGGACTGCGGCAGACGGCCATCCAGGTCATCTATTACGACAACAACGCGGGTACCCACCTGCGCGCTGTCCGGGACTCCTGGCGGGTGTTCGCCATCCTGATCTCCGGGCTGGGCTGGTACGCGCTGTCCTCGGTCCTCTCGGCAGTGACGGACGTACTGGCCTTCTGGCTGTGCAGCGCGGTCCTCTTCCGGCCCCTGTCGGACCTCGCCTGCTACTGGTGGTCCACCCTGACCGCCCGGGCCCTGTCCTCGTCGCTGAACTACACCCTCAACCGCCGCTACGTCTTCGGCGGCAGTCCCCAGGGCCGGACGGTTCTGCGCTACTACTGCCTGTGGTTCTGCCAGCTGCTGTGCTCGTATCTGCTCCTGCTGGCGCTGGAGTGGCTGCTGCCGGGGATCTACCCCACGGTGAACAAGGCGCTGGGGGACATCATTCTCGCCATTTGCAGCTATCAGATTCAGATGTACTGGGTCTTTCGGGAGGAGGACGGAGATGGAGCGAGGTAAGCTGTACTATGCCAGCCTCCCCTTTGCGCGCCTGATCACCGGCCGCTGGACCGCCGAGGTGGAGCCTCCGGCGGCGCCCACGGTATTCGTGTGCAGCCACAGCAACATGCGCGGCCCCCTGGCCGCCCAGTGCTGGCTCCCCTTCCCCACCCGCCCCTGGGTGCTCCACATGTTTTTGGAGAAGGAGACCTGCCGCGTCCACTACCGGGACTACACCTTCACCCAGCGCTTCGGCTTACCGAAGCCCCTGGCAGCCCTGTTCGCCCGCGCCTCCTCCGGCTATGTCAGCGCCCTGCTGCGGGCCATCGGCGCCATCCCGGTCTACCGGGGATCTGTCAAAATCAAGGAGACCTTCCTGGCCACCGTCGCGGCCCTCCGCTCCGGGGACAGCGTCCTCATCTTTCCTGATGTGGACTACACGGACAGCTCCGACGGCATAGGCGCCATCTACGACGGCTTTCTGCTCATCGACCGCTTCTGGCGCAGGATCACCCAGGATCCCCTGGACTTCGTCCCCCTGCGTCTGGACACGGCGGCGCGCCGCATCACCGCCGGAGAGGCGGTGCGCTTCGACCGCTCCGCCGACAGGAAGTCCGAAACTGTGCGGGTCAAGGAGGCCCTGCGCGCGGCAATCAACCAGGCGTAGGGATTTTCCGCGGGGCGATATGCGGTCCGCTGCCGCGGAGAAGAAGGAGGGCAAGAAAAACGTGAGGCCGGAGGAGTGATTTGCGCATATTATTCAAATAATACACCCAGAGTCTGTTTGAAATCCCGCAATGCTATACGATTGGGAGGCGAACGTCTGGAAATGACAAAACGTGTATTGATTGAATTGCTTCTCCCCCTTCTGGGAACCGCACTGGGTGCGGGGTGCGTATTTTTTCTCAAGAGCGGTATGAACCTGCTGATTCAGCGGACCCTGACCGGCTTTGCGGCGGGGGTTATGGTGGCGGCGTCCATCTGGAGCCTGCTGGTTCCCGCCATAGAACAGGCGGCTGGCATGGGCCAGCGGGCCTTCCTCCCCGCCGTCATCGGATTTTGGCTGGGCGTCCTGTTCCTGCTGGCGCTGGACAGGGCGGTCCCCCATCTGCACCAGAGCAGCAATCAGACGGAGGGCCCCCGCACCCAGCTGGGGCGGACCGCCATGCTGGTGCTGGCTGTCACCCTCCACAACATCCCGGAGGGCATGGCGGTGGGCGTGGTGCTGGCGGGCTGGCTGGCCGGAAACGAAGGGATTACGGCCGCCGCGACACTGGCGCTGTCCATCGGCATTGCGCTTCAGAACTTCCCGGAGGGCGCCGTCATCTCCATCCCCCTCCGGAGGGAGGGCGTGAGAAAAGGGCGGGCGTTTTTATATGGGGTCCTGTCCGGCGCGGCGGAGCCGCTGGCCGCCGTGATGACCATTTGGGCGGCGGGGCTGATTCTCCCCGCGCTGCCCTATCTGCTCAGCTTTGCGGCGGGTGCCATGATCTATGTGGTCGTGGAGGAACTGATTCCGGACGCCTCCGCCGGGAGCCACTCCAACCTGGGGACGCTGTCCTTCGCGGCGGGATTTACCATCATGCTGGCGCTGGATGTGGTATTGGGATAGGCGCCGGCGGGCGCCGCCCGGGCGATAAGAGGGCCCGTCTGGTGTGAACCAGACGGGCCCTCTCTCTCTGTCAAAAAAGTGGCAGCACCTTGACCAGCAGCAGGCGCCCCTCCCTCACCGACACCTCCGCCCTCTCCCCCGGCAGGACCTCGTTGCTGATGCCGTACTGGTACTCGCTGGTAATCTCCGCGTTGGAGAGGGGGTATTTCACCCCCCGGACAGTGACGCCCCGGGCGGCTCCGCCCGCGCTCAGCAGGGAGAAGCAGGCATACCGGTCCTCAATCTGCACCGGCCCGGCCGAGACAACCTCCATCTCGGAAAAGTCATCCAGCAGCACGGCGCGCTTCCCACGGGCCTCCAGCATCAGCAGCAGGGAGACATTCCCCAGGGTGTGGTCCAGCCGCCCGCCGGTACACCCGAGCAGCAGGAAGTCCTGGAATCCCCGGTCCAGCGCGGTCCTCACCGCGAAGACCGTGTCGGTGTCGTCCTTCTCACAGGGCAGGACGATGGTTTCCACGGGCAAGTGCGGATTCTCGTGGGAGTCGAAGTCTCCCACAACCAGGTCCGGGGCAATCCCCAGCCCCGCTCTGTGCCTCAGCCCGCCGTCGCAGCAGATGAAGAAGTCGTCCTCCCGCAGGCGGGCGCGTATCCGGTCGTACCGCCCGATGTCCGCGCCGCCTATCACCACGCACCGCCGCTCCGCAGCCCCTCTCTTTGTTGTCTCCACCGCTCCGCCTCCCCTGTCCATTGTTAGAACCTGTATTCACAACCGTTGAACGCTGTCTGGCCAGTCTTTTTCCCGCCATACTGTGTCGCTTTCCCTTGCAATCCGTCAGGATTGCTGCGGAAAATCTCCTTGTCTGACGAGAAAAATACTCGTCCATCCAGCAT
>CAJUQS010000156.1 GCA_910588365.1 uncultured Oscillospiraceae bacterium | reverse complement strand
GTGCGGATTGGCGAGATAGGTTTTTTGTCCTGCAAGGCAAAAAGCCGCAGCAATCCTGACGGATTGCAAGGATTTTTAACGCAGTCAGGGCGGAAAATATGCCGCCAAGGCGGGCGCGGGGAGATGTTAAACAGGCTCTTAAAGGGGTAGACCCTGCAACGGGGGCCTCACCGAATCGCTGCACAGTAAAAACGCACCGCACTACCCCCGCTGCTTCGCTTCCCGATAGGACCCATGGGTAGACAGGCGGCGCTTGCGTCGCCGGGCCAGTCGTTCGGCGGAACGCCGAATGACGGCCCCGCGGGCAACAGACGAAGGGCAGGCGCCATCGGTAGCGTCAGCCCAGCTACAGCGAAGGGCAATTAAACAAGACATTCGGGCTTCTCAAGGGGCCTTGCCCCTTGAGCGCACTTTTGGTTACTTTTCCGGCGTGGGAAAAGTAACCACGCCTATCGTGCCAGATATTCCTTGACCAGCCGGTCCGCCTCCCGGTAGGCCCGCTCCTCGTCCACGCCCGTCAGGCGGCCGTCCCGGACGACGACCCTTCCGTTGACCACGGTGCAGTCCACGGCCCCCTTCCAGCCCACCGTGCCCAGCAGGCTCTTGGGGTCCAGATCCGCCCCCACCAGCTCCAGGCGGCGCTTGTCGATGAGGAAGAGATCCCCGGCCTTCCCCGGCTCCAGAGAGCCGATGTCGCTGCGGCCCAGGACCCTGGCGCTGCCAGCTGTGGCCATCTTCAGCACGTCGTAGCCGCTGGGGGCCCGCTCGCTGGCGTGGAGGCGGTGGAGCAGGTAGGCCGTGCGCAGCTCCTCCAGCAGATTGGAGCCGTCGTTGCTGGCGCTGCCGTCCACCGCCAGCCCCACCGGCACCCCCAGCTCCAGCATCTCCGGCACCCGGCACACGCCGGAGGAGAGCTTCATGTTGGAGATGGGGCAGTGGGCCACGCCGGTGCCGGTGCCGGCCAGACGGCGCAGCTCGCTGTCGTTGAAGTGGATGCCGTGGGCGTACCACACGTCGGCGCCGATCCAGCCCAGGCTCTCCATGTACGCCAGGGGGCGCATCCCGAACCGCTCCTGGACAAAGCGCTCCTCGTCCTTGGTCTCGCACAGGTGGGTGTGGAGCCGCACCCCCAGATCCCGTGCCAGAAGGGCGGACTGACGCAGCAGCTCCTCGGAGACGCTGAAGGGGGAGCAGGGCGCCAGAGCCACCTGCCGCATGGAGAAGGGCCGGGGATCGTGGAACCGCTCCACCGCCCGCCGGCAGTCGGAGAGGATCTCGTCCACGGACTGCACCACGCTGTCCGGGGGCAGGCCCCCGTCCTTTTTGCTGAGATCCATGCTGCCCCGGGAGGCGAACATGCGGATACCCAGCTCCTCCGCCGCGGCGAACTGGGCGTCCAGCAGCCCCTCCGAGCGGCCCCGGGGGAAGACGTAGTGGTGGTCAAAGCAGGTGGTGCACCCGTGGCGCAGCAGCTCCCCCAGGCCGGTCATGGAGCTGTGGTAGACCACGCCGCTGTCCAGGTTCTTCCAGATCTCGTAGAGCGCCCGGAGCCAGTCAAACAGCTCCATGCCCTGCACCGCCGGCAGGTTCCGGCTGAAGGTCTGGTAGAGGTGGTGGTGGGTGTTGATGAGTCCGGGGTACACGATGCACCCGGCGGCGTCCACCGTCTCGCCGGATGCCGGGATGTCGTGTGCGATGCGGGTGATGACGCCGTTCTCCATCAGCACGCTGGCGTTTTCATAGACCGTGTCCCGGCTGTCGCAGGTGACGATGGCGGATGCGTTTTGAATCAGCAGGCTTGACATTAGGTGTCCCTCCGTTCATGTTCGATTTGTCCGGTTCCGCGTTACAGATAGCATCATACCACAGCGGGGGAGGAAAGTCACCCTCTGCCTGTTTGGAAAAAGCCCGCCGGACCATAAAAAAGCCTGCCCTGTGGGCAGGCTTTTCTGGCCGGACAGGCTTACGCCCCGGGCAGCTCCGTCAGGGGGGCGAAGCGGTATCCCATGTCCTCCCACCTGGTCAGCAGCTCGTCCAAAATCTCCGCGTTGGTCCGGGAGGTGGAGTGGAGCAGGACAATGGCGCCGTCGTGGATACGGGGCAGGAGCTTGGAGAAGGCCTGTTCGCGGGTGGGCTGGTCGTCCGTGTACCAGTCCACGTAGGCCAGACTCCAGAAGACGGTGGTGTAACCCAGATCCCGGGCCTGCCGCAGGTTCTCCTCGCTGTACTTCCCCTGGGGCGGACGGTAGAAGCGGGGGAGCTCCTGGCCGGTGGTCTCGCGGTAGAGGGCGGAGAGGCTGTCCAGCTCCTTCTGGAAGGCGGCCTGGTCGGAGATGGCGGACATGTCCGGATGGTGGAAGGTGTGGTTGCCCACGATATGGCCCTCGGCGGCCATGCGCCGGACAATATCCGGGGCGTCCTCTATCATGTGGCCCACCACGAAGAAGGCGGCGGGGGCGTGGTGCTTCTTCAGTGCGTCCAGAATCTGCTCCGTGTATCCGTTCTCATATCCGCAGTCAAAGGTCAGATAGATTACTTTTTCGGCAGAATTCCCCAAATAATACGCGTTGTATTGGCTGAGCTCCTCCCGGCTGGCGTTGCCCACAGGGGGCTGGCCCTCGTTCTGGAAGCTGAGGCCCCAGTTCCCGGCAGAGGCCGGGACGGCGGCAGGAGCGGCGGCGGAGACGGGCTCCTCCCGCCCGAACAGGGTCAGGGTAACGGCGGCAATCAGCGCCAGCGTGGTCAGCGCGCCCAGGGTCAGCAGGGAGCGGCGGCTGGACTGTGACATGTGGAAATCCCTTCTTTCACAAAGTACTTTCCACAGTTTGCGCGGATATGCCGCCGGTTATGCGCCGCCGCGACCGGAAGAGAGTCTGTCTGAAAACTGCCGGTGTGCCGGATAAGGGCAGTCATTTGGGCGGTTGGAGCTGCGCGCGAAACGGCCGGGAGTCTCCTCTCGGACACTCCCGGCCGTATATCGCTTTGCCAGTTTTCCTTGCAATCCACCCAGGGTTCCTGCATCCTTCGTCTGGGCGGCAAAACTTTTCGCCTTGGTCATATTTCCATTTTTCAAACTGCGCCTAATTTCCGTTCTCCAGCTCGCGCACCATCGGCTTGATCTGGGAAATCATGTTGTCCATATCCTCGAACATGGCGCTCTTCGTGGTGCCCAGGCGGCTGGCGGAGTCAATGTGCCGGACCACCTCCTGGTACTGGCCCCTGATCTGATCGAAGAATTGGCACAACACCTGCAGCTCCCGCTGGGCCTCTTCAATCACGCCGGAGATTCCGGTCTGCACGGAGACCGCCCCGTCGGCCGCCGCCGTGATTTTTTCAAAGCTGCCCTCCGTCTGGCTCACGATGCCCGCGCTCTGGCCCAGGGTCTGCTGGGAGGCGGAGATGCTGCGGCTGAGCTCGCTGGCCCGGTTCTCCACATCGCAGACGCCGTCGTCCACCTCGCCGGCCAGCGCCTTGATCTCCTCCGCCAGGGCCTTGACCTGGACGGCCACCACCGCGAATCCCCGGCCCTCGGTGCCGGCCCTGGCCGCCTCGATGGAGGCGTTGATGGCCAGAATGTTGGTCTGGTCCGCGATGGAGACGATTTTGACCATGGACTGCTGAATCTCCTTGATGGCGGACTCCAGCTGGGAGAAGGTCTCCGCCATGTCCACATAGGACTGCTGCACCTGGGCGGAGGTGCGGCCCAGCTCCTCCATCTGGCCCCGGGCCTCGGACACCGCCTGGGAGATCTCGCCGCGCACCTGGCCGAACTGCTCCGCCGTGTCGCTGATGTTGGCGAAGGACTGCCCCAGCTCCTGCATCTTTCCCTGGAACTGGTCGCCCTCCTGCAGCACGCCGGAGAAGGACGCCCCCACCCGGCTGAGCTCCCAGAGGGACAGGACCTCCTTCTCCGCCAGCTCCTTCTGGTAATCCTTCAGACTCTCCGCCACGCGCAGTACGGGGTAGAGGCTCTTTTCCTCCTGTACCTGAGCCGGCTTGCGCCGCTCCTTTCCCTTAAACAGAATCGCCATTCCCTCTCCCTCCCCTATTCAAAGACCACGCACGTCATGGACTGGTTGACAAAGCGGTTGTTGTAGTGCTCCCCGTATCCCACGAAGCCGGCGTGGCAGCCCAGCGCCGCCATATCCCGCAGGTAGGCCTGCATATAGCCGTGCTCGGAGAACAGCTTGTAGCGGAACAGGCAGTTCACCGAAAAGATGGCCGAGCGGCGCGGGAAGTCCGCGGAGATCTGGCGGATGGTGTCCCGCACAATGGCCCGGTAGTCCCCCAGCTCCAGCAGGATGAGCACGTCGGAGTCGTTGACCTGGCGGAAGCAGGCCAGGGCGTTGCCGTTGACCTCCTTGATGGAGATGATGCAGGTATCGTCCCCGTTGAGCTTGCCGAAGGGGTTCTGGAAGGTCCTGGTGAGGATCTCCTCGTCCGTTACGTGGAGGATGCTCTTGTACACCTGCTTGGCCGGCTTGCCGTTGAGGGAGCCGAGAATGTAGTTGGCCCGGTCGGTGTCCGAGGCCACGAAGCGGTAGCTGCCCAGCTGGTGGTAGATGTTCTCCTTGTAGGTCTTCACGCGGCCGTTCTGGTTGCGCACCAGGGCGTAGGCCACCGCGTCCCGGCAGACGCGCCCGTTGGCGGATACCCGCCCCTGGTCGCCGGTGCCGCCCACCAGGCCGATGTTCCGGCCGTGCAGGACGGTGTTGATGGTGGTCAGCACACAGGCGTCGTTGCCGGAACAGAAGTCAATGCAGACGGTATCCAGGCCGGATCCGCCCACGGTCTGTACATCCCGCTCCAGGCGCTGTATGTATTTCACAGGCATGACGGAAACCTGCTCGAGCACGTTTGCCGCGGCGCTGACGCCATCGGAAAAAAGCGATGACGCCCACGCCGTTCTCCGTGACCCCGATCTGATAGCACATCCCGATGCACCCGATGCTGGGTACGCCGGGGAAGCGCTGCTCCAGCGCCTTTACATGGTCGTCAAACTGCCGGTCATTGGACAGCAGCATGATAAACTGCGGGTGATGGAGACCTTGGAGCGCCTCGTCCAGGTTTCCCCGCTGGCTTGTGCCAAAAAACTGCTTCACGCGTTGACCCCTCCCAGATTTTCACAAAATTTCATCATAATTATACTGGACAGATGGCGGCGTGTCAATCAAATCTTTGCAGATATTGGCTCAGAAACGCGATTGGCCGGATTGCGGAAAACGCGCGGGGAGGATGGACTGGCCCCGCACAAAATTTTTCTTGCATAAAAGAGAAGCTTCTTTTATAATAAGGGCCGCCGCGCACCTGCGCGGCGCACTCTGCGGAAGGAGGAGGGCCGGGCCGGAACGCGATCTCTTGTTGGAGTCCGTATGCGGACTCAAAATTTTATAGCGCGGAGCCGTATTCGCTCCGTAGGTCCTGCGGGATATCCGTCCCGCCAGTACTTGTATAAAACAACATGAGAGTAGTAAAAGTAGACCGTTCTGATTTGAACAAATTACTATATAGACTCAATATTAAAAGACGACACAAAATTGGATAAATAAAGGGAGGGCGGATCTCTCCGCCCAATCAGAAATAATACAATGCGAGTCGGGTTTGTTTAGCAAGTACAATTACTTTTTTATTGGAGTGTAAAACGATGAAAAAACTAATTGTATTTACCCTTGTGTTCTGCGTATGCGCCGCGCTGTTCAGCGGCTGCGCCGGCCCGGGGGAAAACACCGATCACGGCAACTACACAGACGAAATGAAGATCGGCTACGCCTGCGATCTGAGCGAGGCCGACGGGGCTGACAGCGTGGAGCGGGACGGGGATCACCGGGACAGCCCCTACTTCAGCCGGCTGGACTTCTACAACATGGAGTCCAGCGATACCCTGACCATCCTCACTCATTTCAAGACGCAGCAGCAGACCAGTGAGTGGAGCTGCGGCGTCACCAGCGCCCTGATGGTGCTGAACTGGTACGGCAGGCTTGGGAGCCACACGGAGGAGACGCTGGCCGCGTACCGCAGCAACGGCATGGAGCCGGGCGCTACCAGCATGAGCCAGCTCGTCGAGATCTTTGAGGGCGTGGGGGGCTTTGACCTCTATTCCCGCTTGGATTGCGGAGACGGCGAGGCGTACGAGATCTTCACCTTTGATTATATCCGGGACACTCTGGCCGCCGGGACGCCGATCCTGGTGGGCTGGAACGACTGGGGCGGTCATTGGCAGGTCATCATCGGCTATGACACGATGGGGACGGAGACCACGCAGGATGATGTCATCATCGTGGCCGATCCCTATGACACCACCGACCACAACCAGGACGGCTACGGCGTATACGGCGCGGAACGCTTCCTTTACAATTTTACCTTCTACAACTTCTTTGACGAAGGGGAACCCAATGACATGTGTTTCCTGGTAGCCAAACCGCAGTAATCGCACCCCTCCGGCCTGGCGGTGTGATTCCTCCGGCAGCTATTCGGAAAGAGGTGCCGGCAGGCCGCTTTGCGGCTTGCCGGCATTTTAGAAGCTGTACCAATAGGCTAAAATCTAACAACGTGCGAAAAGCGGCAATAAAGCAAACTGCCTGAGCAGACCAGACAGATATTTCATAATCTTTGGAAAGACGGCGGGAATTGTTGATCCAAGCCAGAGCGCGCTCAACGCTCCAGCGTTTTGGCAAGACTTTCCACTGGGGCTTGATGCGCGCTGAAATGTCAACGCCAAGTCCCAGTTCGCGGGAAACATCCTGCTCAAAGGTTTTGCGGTATCCTGCATCGGCGCAGAACCGTTGAATAGATGGAGATTTCTTGAAGGCAGCTCTTGCTGCCAGAATACCTGACTTCGTATGAATGTCAGATTAAAAACCATATTGCCCCAGCCCTAGGCGCTATCCGGCTTGAAACATTAGCTGCACACATGGTTCAAAATTTCTACAACAGTTTAGAACTGCCTCGTAACGGAAAGTCCGGTTTATCACCCAAAAGCATAAAGAATATCCATGGAATTTTACACAGGGCCCTATAGCAAGCTGTAACTATTGGTTATATCCGATTTAACCCGGCGGATGCCTGCGTCGTTCCCAGAGTGGAGCATAAGGAATTGAAGCCGCTAGACGAGAACGATATAGTCAAATTTATGGGCGCTATCAAAGGGCATCGGTATGAAACCGTCTTCCTGGTTACATTATTCACAGGTATGCGTGAAGGGGAAGTTTTGGGCCTTACTTGGGACTGTGTGGACTTCAACAGGGGAACGATTACGGTCAATAAGCAGCTGCAAAAGGCGTTGGGCGGAGGAAGTGTCTATAATTTAGTTCCTACCAAGAACGGACGAGGACGAGTAATGGCACCAGCCCCCTACGTTATGGAACTTCTGAAACTGCAACACGAGAGGCAAGAAGAATGGAGAGTAGCAGCCAGCCCCTTATGGGAAAATGATGCTGGCCTTGTGTTTTCAGACGAACGCGGCAAACATCTCAGTCACCACACGGTTTACAAAAACTACAAAAGAGTAGTTGCATCCATTGGCCTTCCGGCCTCGCGCTTCCATGACTTAAGAGCCTGTTTAACATCTCCCCGCGCCCGCCTTGGCGGCATATTTTCCGCCCTGACTGCGTTAAAAATCCTTGCAATCCGTCAGGATTACTGCGGCTTTTTGCCTTGCAGGACAAAAACCTATCTCGCCAATCCGCACACGCTGAGATATTAAACAGGCTCTAAGACATAGTTTTGCCGTAGCGTCCATTCGTGCAGGGGATGACATCAAGACAGTACAGGGAAACCTGTGCCACGCAACAGCCTCCTTTACTCTGGATATTTACGGTCACATAACGGAACAAATGAGGCAGGCCAGTGCCGCTCGAATGGACAACTATATCAAAGCTATTACCAACAGTTAAGCCCGTGCCGTTTCCACAAAAGGGAAAATATAAGGGGAAACAGCTTGCTTACACGCACAAAAAATCCCTAGAGCCATTGCGGCTCCAGGGATTACCATTGGAGCAGGGTACGGGAATCGAACCCGCCTCCTCGGCTTGGGAAGCCGATGTACTACCGATGTACTAACCCTGCTGATTGAGAACGAAGCTATTATAACAGATTCCATATCAAAATGCAAGGCGAAATTTGCCGGTTTGGTCATTTGTTTTTTGCGGAGTGCATATCCTTAGGGTAAGGACAGAAAAATCCAAGGAAAAGGAAGGTCTTGCGGTATGAAACGAACCCTTTCGGCCCTGTTGGCACTGATATTCCTGCTGGCGCCGGTCCCGCCCGCCCGGGCGGAGGAGCTGGCGGTGGAGAGCCAGGCCTGCCTGCTGATGGAGAAGGCCACCGGAGAGGTGCTCTACGCCGTCAACGAGCACCAGCAGCTGGAGCCGGCCAGCGTAACCAAGATTATGACCGTCCTGCTGGTGATGGAGGCCATTGATT
This sequence comes from uncultured Oscillospiraceae bacterium, assembly GCA_910588365.1. GTDB lineage: Bacteria > Bacillota > Clostridia > Oscillospirales > Oscillospiraceae > Pelethomonas. The sequence goes on along the minus strand of CAJUQS010000156.1, from coordinate 6,575 downwards.
CCGGTGCGCTGGCCTATGACGATCTGATCACCGCCTCCGCCTACGCCTGCTCCATGGGCGGCAGTCAGATCTGGCTGAAGGAGAACGAGCAGATGACGGTGGAGGATATGCTCAAGGCCGTGTGTGTGGTCTCCGCCAACGACTGCTCCGTGGCACTGGCCGAGCATCTGGCAGGCAGCGCGGACGCCTTCGTGGCCAGGATGAACCAGCGGGCCGGGGAGCTGGGGATGAACGACACCAACTTTGTCAACCCCACGGGCCTGCCCGCCCAGGGGCACGTCACATCCGCCTACGACATCGCGCTCATGAGCCGGGAGCTCATCCTCAACCACCCGGACGTCCGCCGCTTCACCACCATCTGGATGGACACCCTCCGGGACGGGGCCTCGGGGCTGAACAACACCAACAAGCTCATCCGATTCTACCAGGGGGCGACGGGGCTGAAAACCGGCAGCACCAGCAGCGCGCTCTACTGCCTGTCCGCCACGGCGGAGCGGGACGGCATGGAGCTGATTGCCGTCATCCTCAAGGCCCCCACCTCCACCCAGCGGTTCGAGAGCGCCAAGGTCCTGCTCAACTACGGCTTTGCCGCCTACGGCCTGACAGAGGCCCGTCCCCCCCAGCCCATCCAGCCCGTCCCGGTCAAGCTGGGGGAAGTCTCTGCGGTCACACCGCGCCTGGCCGGGGACAGCACCATCCTGGCCGCCAAGGAGAAGCTCTCCTCCATAGAGGTGCAGGTGGATCTGGAGGAGGCCCTGGCCGCCCCGGTGGAGGAGGGGCAGGAGATAGGCCGCATGACCGTCACCGCCGGCGGACAGACGCTGAAGGTCATCCCGCTGGTAGCGGACCGCGGGGTTGCCCGGCTCACCTACTGGCAGATCTTTCAGCGGTGCCTGAAGATGGCGTTTATGGGCGGATAAGGCGGCGGATGCTCCGCCGCGGCCCCCCGCAAGGTACACGTTTCCAGCGCTTTGGAGGACGTCCGGCCCGCTACGGGCCGGGCGTCCTTTGCGCCGGATTATGACTATCTCCATCATATACATGATAATATTTCATGTAAAATAAGGCGAAATCCGGCGAAAAAATTTTCCTGTCCAGCCAAGTTGCTGGAAAACACCAGCCAATTTTGTGTGAAATGGCGATAAATCCCGGCCTTTATCTGTGAACAAATTGTGTACACAATGACAATTGACTTTTATGTGATTAGGTTTTATCATATATCTGACATCAGGACGGGGAAACACCCGTCCGGTGGGCAGGCCGTATACGGAGGGCGGACACGCCTGCGGACGGCCCGCGTTTTTCTATCGGGTCCTGGGAACGGCCGGGGCCCGGCGAAATAATGAAAAGGAGTCTGAATCATGAAAAAGTTTCTTGCGCTGGTTCTGGCCCTCGCCATGACCCTGGCCCTGGCGGCCTGCGGCGGCAATAGCCAGCAGAACAGCAGTACGCCCAACGCCGGCCAGAAGGAGGACGCCCAGCCCCCCGCGGACAGCCAGGGCGGCGGGGCCTCCGGCACCATCAAGATCGGCGGCATCGGGCCCCTCACCGGCTCTACCGCCCAGTACGGCATTGCCACCGACGAGGGCGCCAAGATCGCCATTGAGGAGATCAACGCTCTGGGCGGCATCCAGTTCGAGCTCAACGGCCAGGACGACGAGGCCGACGGCGAGAAGGGCGTCAATGCCTATAACAACCTGATGGACTGGGGGATGCAGATCCTCTACGGCTGCACCACCTCCGGCTCCTGCGCCGCCGTGGCGGCGGAGAGCTTTAACGATAGGGTCTTCCAGCTGACCCCCTCCGCCTCCTCCACCACCGTCACCGAGGGCCACGACAACGTCTTCCAGCTGTGCTTCACCGACCCCAACCAGGGCAAGACCGCCGCTGACTTCATCAAGGACAACGCCCTGGCCACCAAGGTCGCCGTCATCTACAACAACAGCGACGACTACTCCACCGGCATCTACCAGGGCTTCAAGGCCGAGGCGGAGGCCGTGGGCCTGGAGATCGTCAGCACCACCACCTTCCCTGACGACACTACCACCGATTTCTCCGCCCAGATCACCGATGCCTACAACAACGGCGCGGAGATGATCTTCCTGCCCATCTACTACACCCCCGCCTCCAACATCCTCATCCAGGCCAGCCAGAAGGGCTACGACTTCTCCTACTTCGGCTGCGACGGCCTGGACGGCATCCTCACCCTGGAGGGCTTTGACACCGCCCTGGCCGAGGGCGTGTACGTGCTGACCCCCTTCGACACCGCCAGCGACGCCGCCGTCAGCTTCATCGAGAAGTACAAGGCCGCCACCGGCGGAGAGCCCAACCAGTTTGCCGCCGACGGCTATGACTGCATCTACGCCCTGTACGCCGCCTGCCAGGAGGCCGGCATCACCGAGGACATGACCGCCGACCAGGTGTGCGAGGCCCTCATCGCCGTGTTCACCGACTCCGGCTTCTCCGTGGACGGCCTCACCGGCAGCGGGATGCAGTGGGGCGCCAACGGCGAGGTCTCCAAGGACCCGCTGATCGTCCAGATTACCGGCGGCGCCTACGTCAACCAGTAATCCCTCCGCCTATCATATAAGGGGACTGCCCCATGGCAGCCCCCTTTGTCGGCTATTCCGGGCAAGCGTCCGCCTCGCCCCAACGCGGCGCGGACGGGGAGCCTTTTTGATGCGTTTTCCGAGAAAGGCGCATGAAATCAAAAGAGAAAGAGGTGCTTTGGCCTATGATGACATTTCTCACCTACCTGGTCAGCGGCATCAGCCTGGGCAGCGTCTACGCCATCATCGCCCTGGGCTACACCATGGTATACGGCATCGCCAAAATGCTCAACTTCGCCCACGGCGACGTGATCATGGTGGGCGCGTATGTCTCCTTCTGTACCACCAGCTACCTGCACCTGCCCGCCTGGGTGAGCATCGTCCTCGCTGTGGCGGTGTGTACGGCTCTGGGCGTGGTGATTGAGGGCCTGGCCTACCGGCCCCTGCGGCAGGCGGGGTCCCTGGCGGTGCTGATCACCGCCATCGGCGTCAGCTACTTTTTGCAGAACGCGGCCCAGCTGATCTGGACCTCCAATACAAAGGTCTTCACCTCCGTGGTGGGCCTGCCCGCCGTGAAGCTGTTCGGCGGCCGGCTGACCATCACCGGCGAGGCCATCGTCACGGTGCTGGCCTGCCTGCTCATCATGGCGGGGCTGACGGCCTTCACCAACGGAACCAAGATGGGCAAGGCCATGCGGGCCTGCTCTGAGGACAAGGCCGCCGCCCAGCTCATGGGCATCAACGTCAACGCCACCATCTCCATGACCTTCGCCATCGGCTCCGCCCTGGCGGCCATCGCGGGGGTGCTGCTGTGCTCGTCCTACAACACCCTCATCCCCACCGCGGGCGCCATGCCGGGCATCAAGGCGTTTACCGCCGCCGTGTTCGGGGGCATCGGCTCCATCCCCGGGGCCCTGCTGGGGGGGCTGCTGCTGGGCATCATCGAGATTTTCGCCAGCGGCTACCTCTCCTCGGAGCTGAGCCTTGCCATCGTCTTCGGCGTACTGATTGTGGTGCTGCTGGTGAAGCCCTCGGGTCTGCTGGGCAAGTACGTGCCCGAGAAAGTGTGAGGTGGCCGGTATGAACAAAGTGAAATCCTTGAAGCCCTCCACCCGGCAGAATCTGATCTCCTATACCCTGGTGATCGCGGCCTTCCTGGTCATTCAGCTCCTGCTGGGCCAGGGGATGCTGTCCCGGTCCATCCAGGGGCAGCTGGTGCCCATCTGCTGCTATATCGTCATGGCGCTGAGCCTGAATCTGGTGGTGGGCATCTCCGGCGAGCTGAGCCTGGGCCACGCGGGCTTTATGAGCGTGGGGGCCTTTTCCGGCGTGGCGGCGGCGGTGAGCCTGCAGGGCAGCGTGGGCTCCCCTGCGGTGCGGCTGGTCATCGCCATAGCGGTGGGCGCGGTCCTGGCGGCGGCAGTCGGCTTCATCGTGGGCGTGCCCGCCCTGCGGCTCCAGGGGGACTACCTGGCCATTGTGACATTGGCCTTCGGACAGATCATCGTGAACATCCTCCAGTGCGTCTACTTGGGTGTGGACGGCGAGGGGCTCCACTTCAACTTCCTGGACGCGGAGCTCCACATGGTGGACGGCATCTCCATCATCTCCGGCCCCAAGGGGACGGTCTCCGTCACCAGGATCGCCTCCTTCACCGCGGGCTTTCTTCTGATTCTGGTGACGCTGGCGGTGGTCCAGAACCTGGTGAACAGCCGGGCGGGCCGGGCCATCATGGCCGCCCGGGACAACCGCATCGCCGCCGGGAGCGTGGGCGTCAACGTGACCAAGTACAAGCTGATGGCCTTTGTCACGGCCGCCGCCCTGGCGGGGGCGGCGGGAGCCCTGTACGGGCTGAACTACTCCTCCGTCGCCCCCTCCAAGTTTGACTACAACACCTCCATCCTGGTGCTGGTGTTCGTGGTGCTGGGCGGGCTGGGGAATATGTGGGGGTCCATCATCGCCGCGGCCTTCCTCACCGCCCTGCCGGAGACGCCCGCCATGCGCGGTCTGGCGGACTACCGGATGCTGGTATACGCCGTGGTGCTGATTCTGGTGATGCTGGGCACCAACAATCCCGCGGTTCAGGACTTTCTCAATGCGAAATTCCGCAGGAGGAAGAAAAGGAAGGAGGGCGCCGGCAAATGAGCGAGCAGCAGAAGAACAGCTATCCCAAGCCGAAGCTGGTGCCGGTCCCCAGCACCAACATCATCCCCGAGCGGGACGTTGACAAGCGGCCCATTCTGGAGTGCCGCCACCTGGGCATCGACTTCGGGGGCCTGACGGCGGTGGACGACTTCAATATGGCCATCGGCCGGACCGAGATCGCGGGGCTCATCGGCCCCAACGGCGCGGGCAAGACCACGGTCTTCAACCTGCTGACCAGGGTCTACCAGCCCACCCGGGGCACGGTGATGATCGACGGCCGGGACACCGCCGGCAAGAGCACCGTCCAGGTCAACCACATGGGGGTGGCCCGCACGTTCCAGAACATCCGCCTGTTCAACAACCTGACGGTGGAGGACAACGTGAAGGTGGGGCTCCACGAGCACACCCGGTACAGCGCCCTCACCGGCGTGCTCCGCCTGCCCGCCTACTGGAAAAGGGAGCGGGAGGCCCACGAGAAGGCCCTGGAGCTCCTGTCCATCTTCGACATGCAGGACATGGCCCGCTATCAGGCCGGCTCCCTGCCCTACGGCGCCCAGCGCCGCCTGGAGATCGTGCGGGCCCTGGCCACGAAGCCCAGCCTGCTGCTCCTGGACGAGCCGGCGGCGGGCATGAACCCCTCGGAGACAGCGGAACTGATGAACAACATCCGCAAGATCCGGGACACCTTCCAGATCGCCATCATGCTCATTGAGCACGACATGAATCTGGTCATGGGGGTCTGCGAGGGGATCTGCGTGCTGAACTTCGGCCGGATCATCGCCAAGGGCACCCCCGACGACATCCAGTCCAACCCGGCGGTGATCGAGGCGTATCTGGGGAAACAGAAATAAGGCATACATTCTTTCTTCTTGAGAGAAAAAAGAATCAAAAAAGAACTTTAATGAAGGACATTGTAAGATATGGCAATGCTGACAGTCGATAACATTCACGTGTACTACGGCAGCATCCACGCCGTCAAGGGCGTCTCCTTCGAGGTCAGCGAGGGGGAGATCGTCACCCTCATCGGCGCCAACGGCGCCGGCAAGTCCACGGTGCTCAACACCATCTCCGGCCTGCTCCACCCCCGGACGGGCTCGGTGCAGTTCATGGGACAGGACCTGAGGGGCACCGCCGCCCACAAGGTGGTGGAGCGGGGGCTGGCACAGGTGCCGGAGGGACGGCGGATCTTCCTCCAGATGACGGTGGAGGAGAACCTGGAGATGGGAGCCTATACCCGGCCCAATTCCACCATCGCCCCCGGCATCGCGGACGTGTACAAGCGCTTCCCCCGGCTGGAGGAGCGGCGCAGGCAGGTGGCCGGGACCCTCTCCGGCGGCGAACAGCAGATGCTGGCCATGGGCCGGGCGCTGATGTCCAGCCCGAAGCTGCTGATGCTGGACGAGCCCTCCATGGGCTTGGCGCCCATCCTGGTGGAGCAGATTTTTGACATCATCAAGGAGCTCCACGCCGCCGGCACCACCATATTGCTGGTGGAGCAGAACGCCCAGGCGGCCCTGCGCGTAGCCGACCGGGCCTACGTGCTGGAGACGGGGCGGATCTCCCTCTCCGGCACCGGCGCGGAGCTGATGGCAAGCGACCAGGTGCGCAGGGCCTATCTGGGCGGGTGAGCCCGCCGGGGGACAGGCGCCTCAGCATTTTTTGAGCGGGTATGATGAGAGATGCCCAAGGGATTCCTCCCTTGGGCATCTCTGTGTGCCGGATATTTTTCAAACAAGCCTTAGAACCTGTATTCACAGCCGTTGAATGGGTCTTGGCGGCTCTTTTGCCGCCACTCTTTGTTAAATTTTCTTGCCATCCGTCAGGATTCTGCAACAGGCGCATCGAGCGCCTGTGCAGAATAATCGTGCATGACCCCTCGAT
>CAJUQS010000155.1 GCA_910588365.1 uncultured Oscillospiraceae bacterium | reverse complement strand
GCCCGCCTTGGCGGCATATTTTCCGCCCTGACTGCGTTAAAAATCCTTGCAATCCGTCAGGATTTCTGCGGCTTTTTGCCTTGCAGGGCAAAAAATCTATCTCGCCAATCCGCACACGCTGAGATATTAAACAGGCTCTTATCCCCGGTACCCCAGCTCAAAGGAGATCCGCCGCGCCGCCTCCAGCAGCAGCTCCGCGGCCTGCTCCAGCTCCGGGGAGTTGATCCGGCGGAACATGCCCACCACGCAGATTGCGTGCGTCACGCTGCCGTCCATGCCGAACACCGGCGCGGCCACGGAGCGCAGGCCGATGCGCAGCTCCCCGTTCTCGATGGCGTAGCCCTGCCGGCGGATCTCCGCCAGCTCCGCCTCCAGGGCCGCCGCGTCGGTGTGGCTGTGGGGGGTGTAGGGGGTAAAGTCGCACTGCCGCAGCAGCTGGCGCTGCTGGGCCGGCGGCTGATAGGCCAGCAGCAGCTTTCCCTGGGAGGTGCAGTGGATGGGCAGGCGGGAGCCCTTCTCCGACACCACCCGGAAGTTGCTGTGGGCGTCGGCCCGGTCCAGGATCAGCACCTCCCCCCGGTCCAGGGCGGCCAGGGACACCGTCTCGCCGGTCTCCTCCGCCACCCAGCCCATGGGCCCGGCGGCGGCCTCGAGAATGTTCCACCCCCGGCTGACCGCGCAGCCGTACTCAAACAGGCGGATGCCCAGCCGGTATCTGCCGTCCGCCGGGGACTGCTCCACCACGGCGCTGGGCCGCATGGCGGCCAGCAGGCCGTGGACCGTGGCCCGGGGCATCCCCGTGCGGCTGGACAGCTCCCCCAGGGTCAGGGGCCCCCCGGCCTGGGCCAGGCAGGAGAGCAGGTCCATGGCCTTGCACACCGACTGAACCCGCCCCGCCTCCCGGCGGCTCACGAGAACGCCTCCAGCCGTCCGGACCGGCAGGCGATGAGCTGGGCGGCCACGGACACCGCCACCTCCGCCGGCGTCTCGCCGCCGATGGGCAGGCCGATGGGCGCGTACACCCGGCCGATCTCCCGGTCCGTAAAGCCGTCGGCCAGCAGGCGCTCCCGGGCGGCGGCCACCTTTTTCCGGCTGCCGATACAGCCGATGTATCCGGCGGGGGTGCGCAGGGCCTGGGAGAGGACCTCGTAGTCCGCCTGATGGCCGGGGGTCATGATCACCACGTAGTCCTCGTCCGTGAGGGGCGGCAGGCGGGACAGCGCCTCCGGAAAGGAGCCGCAGCGCAGCTCCGCGGCCTCCGGGAACCGCTCTTTGGACACGGCCTGCTCCCGCTGGTCGTAGACCGACACCCGGAAATCCGCCATGGCGAGAATATGGGCCAGCTCCCGGGCCACGTGGCCCGCGCCGAAGAGGTACACGGTCCCCGCCCGGGTCAGGGGCTCGGCGCAGAGCACCGTCTCCCCCTCGTCCAGCAGAGGCCGGCTGCCCAGCAGGGGCTCCAGCCGCGCCGGGGGGATCTCCAGCCCCCGCAGGCCGTTCTCCCGGTCACAGGTCCCCATGCGCCAGCGCCCCCCGGCGATCTCCGTCACCAGCCAGGAGGCATGGCCGCCGTCCAGCAGCTCCAGCGCGTCCGCCAGCACCTCCCGGGCCGCCGCGTCCGCCGGGTCCATGTACTGGAAGTACACCCGCACGTCACCGCCGCAGATCATGCCGACGTCCGCCACCTCCCCGGCGGAGAGGCGGTAGGTCTCAAACCGGGACGCCTTCTCCGCCAGCAGCTCCCCGGCCAGCCGGGTGGCCCGGTACTCCACCGCGCCGCCGCCGATGGTGCCCAGGGTCCGGCCGTCCTCCAGCACCAGCATCCTGGCGCCCGCTCCCCTGGGGGTGGAGCCGTGGCTGGCCACGATGGCGCACAGAACGGCGGCACGGTTCGCCTCCAGCTCCCGGAGCAATGTGGTGAAAAGCTTCTTCATGTTCCATACATCTCCTGAAGTCCTTGATATTTCCCCAAAGCGGAGGAAAAACTTGACATGTTGTATAAAAAATGATAAAATAATTATCCTTTTTGTCCCGGGGCTCCCACCCCGGCTCCGGAAAGAGGGCGGCTCGGCCCTGGGCGGGGAAGGCTCGTGACCTCCTGTCCAGCTTGCGGGCGAGGCCGCCTCCCGGCTGTTTTTAAGGCTATGGTCCAAAAACCTCTCACGGGCGCATTGCCGTCCGCCCAGGACCCTCTTGTCTGACCGCGCCGGGACCATCTTTCAGACAAGGAGCAAAAATTGATGATTGAAATGAAAGGAATCTCAAAGACCTACCGGGTCCGGCGGCGGGAGGCCGGACTGGGAAACGCCCTGAAAAGCCTCGTCTCGCGGGACGATACCCTGGTCCCCGCCCTGCAAAGCATGTCCTTCACCGTCCCGGACGGCCAGATCCTCGGCTACATCGGCCCCAACGGCGCGGGGAAGAGCACCACCATCAAGATCCTCAGCGGCATCCTCCGCCCTGACAGCGGGACGTGCACCGTGGACGGCCTGACGCCCTGGGAGGACCGGAAAAAGCACGTGGCCCGCCTGGGGGTGGTGTTCGGCCAGCGCAGCCAGCTGTGGTGGGACGTGCCGGTGATGGAGTCCTTCCTCCTCCTCCGGGACATCTACCGGGTGGGTGAGCGGGAGTTCCGGGAGAATCTGGACCGGCTGACGGAGCTGCTGGATCTGGGGGAGCTCCTCAGGACCCCGGCCCGGATGCTCTCCCTGGGCCAGCGGATGCGCTGCGAGATTGCGGCGGCCCTCCTCCACGGGCCCAGGGTGCTGTTCCTGGACGAGCCCACCATCGGCCTGGACGCGGTGTCGAAGCTGAAGGTCCGCTCGTTCATCCTGGAGCAGAACAGGCTCTGCGGCACCACGGTGCTGCTGACCACCCACGACATGCAGGACATCGACGCCCTGTGCTCCCGGGTGCTGCTTATTGGCAAGGGGCAGCTCCTCCTGGACGGGGACACCGCCCGGATCCGCTCCATGGCCGGGGAGAACCTGTCCACGGAGGAGTCGGTGGCGGACCTGTACCGCCGCTTCGGCATCTGAGGGGGGCGGTCCTATGAGAAAATACTGGTCCTTCTTCAAAATGCGCCTGATGGCGGGACTGCAATACCGGGCCGCGGCCCTGGCGGGCATGAGCACCCAGCTGGTGTGGGGCGTCATGGAGGTCCTGCTCTACCGGGCCTTCTGGCTGGAGCAGCCGGAGCGGTTCCCCATGGGCATGGAGGCCCTGGCCAGCTACATCTGGCTCCAGCAGGCCTTCCTGTCCCTGTTCGCCCTGTGGAACTGGGAGTTCAACATCCTGGAATCGGTGAAAACGGGGGCGGTGTCCTACGAGCTGCTGCGGCCCGCCGGCATCTACGGCATGTGGATGGCCCAGTCCGTCGGGAACCGCCTGAGCCGGGCCGCCCTGCGGATGGTGCCGCTGATTGCGGTTTCCCTGCTCATCCCCGCGCCTTACGGCCTGCGCCCGCCGGCCTCCCCGGCGGCCTTCGGCCTGTTTCTGCTGTCCGCGGCGCTGATGGTGCTGGTGGTGTGCGCCTACAGCCTGCTGGTCTACGCCCTGACCTTCTACCTGACGGACCCCAACGGCATCATGGTGCTGTCGGTGGCGCTGGCGGACCTGCTGGGCGGGGCCATTGTGCCCCTGCCCTTTCTGCCGGAGGGCCTGCGGCGGATTGCCGCCCTCAGCCCCTTCGGCTCCATGCAGAACGTGCCCCTGCGGATTTTCAGCGGGGACATCCCCCTCTCGGAGGCCCCGGCGGCGATGGGCCTGCAGGGGTTCTGGATTGCGGCGCTGCTCTCTGCCGGATACCTGCTCACAAAAACCGGCCTGCGCCGGGCGGTCATTCTGGGGGGCTGAGAGATGAAGCTCTATCTGAAATTTTTGTCCATCCACCTCCGCTCCGCCATGACCTACCGGGCCAGCTTTTTCCTCAGCTGCCTGGGGCACCTGCTGATTACCACCAACGTGTTTCTCAGCGTGGTGTTCCTGCTGGACCGCTTCGGCTCCCTGGGCGGCTACACCATGCCCCAGCTGAGCTTGTGCTACGCGGTGATTCTGGCGGCCACCTCGCTGGCGGAGTGCTTCGGGCGGGGCTTTGACGCCTTCACCCGCATCCTGGCCCAGGCCCAGTTCGACCGCATCATGGTCCGGCCCAGGTCCCTCTTTTTCCAGGTGCTCTGCCAGGACATGAAGCCCACCATGCTCGCCCGCCTGCTGCAGGCGGTGCTCATGCTGGCCTGGGCCATCCCCTCCGGCGCGGTGGCCTGGACGCCGGTGAAGGCCCTGACGCTTGCCCTGATGATTCTCTGCGGCGCGGGGATCTTCTTCGGCCTGTTCCTTATCAACGCCGCCGTCTGCTTTTTCACCCTGGAGCACGTGGAGGCGCTGAACATCTTCCTGGACGGCCCCCGGGAGTACGGCAAGTACCCCTTCGGCATCTACGGCAGGCCGGTCCTTCTGGTGCTGACCTTCCTGGTGCCCCTGGCGCTGGTCCAGCACTGGCCCCTGCAATACCTCTTTGACCGGGGCCCGGCCTGGTACGGCCTTCTCCCCGTCGTGTCGCTGGTATTCCTGATTCCCTGCACCCTGCTGTGGCAGCTGGGCGTCCGCCACTACCGCTCCACGGGGTCCTAGGCAGGTCCTGGGCGGACGGCCAATACGCTTCCCCATGCGGTGCCTGACCCAGACCGCGGCCCGGTAACGGGAGCAGGGCGCTTCAAGCAAGTCGGGTCCTGGGCGGACGGCCAATGCGTGCCCCAATGGAATCAATATTTTTCAGTTTACCACAAGTCCTTTCGACATACAAGCATAGATATTCGGTAATACCGAAAGCCCCCCGCAGGCACCAACGCCTGCGGAGGGCTTTTTTGTCAGTCGGCGGCGGCTCGTTTGCCGCCAATCCCGCATCCCCCGGCTGTGAATATAGGTTCTAAACGATGGATCTGCCTAATTCATAGGCGTCAGATACTTCGGGCTTTCCCTCAATATCCCCGATATCCCCGTTTCCGCCGGCGAGGACATGGCCAAGATTCTTCCACTTCAAATGTTCCATCAGGTGATCGTAGTAAAGAAGGACATCCTCAAAGCCGGACCCTTCCGCTGCCATCAGCAGAGCGGACGCTCTCCCGTGCCCGCGCAGGAGATTTCCGTCCCCCTCCTCCAAGGCAAACAGGCGGTCAACGGCAGTCCGGATTTGCCCGCTCATATTCCAGTAGTAGAGCGGGCTGGCCAGTACGATGACATCGCACTCCCGCACTGCCGGATAAATTTTGTCCATGTCGTCCCTCTGTACGCAGGGACAGTCCCTGCTGCTGTGGCCGCCAAAACAGCCCTTGCAGCCGTGGATGTTCATGCTGTCCAGAAAAAATTCTGTCACGCTGTGGCCGGCGCTCTCCGCCCCCTGGGTAAACGCCTTGACCAGCGCGGAAGTGTTGCCCTTTTTCCGGGGGCTGCCGTTGAGGATGACAATTTTTTTGCTCATACAATGTACCTCCCAATTTTGCGGGCTTGACTTTGCCCGCTCCTGACAGTATCATTGTAACAAGAATTGGAGTAAAATCAAGTACGCACATACAAGTACGATACTTACCCGGAGGAAAGTGTATGATAAACAAGCGGTGTATTTCGCAGGAGCGCCTGAATGATACAGGCTTCAGCTATACCCTGTCCTTAATCAATGGCAAATACAAAATGACCATCCTCTATACCCTGATGGAATTCAAAGTTGTGCGCTTCAATGAGATGAAAAAATATATTGGGGAGATCTCCTATAAGACGCTGAGCTCCACGCTGAAGGAATTGGAGGCTGACAAGCTGGTACACAGGGAGGAATATCCGCAAATTCCGCCCAAAGTTGAGTACAGCCTGACGGAGCGGGGAAAATCCCTGATGCCCATTTTGGACGGAATGTGCGAGTGGGGAGAGCAAAATCGAATTTGACCGGTTTCCGCACTCACAGATGGAACCCCGCCCGGCAGTCAGCAGCAGAAGACCTCCATCCCCCCGCTGTCCCCGTCAATGGCGCACAGGGCCCCCAGGGGCAGGGTCACCATGGGCGAGCAGTGGGCGGAGCGCAGATTGTACAGCACCGGCCTGGGCCAGCCGGAGAAGAAGTCCCGCAGCAGCCCCTCCGGCCCGTAGTCCTCCCGGTAGGCGTTGCGGCAGCCGGTGAAGTCCCCGAACACCAGCCCCGCCGCGCCCTCCAGGACCCCCGCGCGCAAAAGCTGGTTGAGCATCCGCTCCAGGGCGTACACCGCCTCGCCCACGTCCTCCAGGTAGAGGATCCGCCCCCTGGCGCAGATCTGTTCCGGCGTGCCCAGGGACTGGACCACCAGGGACAGGTTTCCGCCCGCCAGCTCCCCCCGGGCCCGGCCGGGCCGCAGGCCCTTGATCGCCTCGCCGGGCGGGTTTTCGATGCGCAGGCACCGGCCCATCCCCAGGGCGGCCCGGAGGCTCTGCCAGGAGAAGGCGTCCTCCCCCCACTTCAGCGTCCGGTTGGCGGTGGGGCCGTGGTAGGTCACCAGTCCGCAGCGCTGCTGGAGGGCCATGTGGAGGGTGGTCACGTCGCTGAAGCCGATAAACGCCTTGGGATGGGCGGCAATCAGGCGGTAGTCCAGCAGGGGCAGAAGCTCCCAGGCGGTGCTCCCGCCCCGGACGCACCAGACGCCCCGGATATCCGGGGCGGCGAAGGCGGCGTTGATGTCCCCGGCCCGCACGGCCGCCGGCGCGGCGGCGTAGCCCCTGGGGGTGGCGCGGCGGCAGGATTCCCCGATCCGCACCCGGAAGCCCAGGCCCTCCACCGCCTCCGCGATTTTCTCAATGGGCTGGTCCTCCGTCAGCGGGGAGGAGGGGGAGACCAGCAGCACCGTGTCCCCCCGCTTCAGTTCGGGCGGAAATCTCATGCCCACCCCTCCCCCTCCATCAGATAGTCCACCGCCATCCGGACGTGGAGGGCCGCCGCCAGGGGCAGGGCCGCCGGGTCCGCGGCAAAGCGGGGGTTGTGGTTGGGGGCGGTGAAGCCCCTGGCCTCGCTGCCCACGCCGACGTAGTAGTAGCACCCCGGGACCGCGTCGCTGAAGTAGCCGAAGTCGTCGGTGCCCAGGGAGGGCTCCGTCAGCTCCAGCACGTTCTCCGGCCCGAGGAGCCGGCCCGCCGAGCGGCGGACCAGGTCCGTCATGGCCGGGTCGTTCCGGCAGCCGGGGTAGCTCTCGAAGATCTCGATCTCCGCCTCCACCCCCATTCCGGCGGCAAGGCCGGAGACGATGGAGCGGAAGTCCTCCTTCACCCGCTCCCGGGCCGCGCCCCCCATGGTGCGCAGGATGCCGGTGAGGACGGCGGTCTCCGGCAGGACGTTCCCGGCCCGGCCGCTGTGGAAGCTCCCCACCGTCACCACCACCGGCTCGGCGGGGGAGGTCCGGCGGCTGGAGATGGTCTGCAGGGCCGTGACGATCTGCGCCCCGGCCACAATCACGTCCGTGCCCAGGTGGGGCTTGGCGCCGTGGGAGCCGTGCCCCCGCAGGGTGACGGAGAAGGGGTTGGAGGCCGCGCAGATGGGCCCGGAGCGCACGGAGACGGTCCCCGTGGGGATGCCGCTCTCCACGTGGCAGCAGAGCATGGCGTCCACGCGGGGGCTTTCCATGCACCCGGCGGCGATCATCCGCGCCGCGCCGCCGTCCCCCTCCTCGTCGGGCTGGAAGAACAGCTTCACATTGCCCCGCAGCTCCCCCCGTCGGCGCTGGAGAAGCTCCGCCGCCCCCAGCAGGGCCGCGGTGTGGAAATCGTGCCCGCAGGCGTGCATCACGCCGGGCGTCCGGGAGGCGTAGGGCAGGCCGGTCTCCTCCTGGATGGGCAGGGCGTCCATGTCCGCCCGGAAGCCGATGGTCCGCCCGGGCTCCGCTCCGCGGATGACAGCCGCCGTGCCCGTATCCGCCGTGATGGTGTACGCGATCCCCAGCTCCTCCAGGCGGCGGCGGATGAGGGCGGCGGTCCGGTGCTCCCGGTTGCCCAGCTCCGGGTACCGGTGAAGGGTGTAAAAGATCTCCTGAAGGGCCGGGGCAAGGCCCGCGGCACTGTCTTTGATGGATTCCGTCATGGCGCTCCTCCTCTTTTTTGCGGTTCTTCTGCCATTATACCCGGCGGCCGGGGATTTGTCATCCTCTTTTTGGCGCCGCCGGCGGTTTTCATACCGGCGCCAATCCCTGCCAGGGGGCCGGACAGGGGCGGGGAAATTTTTAAATTAACAGGTTTTACCCTTGCATTTTAAAAAGATCATGGTACAATGGGAGTACCATTCTATAGGGAGGTAACTACTATGGCTCACAAGATTACGGATGCCTGCGTCAGCTGCGGCTCCTGCGCTGAGAACTGCCCCGTTGAGGCAATTTCCCAGGGCGATACCCAGTATGTGATCGACGCCGATGCCTGCGTGGACTGTGGCGCTTGCGCCGCCAACTGCCCCACGGAAGCCATCGTGGCCGAGTAAACAGCTACATAGGGTAAAAAAAGCGGTGCATGGGGTTACGCCCCGTGCACCGCTTGCTTTCTGCCCCGCGCAGAAAATCCGTTTCATGACAATACCTCCCAGCCATCCTCATCCAGCAAAAACCCCTGCTCGTTCAGCTCCTCCAGCACCCGGCGCAGGGCGTCCTCGTCCGGGCAGACCAGGGTGTGGAGGTGGACCCCCTCCGTCAGCAGGGACAGGGGCTGGGCCGCGCCGGCGCGCTGGATGAACTGGCGCACGTCGTAGCGGCTGGAGAGCCGGAGGGCCCCGGTCAGCTGGCCGTAGACCGGGTGGTCCACCATCACGTCCAGCACGGTACACCCGTTGTCCACCATGATCTCCAGCTCCCGCTCCATATCCGCGGCCTCGTGGCGGCAGGCCACCCGCCGGACGAGCCCCTGGGGCCGCGGCTGGAGGGTGTAGCCCCGGGCCGTGGCGGTGACGGCCTCCCCGCCCGCCCGCAGCAGGGCCACGTCCCCCACAATCAGCTGGCGGCTGACGCCGAAGCGGCGGGCCAGGGCCCCGGCGCTGACGGGCTGGTGCGACCGGGAGAGCACCTCCAGAATGGCGGCGCGGCGCTCCTGTGCGGTCATGGGGATCCCCTCCTTTGCAAGCGGCGTTTTTCTCTCTTATTGTTATAGTATAGCCGGGGCGGCGGAATCCGTCAAGCCCTCCCCCGCCCGCCGGGCGGCGGGAAGAATTTTCCGCCCCCTCAAACTTTTTGCCCCCCGGGCGCGTCTATCAAGTAGACGTCACCATTCAGCAGGCCTGCAAATTTTCAGGAAAGGACGGTTGAGAACTATGTCAACCCCGGGGGAAAACGCCCTGTCCGTCTATCTCGTGGCGGAGCGGGAGAAATTTTACCGGCTGGCCTACAGCTGCCTCCATCACCGGGAGGACGCCCTGGACGCGGTGCAGACGGCCGTGTGCCGGGCGCTGGAGCGGCGGGCTTCCCGGAGTTCCCCGTGGAATAGCGCCCCTCGCCGTGAAGGCCCCCGCCGCATGGCGGGGGCCTTGTCCGTCCTTCGGCGGGCGGCCTACCGGCCCACCAGGACCATCACGCTCCTGGGCCGGACGGTGATGCTGCCGCCCACGCCGCGGCGGGGGGGCTGGACCTCCTCATAGGTGTCCGCCGCCAGCTCCCACCACATGGAGGCCGGCAGCTCCGGCAGGCGCACCGTCAGCTCCTCCCAGTAGGCGTTGGAGGCCACGTAGATCACCTGGGGCCCCTCGCTGCGCTCATAGCCGGCGAACATCACGCCCACATAGTGGTCGAAGTCCTCAAAGCGCTCCCGCCAGGGCTCCACGCCGTGAAAGCTCACGTCCGGGAACCCGCAGGCCCCCTCCCCCAGCTTGGTGCGCAGCAGCTTGTGGGCCCTGCGGAAGGCGATCATGTGCCGGAAAAAGCGCAGCTGCTCCCCGTTCTTCTCCAGCAGCGTCCAGTCCAGCCAGGAGGTGATGTTGTCCTGGCAGTAGGCGTTGTTGTTGCCGAACTGGGTGTTGCCGAACTCGTCCCCGGCCAGGAACATGGGGATGCCCCGGCTGCACATGAGCAGGGCGAAGGCGCTGCGCACCATCCGCCGGCGCAGGGCGTTGACGGCCGGGTCGGCCGTGGGGCCCTCCGCGCCGCAGTTCCAGCTGTTGTTGTCGTTTGCCCCGTCGGTGTTGTCCCAGCCGTTTTTCAGGTTGTGCTTCTCGTTGTAGGAGAAGAGGTCCCACAGGGTGAAGCCGTCGTGGCAGGTGATGAAGTTCACCGAGGCGTTCTTCCGCCCGGCGGGGCCGTAGATGTCCCGGGAGCCCACCATCCGCTCCGCCGCCGCCTGGGCGCAGCCCTCGTCCCCCTTGAGGTAGCGGCGTATGTCGTCCCGGTAGCGCCCGTTCCACTCCGCCCAGCGGTTCCAGGCCGGGAAGGAGCCCACCTGGTAGAGCCCCCCGGCGTCCCACGCCTCGGCGATGAGCTTCACATCCCCCAGGATGGGGTCAAAGGCCATGGCCTGGAGCAGGGGCGGCTTGTTCATGGGGGAGCCGTCCTCGTTGCGCCCGAGTATGGAGGCCAGATCGAACCGGAACCCGTCCACCCGGTAGGCGGTGACCCAGTAGCGCAGGCAGTCCATGATCATCTGGTGGACCATGGGGTGGTTGCAGTTGAGGGTGTTGCCGCAGCCGCTGAAGTTGTAGTACTTTCCGTCCGGGGTGAGCAGGTAGTAGATGTTGTTGTCAAAGCCCTTGAAGGAGAAGAAGGGCCCCTTCTCGTTGCCCTCGGCGGTGTGGTTGAACACCACGTCCAGATAGACCTCAATCCCCCGGCGGTGGCAGTCCCGGATGAGGTTTTTCAGCTCGTTGCCCTCCCGGTTATACTCGGTGCTGGCGGCGTAGCTGGTGTTGGGGGCGAAGAAGCTGACGGTATTGTACCCCCAGTAGTTGCACAGCTTCTCCCCGTCCACCTCCCGGTAGTCCTGCATCTCGTCAAACTCGAAGATGGGCATCAGCTCGATGGCGTTCACACCCAGGCTCTCCAGATAGGGCATCTTCTCCATCAGCCCCGCGAAGGTGCCCGGGTACTCCACGCCGGAGGACGGGTCCCTGGTAAAGCCCCGCACATGGAGCTCGTAGATGACCAGGTCCTCCATGGGGATGAGGGGCTGGCGGGGGTCGCCCCAGTCGAAGTCGTCCTTGACCACCCGGGCCTTGTAGTGCTGGCCCCGGGGGGTGGTGTCGCCCCAGCGGCTCTGGCCGGTGACGGCCCGGGCGTAGGGGTCCAGCAGGTACTTGCTCCGGTCGAAGATGAGGCCCTTGTCCGGCTCGTAGGGCCCGCTGACCCGGTAGGCGTACTCGAATTCCTCGATGTTCAGCTTGAAGACAATCATGGAGTACACGTTGCCGATGCGGTAGTGCCGGGGAAAGGGCAGCACGGCAAAGGGCTCCTGCTCCTCCCGGTGGAACAGCAGCAGCTCGATGGACGAGGCGCCGTGGGAGTAGACGGTGAAGTTCACGCCGCCGGGGATGGCGGTGGCGCCGTTGATCTCATAGAACCCCGGGCGCACGGCAAAGCCGTCTATGTAGTCCAGGGGCACCATGTGGATGGTCCGGGGCAGGCTGATTTTCTCCGCCTCCACGGCGGCCCTCGGGTCCGCGCAGGGGGGGGCGCTCTCCCGCTTCACCGGCGTGTCCCCCTCCCGCCGGACGGCGCGCGGGCCGCTCACCCCACGACCTTTCGGCCGTTCAGGAACACGGCCTCAATGGCGGTGTCGCTGACCATGGGGTCGCCGCTGGCAATGACCACGTCGGCGTCCTTGCCCGTCTCCAGGGAGCCCACCCGGTCCGCCACGCCCAGGTGCCGGGCGGGGTGGATGGTGATGGCCTTCAGGGCGTCGAAGGGGTCCATGCCCGCCTTCACCGCCAGGCCCGCGCACAGGGGCAGGTACTGCTGGGGAATCACCGGCGAGTCGGTGATGATGCTGACCTGGATGCCCGCCCGGGCCAGGATGCCGGGGGTCTCAAAGCTCTTGTTGCACAGCTCAATCTTGCTGGCGTTGGTGAGGGTGGGGCCCACGGCGGCGGGCCAGCCCGCCCGCCGGAGCTCCTCCACGATGAGGTGCCCCTCGGTGCAGTGCTCCAGGGTCAGCTTCACGCCGAACTCCCTGGCGATGCGGATGGCGGTCAGGATGTCGTCGGCCCGGTGGGCGTGGGCCTTGAGGGGCATCTCCCCCCGCAGCACGGGGAGGAGGGCCTCCAGCTTCATGTCGAACTTGGGCCGCTTGAGCACGTCGTCACCGGCGGCCTCCTTGCGCTGCATGTAGTCCCGGGCGAGAAACAGCATCTCCCGCAGGTGGGCGGCGGTGGTCATGCGGGCGGAGTTCCCCTTGTCCTGGTAGCAGCGCTTGGGGTTCTCGCCAAAGGCGCACTTCATGGCCGCCTCGGCCTTGAGGACCATGTCGTCCACGCACCTGCCGAAGGTCTTTACCACCAGGAAGGTGCCGCCAATCACGTTGGCGGAGCCCGGGCCGGTGCCCACGCACGTCACGCCCCCCGCCAGGGCCATGGGGATGGACCGGTCCAGGGGGTTGAAGCTGTCAATGCCCCGCAGGTGGGCGGAGACCACGTCGCAGCGCTCGTTGTAGTCCCGGCCCTCCCAGCCCATGCCGTAGCCGTCCAGGCCCAGGTGGCTGTGGGCGTCCACAAAGCCGGGGTAGACCTGCTTCCCGGCGGCGTCAAAGACCTCCTCCCCCGCCAGGGGCGTCAGGCCGGGGGCGATGGCCGCGATGACCCCGTCCCGCAGGGCCAGGTCCGCCTGGTAGGGCTGGGCGGAGACCGCATCGTGGAGCGTGCCGTTTTTGATAATCATGTGGATGGTTCCTCCTCCATCAGTAAGATGCTCCCATTATACGCCGAAATTCTCCCCGCCGCAAGGCAATCCTGCCCTTCTTTGAAAAGAAAAGGCCCGGCGGGGTTTTGCCCGGTCCGCCGTCCGCTTCCCGTCAGGGAGGCGCTAAGTGGTCAAGTGAACCGCAAACCGCTGCGGCACAAGGTTTTTTTCACTTGACCAGGTGGTCCAGTGAAAGCGTTTCACCGGTTTGTTTTCTTGTCACTTGACCACCCTGGTCAAGTGACAGAACCATTGGTACTCTAAGCAAAATCTTTCACTAGACCACTTTGTATAGGTCACACGGGAACAGGTCCGTCAAACGGTGTTGGTTCGTCCTCTTGGACTTCCACGAACCCATCCGGATTCACCAGCTGCATGTGCCAGGTTTTATCCCCGGATTTTGCGCTTCCGGTCTGGAAATGTTTTATGGTACCTTCCGCCTTCAGCTCCTTTTTTGCCCGCTTTATGGAGGCGAAGGTATATCCGGCGGTCCTGGCCTTCTCCTCCAGCCCGGCGGCGGGCATCGCGCCCCCGGCCTCCTCCAGCGTCTGAAGGAGAAACGCCTTGCACGCCTCCCGCTTCGGGGCGCTTCTGGCGATCTCCGCTCCGGCGACGTAGTCCCGGTCCCGCTTCCAGCTGGTCCCCTCCCGCTGAACCTGGCCCTCGCCGTCAACGCGGAAAAGGAGGGTCTGCTGGAGCCGGGCGTAGTTGTTCTTCTCGTTGGAGAGGTAGCGCACGTCCTGGTCCTCGGTGTATCCGGCCATCAGGACGGAGCGGGCGATGTCCCACAGGTCCGCGCTGTCCGCAATCCGGTCCCGGCCCGCGGCGCCCTTGCGCTTGTTGGTGTGGCAGACCACCAGGGAGGCGGTGCCAATCTCCTCGCCGATGGAGAGCAGGGGCGCCATGCAGTCGCGCATCTCGTTCCGGCTGCCCATGTTGACCTTTGGCGGGGTGAAGCCCTGGACCGGGTCGAAGATGCACAGCGCCGGGCGGACGGAGCGCAGCACCCGCTCCATCTCCGGCGTGCCGAACTTCAGCCTGCGGAGCACACCGGAGCGGTCCCCGGCAAAATCCGGCGTGAAGATGCGGTCCATATCGGCCCCGGCGACGCGCAGCTTTCTGCGCAGCTTTTTGCGCACGCTGTCCTCCGTGGTCAGGAACAGGACCTTAGCCGCCTTCCTGGTAAAGCCCGGCGGGTCCAGGATGCAGGATTTCCCGCTGCTCAGGGCGGCGATGATGTGGCACCAGAGGGTGGTCTTGCCGATTCCGCCGTCGGCGGCCAGCAGGGCAATCTGCCCCTCCGGTATCCAGCCGGGGATGAGCCATTTCGCCTCCTCCTCCGGGAAGTCGCTCAGGCTTTTGAACAGGGAGAGCAGCGGGTCGGGCTCCGCCGGGGGCAGGCTGGGCGGCTGCCACTGCGGGGTCTCCCGCTCCAGCTCCAGCAGCAGCCGGGCCGTCTCCCGCGGCCCCTTGGCCGCCAGCAGGTCCGACAGATCCCCGTGCTCGGGGATGTCCGGCCAGATGCCGGCCAGGTCCGCCACCCGCACGGACCTGGCCGCGCCGTGCAGGGCGGCGGCGGTCTCCTGGGCGAAGGCGCGGCCCACGGCGTCGTTGTCCGGCAGGATGACCACCGGCAGGCCCCGCAGCTGTTCGGTGTACTCCCTGCGCCACTTGCCCGGCCCGGCCCCGTCCGCGCCGGAGACGGCGCAGCCGCCCAGCAGGGCGTGAAAGCTGTCCGCGTCCTTCTCCCCCTCCACGATGTGGACCAGCCCGCCCAGCTCCCCGGCCACATAGAGCCGGTTGGGCAGCCCCTTCCGGTCGTAGACCCACTGCCCGCCGCCTGTGGGCCGCCGCCAGGTGAAGCGCTTGTCCGGGTAGCGCAGCTTCTGCGCCAGCAGCTTCCCGGCGTCGTCCCGGTAGTCGTACACGGCCGCGGCCCGCGGGCGGACGGGGGGCCTGTCCGCGAACAGGTCCCGGACCGTCAGCCCCAGGGCCGCCGTGATGTCCCCGGCGTGGCATCCGGCGTGGCACCTGAGCAGCACCCGGCCGTCCGCCCCGACGGACAGCGACAGGCTGTTATGGCGGTCGTCGTGGGCGGGGCACCTGGCGGACCACTGTCCGCCGCCGCCCTTCACGCCCTCCAGCCGGTTCAGAATCTCAAAAATATCCATCTGTCTATCTCGCCGCCTTCCCAAAGAGCCTGTATTCACCAGCGCCGGACGCTGCCCGGCGCCTCCCGGCTCCAAAATTGGAGGTCCCCGGAGGGGGGCCTCTCAAATAGGGGAGGTTTTGGGGGAAGGTTGTCCTGTTTCGTACAACCGGCCGGAAAATTTTTCCGGCGGAGGAGGGGGAAGGCCCGGACGCTGCCGGCGGCTTCGGGGGGGAGGATTTCGATGATGATATGATACCGTTTTAACCGCCATAAAGGGTCAAAGGCAGAGGGCCGGGAATCACTTCCCGGCCCTCTTTTCACGCATATCTCAGCCGTCCCTTCGGCACTGGAACCGGCCTGCCCAGCTCCCGGGCAGTTTCGATCCACTCTTGGGCAATCAGCTCCACGTTGTGCAGTGCGTCCTTCGCCGTGGGCCCCTCCGCCATGCATCCGGCCAGCTCCGGCACCTCGGCGATATAGGCGCTGTCGTCCTCGCTCCAGTACAGGATAATCTCATACTTCATGGATAGCACCTCCCAACTGATACTTCAAAATGATGTTCCGTACCTGCTTCACCTGATAGGGCTTTGCCTTGTTCCCGGCGGGCTGAAGATTGATGATCTCCTCCACATCGTCCTTAGAACCTGTATTCACAACCGTTGAACGCTGTCTGGCCAGTCTTTTTCCCGCCATACTGTGTCGCTTTCCCTTGCAATCCGTCAGGATTGCTGCGGAAAATCTCCTTGTCTGACGAGAAAAATACTCGTCCATCCAGCAT
>CAJUQS010000154.1 GCA_910588365.1 uncultured Oscillospiraceae bacterium | reverse complement strand
GGAGGAGGGCGTGGAGGGACACTGGGTCCGGGTGGAACTGGTGATGCGGCAGAAAAACGCCAACGCCTTTATCGAGCAGGCCGTCAGCGCCCCGTCCATCGGGAAGCTGGCCGCCCAGGTTGTCAATGACAAGCTCTCTTTCATCGAGCGGGACGACTCCAACATAAGCCGCTGCACGGTCTGCGACTGGTGGCGGGAGTTTGTGGACGAGCTGGAGGCCGTCCGGCTGGTCGCCCGGTGCGTGGTCCAGCACAGCGTGGAGCGGATAGAGAATTGGGTGGACGCCCAGATCGGCCCATCCCTGGCGATTATCACCCGTACCCTGGGATGGCCGCACCTGTTTGAAATAGCGCATACAGCAGTCAGCCGGTTGTCACAAAAACAATCGGCCCTTATTGCAGACTATAACGCCCTGCAAAACGCACGCTTACAGGCGTTTGCGGCGGTATGAGGAGGCAATCTATGCTTTACATTCGTTTTTACCGTGAACTGTAAAGATAAAAACCAAAGCGATGAGTGGATTTGTATTACGTTCGGAGAAAAAGCTAGGAAAAACTGGGGGAGATGTGGTAAAATAGGAAACATGGAATATATAGGCTTAAGGCAAGTAGGGAGGGCCTCAAGGAGATACGCAGGTTGGTCGTACGGCTCAAGAAATTGGGAAAAACGGGAAAAGAAATTGAAGAATTAACCGGCGTATGGCAGAATCGCGCCAGCGAAATATGGACCGCGTATCAACGAGAGGGCGAAGCTATTTGACTAACAGCGGCGAAATCGGCTGTATGTATGTAAATCCTATAAAGGGAGTCGAAAAGTATTTATATGAGAAATTGAGTAATTCTGCTCAAGAGAAAATAAAAAATTTGCAATCGGGAGAATAATTCAATGAAAGAATTCCGTCAAGAAAATGAGGTATAATATTAGAAGCTATACCAATAGGCGCCGACAGGCATCTTGACGGAAAAATTTTCGTCTGGCTGCGTCAGAAACTCTTGAAATCCGTCAGGATTCCTGCGAGTTTCTTCCTTGCTAGTCAAAAATTTTTCTCGCCAATCTGCATACCATCAGGCTCTTACTTCCGAGCCGAAAGGACGGAAGTAATATGTGCCATGTTTTGCGGTTGCCGCCGCTTGCTGCGGCGAGCAAAACGGCTTGAATCAAATGTATGATTTCCGGATTTAAAATTCGGAAATCATATTCCACATATCCGGCCCAGAGGTGAGGAAAAGAAGCAGTTAGAACGCAACCCCGACTTCCACGCACGCCGCTGGGCCGTTGAGGTTACGCACTCTTTTTCAATCGATTCCGCAAACTCCTGGTCCGTTATGAAAAGAAAGCTGCCAACTATATGGCACTACTTCAATTTGCCGGTGCTGTCATTGTCTGGCGTAAGCTCATTCGCGTTCATCGTTAATTTCGGGATAGGCTCTAAGATGAAAAAGTTGACTGCATGGTAAAGACCATGAACCGTGACGCGCTCATCTTCGCCTGCGCCACCCCCGCACCTCCGGCGCGGCAAAAAATCTGAGAAGCTGCGGATAAAGTTGAGAAGGAAAACCTGCAAAAAGGTACAGGAGAGTCTGGTCATTGCCAGACTCTCCTGTACTTTATAAACGCTCTTTGAAATCTTGCCGTTTTGCGGGGATGCTCCTTCATATCCGCCCACGCCTGAATCAGCGCCCCGACGGGCGATCAGGGCTTGCAGGTTCCACAGGGGCTGTAGCCCTGGGACACCAGCTCCGCACGGGAACCGGCGTACTCCTGGCGGTTGGCCTCGCTGATAGAGGCGGCGCCGGAGCAGGCGGGCAGGTGGAACTTCCTGGAGCTGGTGTTGAGGACATAGCTGACCGCCTCCTCGCCGCCGCCCGCTGTCCCATCCGCCAGCCGGCTCTCGCCGGTGGCGTAGTCGATAACCACCCCGGGCTGGACGTTGTAGACATAGACGCTGAAGCAGACGCCCTCCCCATCGTCCTCCACGCTGAGGGCCTCCATGATGACCCCGCGGGCCACCAGCTCATCCCCGTAGAAGTGGGGGGTGATCCGGTACATCACATGGTTGTCCGTCTCCTTGACGTAGTCGGCCACCATGTTCTCGAAGGGGAGCATCCCCTCTACGTTCATGTACCGGGTGCCGGTGATGAGGTTCTGCTTGTTGGCGTTCTCCCCGCTGAGCTGGTAGCCGATGAGGTGGCAGCGGTTGTAGAGGTACTTCCCGTCCACGCAGTCATACTTCACCGACTGCCATCCCGAGGGCTTCACCGAGCCGATGGCACCCCGCTCCCCGGTGGGCATCAGGTCCACGCCCACGCAGGCCTCCGCCACGCCGCAGCGGCCCAGGCTGTCCAGCTGACTGTAGGTCTCATAGGAGCTGGTGGTGACGTCCTCGAAGTCCGGCCTGGTGTTCCCCAAAAACACGTAGGGCTCCCCGGAAAAGGCCGGGATCTGCTCCAGCGTGGCCACGGAGGTCATCTCGCCCTGGGAGGGCGAGAGCCCGATCTCCGCGCACCCCGCGCTCACCAGGCACACCAGTGCCAGCAGGACCGCCAGCGCCCCCCATCTCTGTCTCTTCATCGCCTGTAGACCTCCTTGGTGATCTTCTCGTGGCTGGACCCGGCAAATTCCTCCCGCCGCTCCAGAGTCCATCCCTCCAGGGACAGCGTGAAATACAGGTCCGCCGGGTAGGTCCGGTTCCAGCGGTAGAGGATCAGGCCCTCCAGCTTCCCCGCCAGGGGGGAGAGATCCCGGTCCTCCACAAAGCACAGCTCCCCGCTGCCCGCCCGGTCCGGGAAGTCCTCCGCCACACGCAGGTTCTCCGCCGGGGCGCCGAACTGCCTGGCGGAGTAGGCATTCATCCACACCGGCCTCCGGGCGGCCTCCCGAAGGAGGTCCGCCTGGAGTATCCGGTCCTGGCTCTGGCGGCGATGGTTGAAAAGCATCCCGCCTTTGTCGTCAATACAGACAATCGCTATCATAATTTCACTCAGAATCTTTCGTCAACCGCCGGCTGTCATGCTGTTGTCCCGGCTGAACATGCAGGACACCACAGAAGCGATCGCTTTGGGCCGAAAGCTCTTTTTGGTTCCCTGTTCTTTCAAGAGGGAGTAACCACATTCTCACACAGACGCATGAGGATAGTAGCGACCTGGGCCCGGGTGGCGCTGCCGCCGGGGGCCAGCTGGCCGTCCATGCCGGTGATGAGCCCCGACTCCACCGCCCAGCCCATGGGCTCCGCCGCGTAGGGGGAGACCTTGGCGCTGTCAGGGAAGCGGGTCAGATCGGCCCGGCGGGAGACATCGACGCCCTTATACTGGGCGTAGCGGCAGAGAATGGCGGCCATCTGCTCCCGGGTAATGGGCGCGTCGGGCTGGAAGGTACCGTCCCCGTAGCCGTTGACCACGCCGACTGAGGACGCCCAGCCCACCGCCTGCGCGTAGTACTGTCCGGCGGGCACGTCGGTGAAGGCCGAGCCCGCTGCCGCCGGGGTCCCCTCCAGCCGGTGGAGGATGGTGACGATCATGGCGCGGGTGGTGGTGCCGCCGGGGGAGAAGGTATTGGCGCCTGTGCCGCCCATCATGCCCCGGGCGTAGACGTACCGGACCGCCTCGCAGAACCAGTCGGCCGCGTTCACGTCCACAAAGGGCAGGGCCACGCTGTTATAGTCCGGGCCCTCATCGGGCTTCTGGGTGCTGCTGTCCTCCCCGCCGGGCTTCTGGCTGCCCTGGCTGGGGCTGCTGGGCGTGTTGGGTGTGACGGGCGTGACGGGCTGGGAGGGGCCGGAGGGCAGCCCGGGCTGCCCGGGCTGGGAGGGGCCCGTGCCGGCGCCGTCCGTCACGGGGACGGTGCCGTCCACGGAGGCGGACAGGCCGTAATCCAGCAGCTTCACCTGCGCGGCGGAGGGCAGCAGATCCCGGCCCGCCGGAGCGCCCAGGCGCAGAGTCCCCAGAGCCAGGCCGGAGCCGCTGTTGAGGGGGCTTTCATCGGTGAGATAGATGGTCACGCGGGTCTCCTGGCCGGACACGGATACGGTGCAGTCGGGGGAGTAGGCCGTGCCGCTGCCGGAGGCGCTGGTGAAGGTACACTGGGGGTACTGGCCCCGGAGCGCCAGCTCCACCTGGACGCCGTACACGCCGCCGTTCAGGCCCGCGAGGCTCAGCTCCACGCCGTTCTCCGTCTGTCCGGTCTGGCAGACCAGGGAGGTCCCGGTACTGCCGGGGGCGGCCAGCGCCGCCGTCTGAAGTCCCAGCAGCAGGGTCAGCGCCAGGACCAGGGAAAGAAGTCTTTTTTTCACTGTGCCGCACCTCAATTCAAGATAACCGTAGGCAGGTCTGTCCCACCGGGGCTGTTGATCCAGATGGTCTGGGCGGTCTCCCGCTGGCTGTCCGTGCTGTCGGGCATATCCGTGCGGGAGAGGATGGCCTGAATCTGGCTGGGCAGGAGATTATTGGCCTCGCAGTTGTTAGGCGCATCCTTCCCCTGGAGCTCCGCCTCCTTTTGGACATTGGGCACAAAGAGGAAGAACCCGTCGCTGATGTCGCAGACCTCGCCGGTCTCCGGGACGGTGGCAAAGAGGAGGGCATGGCCGTCCAGCAGGCGGGTTTCCTCCTTGATTACCGGCTCTCCGCTCTCGGCGATGTTGGTCTGGGAGAAGCGCCCCCTGATCTTGACCGTGTTGTACAGCGGGTCGCCGCGGAAGTTACCCAGGATCACCAGGGTATCCTTCGGGATGATCTGCTCCACACCCTCGGCATCAGCGTAGGAGTAGTCCGCCGCCAGCCGGCCCACCGTGGCACCCTCCAGGAAGGAGATATCGTCGCCGGGGTAGCTGATAAACGCCAGATTGTCCGCCGTGACAGCTTCCGGCAGGCCGGAAATCACCACTGTCTTGGCATCATAGGTCCAGATACGGGTGTCCTCAGGCGCTGTGCCTGGGTACGGGAAGTAGGAGACAAAGCTATTGGTATCGTCCACGGCTTGGTTGTTGCTGAAATGATTGGTAAAGGTGGATTCTGTTGCTTCTCCTTCATCATTTGCAGCGCTGGTGATGGTGACGGTGAAATCACCATTTCCAGGAATCAAGTTCAGGAGCTTCAAACCGGAGATACGGGTCTCGCTGTCAAAGGTGACGGTCGCTGTACCGTTCTCCAGGCTGACCTTGTAGGTACTACTGTCCACCTCCATGTCATAGGCCACGCGGACCTGTCCCGCGTCTACCGGCAGGCCGATCTGATTCCCCAGGGTATCATAGGCGACCACCTTGTACTCATAGGCCCGGTGGTTGGCGGATCCGATGGTATCTTTGTAGGTATATGAGGTCGTATCTTTTGCCGCCATAACGAAAGCAATAGCTTTCTCATCTCGGAGAATCTCATAGCCCTGGACATTGCCAGCGTCAGTAAGGTTGCTGGCATCAATGGTCACATTGAATACATTGTTTTTGCGGTCCGCGGTTTTCTCGGGAACCACCGTGGCAGAAATCTGCCCGCTGGCAGAGCCGGTTCCATTCAGCCGCTTCCGGCGGCTCTGGTCGCTGAGGTACCAGATGGCGCGGGTCTCCTTGTCATAGGTAGCGAGCTTTGTCTTGGTGCTCTCGCTGAGGACCATGCCCCAGCGGGTGAAGAACTCCGTCAGATCCTTCCCGACCACCCCGGCGGCGGTGAGGGCGACCTTGTCGTCGTAGCTGGACGCGCCTGCGGTGTAGGTCCCGGCTGCCCAGTCCTTGGAGAACTGATTGAAGAACCACATGGGGCCATGGCTGTCATTCTGTCCCTCGTCATAGGCCAGGTGCAGCTGCCAGTACATGCCCAGCTGGGTGAACACGTCGCCGGAGGCGCCGGGGTAGCCCTGGGCCACCTTGTTGAAGATGCGCTGGTACTTGCCGCTGTTTTCCAGACGGGAGGCCAGGGTGTTGTCCGCTCCGTCATAGGTCTGGACCATCAGGGAGTAGATGTTGTTGGTGGTCTCCGCCTTGCCCAGACGGTCCATGTTGTGGCCGATCTCGTGAGCGATGCCCCAGCCGAAGAGACGGTTTGCATCCCCATTCATCTGGGGGATGGGCTTGCCAACCACCATGCCGCTGCAGGAGCCGTAGCCAATGCCCACGTGGTTCCCCGCCGCGTACATGAAGGCCCCGGCAAACATGGTCATGCAGCGGATGTTCTGCCGTCCGGTCAGGTTGTTGTTCGCATAGGTTTCGTCAATGCCGTGGGTGATCTTGCAGATGTGCATGATGTCCTCCCAGGCCAGGACGTTGTTGTAGAGGGTTTCGATCTTTGTGTCTCTGGTATCACCGCCCAGGGCTTTTTGCACCGCCTTGGCGGGCAGGGACAGCAGCATCACGGGGGTGGTGATCTCGGTGACGTTGCGGTAGTCGCCGGTGTCGTTGGCGATGGTGATGCCGCCCAGATAGGTATCCAGCTCGTCAATGTAGCTGCCAATCGTATCCCGGCGGGCGGCCTCATCCATTTTGTACCAATCGGACAGGTCCAGGGCGGGGATATCAGTGGCCCGGCGGACGTGGAGGGAGATACCCTTCGGATTGTTTCCGCTGTAGGTGAAGTACAGGCTGCCGCCGTGGTCCACGCCGGACTTGCTGCTCAGCTGGGGCACCTTCAGCACGTTCCGGCCGTTGACCAGGGTGCCCATGGAGCCCCTCCAGCCGGAGACCTCGCTGTTGAACTGGGTGGCATGGACGGTGAGGGACTGTCCGGCGGGAATACCGGAGGCATAGATGGTGATCTCATCCCCCGCCTTGGCGGTGACGCCCAGGGGCTGGAGGTCGCTGCTGCTGGCGCTGGAGTCGGCCTTTCGCGCGTCCAGGCCCTCAATGACGCCGCCGCTGGATTTCTTTGTGTTCAGCAGCTCCTCCGCCAAAGCCAGCTCGTCGGCCAGTGTGTTGGGGTACAGGCAGTACTTCCGCTCATCCCCCGCCAGCCGCTCCTTCAGAGCGCTGACAGTCTCCGCTGTCACGCCTTCAGCCAGCTGGGTGTGGAGATCGTCGGCAAAGAGCTTCGCAACATCCCCGTCCAGGTCGTGTTCGGGGTCGTACTCCATGAACAGCAGCTCGGAGCAGCTGACGGTGTAGTAATCCCTCTGCTCGGCGGCAATGCTGATCTTGACCACGTTCTTCTGGTTGCCCAGGGGCATGATGGCAAACCGGTCAGAGGACAGGGTGCTGAAATTGGGGACATTGGGCCAGTTGGACGCAGCACCCGCCGCGTCCGAAATCCCGCTGGAGGGATGGGGCACGATCTGTGTGCCGGGGCTGGACAGATCATCGCCCTCGTACCAGACCCGGAAGCTGTAGGCCCGCAGGTAGGTGGGGTAGGCGCCGTCCAGCCGGGGCACCCAGAGGGCGTTGCTCAGATTCACCGGCTCGGTGAAGGTGACGATAATGTGTTCGTCGCGGTTCCAGTTGCTGCTGGCGGTCCAGTGGGTGGCGTAGTCGCCGTCAATGACGTTCTCGGGGGCAAAGGGCTTGTTGGCGGTGTAGGAGTTTCTGTCGTAGTTGTCTTTGTCCGCCAGCTCAACGCTCGCGATCTTGCTGCGGTCCAGGATACCCTCGGTGGGGATGCCCTCAGGCCGCTCGATCTTCACGGCCTCCGGCGTCCCCTCGGCCATGTCGGACCGGGGGCCCAGGCCGATGTCGTTGCCCGCCACCACGTAGAGGGTGTAGGTCACGCCGTTGGTCAGGTTGTCGATAGTAACAGAGGTATCCGTCAGCCGGCCGCCCGCCTGCTGCCACTGCTCGGTCCCCTTCTCACAGTAGTGGACCTCGTAGTAGGTGGCAATCTTCCCGGCCTTCCAGGACACCCGCAGCGCGCCGTCCATGGGTGTGACGGTCACCATGTCCGTCTTGTCGGGGACCTTGGAGGGGATGGGCATGGCGGTGACGGGGGCGGAGGGCTTGCCCTCCCAGGTCCCGTCCGTGGGGGTGACGGTGAAGACGTAGGTCTTCAGGTTGTCCAGGCCGGTGACCTGGGCGCTGGTCACGTCCACGTGGAGCTCCTGTACGGTGCTGGGGCTGCTCTGGAGCCAGTAGAGGACCTTGTAGCCCGACACGTTGGGCAGCACGTTCCAGCTCAGGCTGACGCTCTCATTGCCCGGGACGGCGGTGAGGCCCTTGACCACGCTGTTGGCGGGGGCGGGGTTCTCCGGCACGATGTCCTTGAGGAACTGGATGGTCTCCACCGTTGTGTAGCCGCCCTCGGGAAGCTTGGTCACGGTGATGGTGACCTTTTTCACCGCCACGCGGGTGCCGAGGTTGATGGTAATAACGTTCTTGCCCTCCACGCGGCCGATGGCGTGAACGTCATCGGGGACAGCCTCCCCGTCGGGGAGGTTAAAGAGCGCTTTCTTCCCGTTCGCGTCCTCCACCTCCACGGTGCCCGCTGCGGGGGCGCCGGCGGTGGGGCAGGTGATCTGGATCTCCTCCGTCTCCATGGCCTTGGACAGGGTCAGGGGGATGGTCATGGATGTCTGGCCGGAATTGGGCCGGAAGGTGACGGCGCTGCCGTTATCCACAAACAGGTCCTCCAGGCTTCCCTCCACCGTCAGGGGCTGCTTGCCCAGATCCGCCTGGGTGGTGCCCATGTCCACCTGGACGCCCAGCCAGGTGGTCTCCAGCTGCTCGGCCCCGCCCTGGGCCTTCAGCTGGCGGTTGACGTAGGCCAGATCGGTGATGTCGATCCGGCCGTCGCCGCTGAGGTCATAGGCGGTCACATCCGCCGGGCTCCGGGAGCCCAGGGCGGCGGTGAGGGCGGCGCGGTCCTTCTCGTCCACCCGGCCGTCGCCGTTGACGTCGCCCAGGGTGAAGGTGGCGTCCCCGGTGCCGGCGATGACGTGCCAGGCACAGTCCGTCATGTTGACGGTCTCCTCACAGGTGACATAGCCCCGGCCGGTGAAGCGCAGGGTGTAGGACCCCTGGGGCAGGCCCTTCACCTCCAGATCCAGGTAGCCGGGCCAGCTGCCGCCGCCCAGCTCCCCGCCGTCCCGGTTGCGGTGGGTGACGGCGGCCGGATACTGGCCCAGGGTTGTCTCGGCGCTCTCATAGAGGGGCAGAACGCCCAGAGAGGCGCCGCCCTGGAGCACCTCCACCTGCACGTTCCGTTCCCGGAGCTCCTCCAGGCTCTGTTCGTAGTCGATGCGCAGCGTGGCGGAGACGCTGCCCGTGACGCCGCTCTCCGCCGCCGCCCGGCCGGCCGGCGGGGCGATGAGGGAGAGGGTCAAAATCGCCGCCAGCAGCGAGGCCAGCAGCCTTTTGCGCGGTGTTCGTATCGTTCCTCCCATGGTCGTATTTCCTTTCTTTTTTACAGCGATGAATGGTCCTTTTGCGGCGGACATCCAGGGGATAAACCGCCAGAATAAGTATAGCAAGAATTCCTGAAATTGACAATCCTTATTTTGCGCGTTCCCGGAGAAAGTGCGGCGTCTCGGAGCCGTGAAAAAAGGGCATCCCGCCTTTTCGGCGGGATGCCCTCTGTGTGTATACCCGTTCCGTCCGGAGGCGGAGGGGAGGTATGGTGCCGTTCGCGCGGGGAGGATACGTCACATTCCGCGCCCGCACGGAAATACAGCGCCTACTTGGCGTACTCGACCACCTTGGTCTCCCGGATGAGGTGGACCTTGATCTGGCCGGGGTACTCCAGCTCGTCCTCAATCTTCTTGGCCAGCTCCCGGGCCAGAATCACCATCTGGTCCTCGCTGACGGCCTCGGGCCGGACCATGACGCGGACCTCCCGGCCGGCCTGGATGGCGTAGGACTTCTCCACGCCGGCATAGGTGCCGGTGATCTCCTCCAGCTTCTCCAGGCGCTTGATATAGTTCTCCAGGTTCTCCCTGCGGGCGCCGGGACGGGCCGCCGACACGGCGTCCGCCGCCTGCACCAGGCAGGCCATCAGGGTCTTGCACTCCACGTCGCCGTGGTGGGCCTGGATGGCGTTGAGGATGTCCTCTTTCTCCTTGAACTTCCGGCAGAACTCCACGCCCAGATCCACGTGGGTTCCCTCGTATTCCCGATCCAGGGCCTTGCCCACGTCGTGGAGCAGGCCGGCCCGCTTGGCGGCGTGAACATCCAGCCCCAGCTCCGAGGCCATGAGCCCCGCGATGTGGCTGACCTCGATGGAGTGCTGCAGCACGTTCTGGCCGTAGCTGGTGCGGTAGTGGAGGCGGCCCAGGGTCTTCTGGACCTCCGGGTGCAGGCCCCGCACGCCGGTCTCAAAGGCGGCCCGCTCGCCCTCGCTCTTGATGACGGCGTCCACCTCCCGGCGGGCCTTCTCCACCATCTCCTCGATGTGGGTGGGGTGGATGCGCCCGTCGGCGATCAGCTTCTCCAGAGCCACCCGGGCAACCTCGCGGCGCACGGGCTCGAAGCAGGAGACGGTGATGGCCTCCGGGGTGTCATCGATGATGAGATCCACACCCGTCAGGGTTTCGATGGTGCGGATGTTGCGGCCCTCTCGGCCGATGATGCGGCCCTTCATCTCGTCATTGGGCAGGGGAACCACACTGACGGTGATCTCGGCCACGTGGTCGGCGGCGCAGCGCTGAATGGCGGTGGTGATGACCTCCTTGGCCCGCGCTTCGGCCTCGTCCCGGGCCCGGGCCTCAACCTCCTTGATCTTCACAGCGGCCTCGTGGGTGACCTCCGCCTCCACCTGGGCGATGAGGTAGTTTTTGGCCTCTTCCACGGTAAAGCCGGAGATGCGCTCGAGCATCTCGGTCTGGCTGCGCTTGATGAGCTCAATCTCCTCTTGTGTCCGGTCCGCGTCGGCGTGCTTCTGGGCCAGCGCGTCCTCCTTCTTCTCGATGTTCTCGGTCTTGCGATCCAGGTTTTCTTCCTTCTGCTGCAGCCGGCGCTCCTGCTTCTGCAGATCAGCCCGGCGGCTCTTTTCTTCCTTCTCGTACTCGGTGCGGCTGCGCAGGATGTCCTCCTTGGCCTCCAGCAGGGCCTCGCGCTTTTTGCTCTCGGAGCTCTTGATGGCCTCGTTGATGATGCGGCGGGCCTCCTCCTCCGCGCTGGAAATCTCTTTTTCCGCTACTCTCTTCCGTACCGTGATGCCGAGAAAGAAGGAAATGGCCGCCACAACCAGCGCGATTACAAGCGTAATCAGGAACTGATGAAATGGCATAGAACGATTTTTCCTCCTTAACCTTTTTCCTTGCGTTCTCTTTTGATCCTTCTATGGGATGGGGGTTTGTGCGGGACCGGCGGTGACGTAACGCCGGACACGGAAATAACCGGCGGATACCCCTTCTTACCCACCGGCAAAAATCCTATTCAATAATACTCGCTTTAGCCGCCATCTGTCAAGTGAAACCGCACCGGAAACCGCCCTTTTCCTCGCTTTTGTTTCCGGGCCGCTCCGGCCGGGGAGGCGCCAGCCGGCCGGAAGGGGACGGATCAGGGGCAGAATACGGCTTCTCAGCCCTCCAGCAGCCCCGCCGCCATGAGGAAAAATTCGCCGTGGGTCAGGGTGGCCCAGTTCTCCAGGGAGGGGGTCCGCCCCAGGCGGGTGGAGCAGAACTGGGCCAGCTCCACCGCCGTCACCGGGGCCTCCGGCCGGAAGCGGCCGTCAGGCGCGGACATGGATCCGGTCTCCACGGCCAGGGCGGCGGCGGCGGCGTAGGGGTGCCGGTGGGCCAGATCCCGGAAGGGGGCCCTGCCGGCGCGGACCATGTCGATGCGCCGCTGGACCGTCTCCCAGCCGTAGGCCATCATGGCCAGCTCGCCCCGGGTGAGGACGGCGTCCGGCCGCAGGGTATTGTCCTGGAAGGCCGGGCACCAGCCCCGGCCCAGCAGCTTCCGGGCGGCCCGGCCGGTGCCGCTGTCCGGCTGCACGTCACAGAAGGGGGAGCGCTCCAGCAGCTCGGAGACGGTGACCACCTTGTAGCCGTGGTCGGTGAGCAGCTGGAGCTGCTTGTCCAGGCCGTCGGCAATGGGGGTCCGCCGGGCCATGTTGAAGCCGTCCTTCTGGAAGATGATCTGGCCCCGGAAGGCGTCCGGGTCCTCCAGCAGCAGCTTCTCCATGGGACGCCAGGTGGCCTCCACCTCGGCCTCATAGGTAGCCAGAGGCAGCCAGCCGGCGCCGTCAAAGCTGGCGGCCATGTACTGATAGCCCATGAGGGCATAGGCGTCGTAGCTGGTAAAGCCTCCCTTGATGCCGTCCACGTAGTGGGGGGGGCGGCTCAGCCGCACCGGATAGCCCCACCCGTCCTCCATGGCCTGGTGGAGCTTTTTCAGATCCGCCACCACCGGCTCCAGGCCCTGCAAATACTTCCGCTGGCCGTATACCAGGGGCTTCCAGCCGAACAGGACGTGGGAGTAGGTGTGGCTGGTGATCTCGTGGCCCCCGGCCAGCAGACGGTCGATGAGCTCCGGGCAGTGGACCACGCCCCCGTCGCTGTCCTTGCCGAAGTCGGGGTAGTGGTCGAAGCGCACGCCGCCCCAGGAGGCGGAGCCGTGCTTGCCGGGCTTGTCGGGGTAGTTGGCGGAGGTGTCCCCCACTACATCGAAGCTGCCCTTGGCGCCGTGGCGCTCCAGGATCTCCGCCAGCACCAGGGTCAGTGCCTTGCCCCGGAAGTGGTCGGGGCTGGCGGGCAGACGGCAGGGGCCGTCGTCAAAGGTCATGGCGCAGACCCGCTCCTTTGTGGCCACCCGCTCAATGCGGCGCACCGGGGAGAGGTAGACGGGGGTCCGCTCCTTGATCTGGTCCTGGAAGCGGTGCTTGGCCTTTTTGGCAAGGCCGATGGATTTGGTAACAAGGGACATAGGGGGCCTCCTTTTATCTCTGCCGCCCTGCGGACGGCAGAGCGGGTATTTTGGCAGCTTTGCGGCGCTTGCGCCGCCCGGGCAGTCGTTCGGCTTTGCCGAATGACGCGAGCTAAGTAGGGCCTGCGCGGCCCCACGCCCCGGTCCCCCAAAAATAACCGGGGTTTTTCGAGGACGCTCCGAAAATGAAGAGCAGCGGTGCCCCGTGAACGGGTAAATCCTACGGGCATCTGATCCAGTGGACTGGTACTTGAATGACTCCGGCTGACGCCCTCCATGTCGCCAATCTGCGTCGCGGTGACACCGAGCAGTTCTCCCGGGGCCCGTACAAGAAGCGGTCACCCCTTGCCGCGCCCAGCGCGGCAAATATCCAGCAGCAAACAATACCCCATATAGGCGGCGGCCTTCCCCAGCCGGGGGAGGCTCTCACCCCGCCGGGCCTTGGTCCACTGGGACAGCCCCTTGCGGAAATGGGCGGTATTTTTTATCAGGACCCCCCGGCTCCGCCCGGCGGCCAGCGCCGAGCGCAGGGCGGGAAGGCTCAGCTCCTCCGCCTCCAGCTCCGTGCAGGCATTCCCCACCTCGGCGGCGTCATGGCCGTCGCTGCCGCCCACGGCGGCGAGGCCGCGTGCCGCGGCCAGGGCGGCGGCGCGCCCGTTGGCGTCGGGGACCTTGAAGGCGGCCCGGGCGTTGGCGGTCTCCATGCCGTCCAGGGGAAACGTGAACTTCTCCGGCTCCGCCCCGGGCCGGTGGAAGGGGTGGGCCAGCACCGCCAGCCCGCCGGCCTGACGAATGGCCGCCACCGCGTCCTCCGGCGCCGGCAAACGGCCCAGCGCCTCCAGGGGCAGGGGCCTGTCCAGGAACAGGCCGGTGATATGTCCCGCCCGGGTGGAGACTTCACACCCGGGGATAAGCAGTACCCCCTCCAGGGAGGCGGGGACGGGGGTGCAGAGATCGTGGTCCGTAATGGCCACGGCATCCAGCCCCGCCGCTCTGGCGGCCCGGGCGACAGCCTCCAGGGAGGAGCGGCCGTCAGGGGAGGCGCTGGTGTGGACGTGGAGATCCGCGCGAAACAAGTTCATCTGTGACGCTCCTTTGCCAGCAGGGATCGGAAATAGGCCAGCCCGGGCAGGGGATCCCCCCACTCGAACAGCCCGTCCCGGACAGCGGGATTCAAAAGGTCCGCCAGAGCGCCCAGGGCCCTGCCGGGCTTTCCACGGCGGGCGTAGCCGGCCGCGGCCATCAAATCCGAGGCGGCGAAGATCATCTTCTTCCTGGGCCTGGGCGGGGCCTGCTCCGGCAGGGCGGCCGGGTTGGAGGGGTTTCCGGCGTTCCAGGACTGGAGGAACCACAGCAGGGGGAGTCCGCTGCCGGCAATGCGGGTCAGAGGGAAGGTGCCCCACACCCGGGGGTTCACCTCCAGCAGGCGGGGCCGTCCCGCGCCGTCCTCCTTGAACTCCAGCATAGCCAGGCCCGTATAGCCGGTCTCCTCCACCAGCCGGATGGCGTAGGCCCGCAGATCCGGCCGATCCTCACACACGCAGCAGGAGGAGGGACCGCCGCTGACCGGGTACTCCCGCACGCGGCGGTGGCAGATGGAGGAGAGCACCCGGCCCTCCTGGGCCAGCACCGAGCATCCCAGGGCCCCGCCGGGGAGGTACTCCTGGACCACCGGGTCCTCCCCGGCCAGGTCCCGGAAACGGGCAAAGGCGGCGGCCAGCTCCCCGGGTGTGCGGACGATGGCGTACCGCGCCGCGGCCGTCAGGCCCAGCTTCTCCCCGCACACGGGCTTGACGGCGCAGGGAAGGGGGATGCGGGCCAGAAAGGCGTCCGTGTCCTCTCCCTCCCGGCGGTAGAAGCCCTTGGGAACGGGTATGCGCAGCTCCTCCGCCAGGGCGGCCAGGCGTTCCTTGCTGTTGAGCAGGTCCAGCTGTCCGGCGGCGGGGACGCACAGGCCGCAGACCTCCTGGAACCGTTCCCGCGCCGCGGCCACCTGCCCCAGCGTGGCCGCGCCCACCGGCAGCAGGGCCGGACGGCACTCCCGCCCCAGACCGATCTCCCGGCACAGCTCCCACAGCCCCTCCGGGTACCCCTCCTCCGGCAGCCATACGTGGCGGCTGGCGTGGCGGGAGAGGGCCCCCAGGGCGGGGGAGGACCGGCTGTCCCGATGCCCCTCCCGCTCGCAGGTGATGACCTCCACCCCCGACTGGTCCAACTCCCGGATCAGAGCCAGGGACATGCGGTAGTGTACATCAGTGACAATGGCAACCATGGAAATCCTCCTAGGCGGCGCTTGCGCCGCCGGGCCAGTCGTTGGACGGAGTACAATGACGGCCCCCAGCTTGCGCCGCCGGGGCCGGCCGCCGGACGGAGTCCGATGACGGCCCCAGGCTTGTTGCGCCTATTTTATCTAATTCATGCCTGTAGTATACTACATATTTTCCCCCAGGACAAGTGGGAAGGCCCGCAGGCGCGCAAAAAACCTCCCGCCTGTCCAGGCGGGAGGCTTTCTCTTCGGTTTTACTCGGTCACGTAGGGCAGCAGCGCGATCTGGCGGGCCCTCTTGATGGCCTCGGTCAGCTGACGCTGATGCATGGCGCAGGTGCCGGTGGTCCGGCGGGGCAGAATCTTGGAGCGCTCGGAGATGAAGCGGCGCAGCTTGGCCGCGTCCTTATAGTCGATGTGCTCGCACTTGTCCACGCAGAACTGGCAGACCTTTTTGCGCTTCCGGGGAGCCCCGGAGCGGGCGGGCCGGTTTTCACGTTCCATAGCCATGGTTACGATATCCTCCTGTCAGAATGTCGCGGCACGGGCCGCGCGGTTAGAACGGCAGATCGCCGTCCTGGTCGTCAATCTCAGCGAAGCCGGAGCTGTCTCCGGCGGGGGCGCCGTAGCCGCCGCCATAGCCGTTCTGGCCGCCATAGGCGGGGGCCGGACTGCCGCCGTATGCGGGAGCGCCGCCGTAAGCAGGGGCGTTTCCGTAGGCCGGCGGGGGAGCGCCGTAGGCATCGCCGCCGGGGGCGCTGTCCCGCTTGCTGTCGCCGAAGTAGACGTTGTCCGCTACCACCTCGGCGGAGCGGCGGTTGTTGCCGTCCCGATCCTTCCACTCGCGGATCTGAAGCCGGCCCTCGGCAATGGCCATACGGCCCTTGCCGAAGTACTTGCAGACGAACTCAGCCGTCTGCCGCCACGCCACCACGTCGATGAAATCGGTGCTCTTCTCGCCGGAGTCCCGGCTCTTGAAGTCCCGGTCCACGGCGAGGGTGAAGCTGGTCACGGAAATTCCGGACTGCGTCGTGCGCAGCTCCGGGTCCCGCACAAGGCGCCCCATTACGATAATGCGGTTCAACATGTGGTCCGTTCCTCCCTTACTCGCCCTTGCAGACGATCATGGAGCGCAGAATGCCGTCGGTAATGCCCAGAACACGGTCTAACTCCTTGGGGAAGGACGGATCGCTGGAGAAGGACATGAGGACATAGTAACCCTCGGTCTTGTAATCGATGGCGTAGGCCAGACGGCGCTTGCCCCACTCCTCGACCTCCACAGCAGAGCTGTGCTGCTCGGCCAGCGTCTTGAACTTCTCGACAGTGGCGGCAACAGCCTCCTCGCCCTGGTTGGGATCAATGATATACACGACCTCGTAGTTGTCAGTGATCTTTGCCATGGTTGCACCTCCTTTTGGACTGATGGCCCCCGCTCTCCGGCGGGAGCAAGGATAGCCTGCAAAACGCAAGCCCCATTATTATACTGTATTTACGGGAGAAGTCAAGCTGTTTCCGCAATTTTGCCCGTTTTTTCCGGAAAAATTTTCATCCGCTCCAGCAGGGACAGCAGGGGAATGCCCAGCACGTAGCACACCAGCAGCTCCGCGCCGCCTACGGAGAGAGCGTTGAAGGCAAACATGCCGGGGAAGGCGGCGGAGAAGCCCGCCTCATACCAGGCCAGCAGTGCCCCCACGATAAGGCCGTTGCAGATCACGGGGGGCAGGGGTGCCAGCCACCTGTTTTTGCACCGGGCGGTGAGAAGGCCCGCCAGCAGGGTGGCCAGGGAGCCGAAAATCAGATCCGGCAGCCCGTAGGGGCTGAGAAGGTTGGAGAGCACGCACCCGGCGAAAAGGCCCCAGGCGGTGGCGGGGCAGAGGAAGGGCAGCACGGTCAGCGCCTCGGCGAACCGGCACTGGAAGATGCCGAAGTTCAGGCCGAAGATATTGCCGAAATAGCACAGCGCGACGTACAGGGCCCCTACCAGGGCGGAGAAGGTGATTTGGCGGACAGTCAGTTTTTTCATAGCAGGAATACCTCCATTTTTTGTTTAGAGAACGGTCCGGCCAGGGCCGCCAGCCCCGGACAGCCGAACGAACGCCGGCGGACGGCCGGCGCTTGGACTGGGTGTGGAAACCAGTCGGGAGGGATTATAGCACAGCCGCAGCGCGTTGTAAATGCTTTTCTTAAACGGAGGACAGAAGGCAATATTTCAATGAAGACTCTTGCCAAGGCGGATTTTTTGTGGTATAAAAGATGCTGTTATCTGTGAAAACAGCGAGGAACGGGAAAATAGCGAGTTTGCGCACCCTGCCAGAGACGGGCGGCCGCCGGCTGAGAGCCGCCCGGGGGCGTGTCGCTTGGTTCGCCCGGGAGCGGCCCCTGAGAGGGGGACGGGTTTCTCCGCCGTTACCGGAGTTCTGAGTGCGCGTCATATGCTGTACGCGAATGCGGGTGGTACCGCGGAAGGTGGAGCCTTTCGTCCCAAGCCAATGGGATGAAAGGCTCTTTGTCTTTGCGGGGGTTCCACCCCCCGGACCCCCCAATGGACGTCTTGTTACTTTTCCCTCGCCGGAAAAGTAACCAAAAGTGCGCTCAAGGGGTCCCCCCTTGAGAATCCCCAATTTTGTTTTTATTTGCCCTCTGCTGTAGCTGGATTGATTCTACCCGAGTGCCTTCCCTTCGTCTGCCGCTGCCTATCGTCTACCCACGGGTTCTATCGGAGGCGAAGCAGGGGGGGAGTGCGGTGACTCGCGTCATTGGGCCTACGGCCCAACGACGGCTCGGGCAGTGCAAGCACCGCCTTGGGGCCGCGCAGGCCCCGTAAACAATTCATTCGCAAAATCTTGCCTTGCCGCGCCCTGCGCGGCAAAGAAAAGGAGTTAAAAAACAATGAAAGAACAACTGGCAAAAATCAAAGAGGAGGCCCTTGCCTCCTTCAGTTCGGCGGCGGACGCCGCCAGACTGAACGATCTGCGGGTAAAATACCTGGGCAAAAAGGGAGAGCTGACGGCCGTCCTCAAGCAGATGGGCAAGCTCTCCGCCGAGGAGCGCCCGGTCATGGGCCAGCTGGCCAATGACGTCCGCGCCGCCCTGGAGACCGCCCTGGAGGACTGCTCGAAAAAGCTGGAGGCCGCCGCCCTGGAGCGCCGGCTGAAGGAGGAGACGCTGGACGTGACCATCCCCGGCAAGGCCGTCTCCATCGGCCGCCAGCACCCCATGAACATCGCCCTGGACGAGCTGAAAACCATCTTCATCGGCATGGGCTTCACCGTGCTGGAGGGGCCGGAGGTGGAGCTGGCTTCCTATAACTTCGACCGGCTCAACGCCGAGGAGGGCCACCCCTCCCGGGACTGGTCCGACACCTTCTATTTCGACGAGGACAGCCGGGTGATGCTCAGAAGCCAGACCTCCCCCATGCAGATTCGCGCCATGGAAACCATGGAACTGCCCATCCGCATCATTGCCCCCGGCCGGGTCTACCGCAAGGACGAGGTGGATGCCACCCACTCCCCCATGTTCCATCAGGTGGAGGGCATGGTCATCGACAAGGGCGTGACCATGGCCGATCTCAAGGGTACGCTGAACACCGTGGTGGAGGATCTCTACGGCGCGGGCACCAGGACCCGCTTCCGCCCCCACCACTTCCCCTTCACCGAGCCCAGCTGCGAGATGGACGTGCAGTGCCACAAGTGCGGCGGCGCCGGCTGCCCCACCTGCAAGGGCGAGGGCTGGATCGAGCTGCTGGGGGCCGGGATGATCCACCCCAGGGTGCTGGAGATGAGCGGCATCGACCCGGAGGTGTACACCGGCTGGGCCTTCGGCATCGGCCTGGAGCGTATGGCGCTGCGGCGGTTCAAGATCGCCGACATGCGGCTCATTTTTGAGAACGATATGCGGTTTTTGGAGCAGTTCTGATGCCCTCGCCGGGCGGGCGTTCCTTTTCTTGAAAGAAAAGGAACCAAAAGAACTTTAATGATGAAAATAAGGGAGTTTACGATATATGAAACTAAGCAGAAAATGGCTGGGTGAGTTTGTCAGCGTCCAGGCCAATGACAGGGATTTCGCCGAGGCCATGACCCTCTCCGGATCCAAGGTGGAGGGAACCGAGGATCTGGGGGCGGAGATCCAGAACGTGGTTGTGGGGAAAATCCTCTCCATGGAGCGCCACCCCAACTCAGACCACATGTGGATCTGCCAGGTGGATGCGGGCCAGGGCGAGCCTGTCCAGATCGTCACCGGCGCGCAGAACGTCAAGGAGGGGGACCTGGTTCCCACCGCCCTCCACAAGTCCCTGCTGCCCGGGGGCAAGAAGATTGAGAAGGGCAAGCTGCGGGGCGAGATCTCCAACGGGATGCTCTGCTCCTTCCCGGAGCTGGGGCTGGAGCAGCGGGACTTCCCCGCGGCCTATGAGGACGGGATCTGGATCCTCTCCGACGACCCGGAGCTGACGGACCTCGCTGTGGGACAGGACATCCGCGCCGCCGTGGGCCTGGACGACCACGTGGTGGAGTTTGAGATCACCCCCAACCGGCCCGACTGCCTCTCCGTCATCGGCCTGGCCCGGGAGGCGTCCGCCACCTTCCAGGCCCCCCTGCGCCTCCATGAGCCGGTGGTGAAGGGCGGCGGGGACGGCAATCTGGCGGAGCTGCTGGACGTGGAGACCCCGGACGCGGACCTCTGCCCCCGGTACACCGCCCGGATGGTGCGCAATGTGAAGATCGCCCCCTCCCCCAAGTGGATGCGGGAGCGTCTGCGCTCCATGGGCGTGCGGCCCATCAACAACATCGTGGACATCACCAACTATGTCATGCTGGAGTACGGCCAGCCCATGCACGCCTTTGACTA
Organism: uncultured Oscillospiraceae bacterium; assembly: GCA_910588365.1. Taxonomy (GTDB): domain Bacteria; phylum Bacillota; class Clostridia; order Oscillospirales; family Oscillospiraceae; genus Pelethomonas. The sequence goes on along the minus strand of CAJUQS010000154.1, from coordinate 23,708 downwards.
CCGCTATGTGAAGGGCGGGAAGATTGTGGTCCGCCGGGCGGCGGACGGCGAGGAGCTGACCACCCTGGACGGCAATGTCCGCAAGCTCACCGGCAATATGCTGGTCATCGCTGACGACACCCGGGCCGTGGGTCTGGCGGGCATCATGGGCGGCGAGAACAGCGAGATTGTGGAGGACACGGTGGACGTGGTCTTCGAGTCCGCCAATTTCGACGGCACCTGCATCCGCAAGGCCGCCCTGGCGCTGGGTATGCGCACCGAGGCGTCCGCCAAGTTCGAGAAGGGCCTGGACGTGCTCAACACCCTGCCCGCCGTGAACCGGGCCTGTGAGCTGGTGGAGCTGCTGGGGGCCGGCGAGGTGCTGGACGGGGTCATCGACGTGCTCAACTGCGTCCCCCAGCCCACGGTGCTGAAGCTGTACCCGGAGAAGATCAACGCCCTGCTGGGCACGGATATACCGGCGGATGAGATGCGGAGGATCCTCAGCTCTCTGGACTTCGGCGTGGACGGGGACGATATCACCGTGCCCTCCTGGCGGGGCGACGTGCGCACCACGGCGGATCTGGCCGAGGAGGCGGCCCGGTTCCACGGGTACAACAACATCCCCTGCACCCTCCAGCGGGGGGAGACCACCAAGGGCGGCTACACCCCCCGGCAGACGATGGAGCGACGCCTGGGCGCCGTGTGCCGGGCCTGCGGCTACAGCGAGATCATCACCTATTCCTTCATCTCCCCCTCCGCCTATGATAAGATCGGCTGGGCCTCCGAGGAGCCCCTGCGCAGCTCGCTGCGCATCCTCAACCCCCTGGGGGAGGACACCTCCATCATGCGCACCACCACCCTTCCCTCCATGCTGGAGGTGCTGGCCCGGAACTACAACTACCGCAGCAGGAGCGCGCGCCTGTACGAGGTGGGGAAGATCTACCTCCCCGGCGGCCCGGACGGCCTGGCCAACGAGCCGAAGATGCTCACCCTGGGGGCCTACGGCGAGGAGATGGACTTCTTCACCATGAAGGGCGCGGTGGAGGCCGTCCTGGGGGATCTGCGGATCTCGGATCTCACCTTCGCCGCCTGTTCCGACGACCCCTCCTACCATCCCGGCCGCTGCGCCGCTGTCCGGGCCGGGGAGAAGACCCTGGGCGTCATGGGACAGATTCACCCCGCCGTGGCGGCCGGCTTCGGCGTGGACGTGCCGCTCTATTGTACGGAGCTGAGCGTCGAGGCCCTCTGGGACGCCCAGGGCCCCGGCGCGGAATACGTGCCCCTGCCCAAGTTCCCCGCCGTGTCCCGGGATATCGCCGTGGTGTGCAGGGAGGAGGTCACGGTGGGCGAGCTCACCGCCTGCATCCGCAGGGCCGGCGGAAAGCTGCTCAAGGACGTGTCCCTCTTTGATGTCTACCGGGGCGCCGGCATCGCGCCGGGCAGCAAGAGCGCGGCCTTCAGCCTGACCCTCCGCTCCGACGAGCGGAGCATCACCGCCGGCGAGGCGGACGAGGAGGTCCAGCTCATCCTCTCAGCCCTGGAGAAGGAGCTGGGGGCGGTTCTGCGGTAAGCGCCGGGATGCCGGCAGGAGAAAACGGTCGAATATTACATTCCTGTAACATTCCTTTTTTCTCTTTACAGACTGGAAAAAAGCGAGTATACTAGGAGTGAAACGTCAGGACTGTGTCTGAACATGGAATTCAGCTGGGTCCGGGAAGGTGGTGCAGGGGTGGACGACTATACCCGCAAATTTGATTTTGTTGTGGACCAGGACGCGGAGATTCACCGGATCATGCTGGCGGTATACCAGGCGCTGGAGGAAAAGGGCTATAACCCTGTCAACCAGATCGTGGGCTATATCCTCTCCGAGGATCCGACCTATATCACCAATCACAACCAGGCCCGTACCTTGATCCGCAAGGTGGACCGGGATGAGCTTCTTCAGATTCTGGTCAGAAACTATCTGACAAAATAACGCAGAGAGCCCCGCAGAACAAACTGCGGGGCTCTCTGCTGCTGTCGGAACGGCTGGCTCCTATACAACTCGTAAAAGTCCCTATTTTTCTCCCAGCCGATAGATGGGGTAGGGCTCCGCCCTGTGGTAGCCCAGCTTCTCCGCCAGGGATACGCTGCGCAGGTCGATGGCATCCCAGCTGGGGTACAGCCCCCGGTCCAGACATGCCAGAATCAGCCGCGCGCCGCAGGCCGCGGCCAGCCCCCGCCTCCGGTGATCGCGCCGGGTGTCTATCTCGATCTCAATGCCGCCCTCATAGACGCAGTAGCTCCCGGCCCCCGCCGCGGGAACGCCCCCATGGAGCGCCGCGAATCCCAGGCCCCGCTGGCGGTAGCCGGCGGGGCTGTCAGGAGGGGCGCAGAGGTCCCGGGACCACTCCTCCGCCAGCAGGGCCGGGACCAGCGTCTCGTCGATCTGCCGCATCTCGTACCCCGCCGGCAGGGCGGCTGCCAGGGCCGCCAGCTTCTCCCGGTCAAAGACGCCCGGCTCCTTCCGGATGGCGTACCGGCTCTCCCGGACCGCCCGGTCCCCCAGCGCCTCCTCAATCACCGGATGCCAGTCCTCGGTCCGGGGCACCAGGATCGGGCCCTCCACCCGCCGTACCAGCGTGCCGTCCGGCTCCCCGGCGAAGAAGCAGAAGTCCCGCTGCACGATCACGGCTGACCGCCCGCTGCCGCTGGCCAGCGCCCGGCCCATGACCCCCTGGAGGCAGGCCCAGACCATGGTCTCCTCCCAGCCCTCAAAGAGGGGCGCAATCTGTCTCATCTCCATATTGTACAAATTTCGACAAAAACTCCTCTCTGTTATACAGGATGTTCACCGCCTCCAGCATGGCGTTGGCGGTCATCCGCTCCGGCAGGCCCAGCGCCTTCAGCACCTGGGCCCGCTTTGCCCCGCTGTCCGGCCCGCCGGTAAGCCCCAGGCCGTAGAGGTCCGCCTTGGTGACAGCCTCCCCCGCCGGCTCCTGGGACGGCCGCTCCCGGAAGGTGGCGCCGGCCCGCTCCAGGGCCTGGAGCAGCACGGCGGGGGACATGCCCTCCACGCCCAGCTTGCCCTCCTTTCCCGGCGCGGCTTTCCGCCGCTCCTTACCGTAGATGTCGGGAATGTAGGCCTGCTTCAGCTGGCTTTTCGGGATTGCGCCCTTGAGGAAATTGCGGATGACGAACCCGGCTCCGTCGCTGTCGGTAAGCAGGATGAGCCCCCGCTCCGCCGCCAGGCGGCGTAGCAGCGCCAGCCGCTCCCTGTCGCTGAAAACGCCGAAGCCCCCGGTTTCCACCACCGTAGCGTCAACTACCTGCTTCAGAGCGTTCTTGTCGTAGCGGCCCTCCACTACAATGACTTCCTTGATTCTCTTCATTGGTTCTCCTTTGCGGGGGCTCCACCCCCATGCCCCTGGGACGTCTTGTTCCTTTTCCCTCGCCGGAAAAGGAGCCCGGGGCGTGGGGCCGGGGAGGCCCCACATATCAGCCCCTCTGCGCCAGCTCCATGAGCAGCAGCTTCAGCTCCCCTGCGCCGTCCACGCCGGCCGTGGACTTCATTCTCGCGTCCAGCTGGCAGCAGCGGCGGACCGCCGTCTCGCACCAGGAGCGGGTCACCCGGCGGGCGTTGTCCAGCAGGAGCCTGGCGGGGTAGTCCGAGCGCATGTTCCAGCGCTCCATCAGCCAGAATTTGTCCTTCCCCGTGTCCAGTGCCACCCGGGCGGTGTAGAGCTTTCGCAGCTCCTTGCCCATGAGAGCCAGCAGCATGAAGGGCTCCTCCTGGAGCCGCAGCAGGGACCCCAGCACCTCCGCCGCCCGGTCGAAGTCCCCACGGGACACCGCCCCCGTCATGTCGAAGACCTGGGCCTCCAGCACCGGCGCGGCCACCGCGTCGATGTCCGCACGGGTGATCCGCTCCTCCCTGGCGTAGGCGGCCACCTTCTCAATCTCCGGGATCAGCCCGTTCATCAGACTGCCGCAGGTGAACAGCAGGTGCTCCGCCGTGGGCCCGTCGATGGTGTGACCCGCGGCCCGGAACCGCCGGGACACCCACTTGAGGATCTCGTTCTGGCTCTGCTCCTCGAAGTTCACCGCCTGTACGTGCTTCTCCACGGCGGCGTACAGCTTCTTGTAGGTCTTGCTGGGCTTGTAGGGCAGCTGATCGTAGACCAGGACCAGACAGCAGTAGGGGGGAAAGTCCTCCAAAAGGGCGATAAAGCCGTTTCTCTGCTCCTCGCTCAGCTTGTACAGATCCCAATCCACCACCTGCACCATGGTCCGCTGTGCCATCATGGGCATGGCCTCCGCCGTCTCCGTCAGCGTCTGGACGGTCAGCGCCTTGCCCTCCAGCCTGTGGTAGTTGAACTGCTCAAATCCCGCCGGGACCAGCGCCTTGCGCATCTCCGACAGGTAGTACTCTCTGAGGTAGCTCTCCTCCCCGTGAAAGAGATAGGCCGTGCCCAGATTTCCCGCCGCCAGATCGGTTTTCAGCTGCTCGTAGGCGGCGTTTTTGCCGCCCGTCTTCCTTCGTACCGCCATCAGGTGCCTCCCCCGCAGCAATTTCTCGGCCGCCCCGCAGGCGGCCGGCCGGTTTCGCAGAGGCCGGGGAGGACCCGGCGGTCCTCCCTGGCGCGCTTTCTATGTCATTGTGCCCCGCCGGGGCTTTTGTGTACCCGGATAAGGATGTTCCCCTGCCAGTCCGTGCGGTAGAGCTCCATTCCCGCCGCGGCCATGCGCTCCATGGCCTCCGGGGCCGGGTGTCCGAAGCGGTTCTCCCCCACGCTGACCACACCCACCTCCGGCCAGACCGCCTCCAGCAGCTCCCGGGAGGTGGAGTATTTGCTGCCGTGGTGGCCCGCCAGGAGAACCTCAATGTCCGGCAGGTCGTATGTCTCCGTCAGAACCCGCTCTGTGGCGGCGTTCATGTCCCCGGTTATCAGCAGATCGAACTCCCCGGCCGTACACAGGACCGTCAGCCCCTCCTCGTTGGCGTCCCCCGCCGCTGCCGGCGGGTAGACGGTCAGAAGGGCCTCCCCCAGCGCAATCCCGGCGGGCTCCTCCACCCAGCGCACCGGCACCCCGTACCGCTCCGCCAGGGAGAGGACCTCCCGCTGGAGCGCCCCCTGATCGCCGCCCTCCGGCAGGCGGGGCAGCAGGAGCTCGCCCACCTCCACCCGGGCCAGCAGGCCCGCCAGTCCCCCGGCGTGGTCGGCGTGGTAGTGGGTCAGCGCCGCATAGTCCAGACGGTCCCAGCCATAGGCATCCATGGCGTCTGCCGCCGCGTCCCCCGCCCCTTGGGGGCTGCTGAGACTGCCGCAGTCCACCAGGGCCGTCCGGCCCCCGCTGTGGAGCAGGGTCCCGGCCCCCTGACCCACGTCCACCGCCACCGCCGTCAGCAGATCGCCGCCCACGACCGCGCGGGGCAGGGCCTTCACCGCCGCCAGACTCACCGCCAGGGCGCACAGGGCGAAGGCATATTTCCGCCGCCGGTCCCTGGACAGGGCGCAGATGCCCAGCAGGGTATAGGCCAGCAGCAGCCACATGACCGCTTCGGGCCCCGCGAAGCGCACGCCCGGCAGTCCGGCCGTCAGACCCGCCGCCCACAGCAGATACCGGGCCATGGGCGCCGCTAACGCCGCCAAAGGCGGGAAAACTGTCCCCAGCAGGGCGCAGGCAAACAGCGCCGGAGCCATCCACAGCACCAGCAGATTGGACAGGGGAGAGGCCAGTGCCAAAAAGCCGAAGTAGACCGCGCTGAGGGGCGCGGTCAGAATCATCACGCCCAGACTGGCGGAGAGGGTTCCCGTCAGAAAGAGCCAGAGCTTTTTGACCAGCCCGCCCCGTTTCGGGCCGCAGGGCTCCAGCGAACTATAGATCCGCGGCCCGAGCCACAGCAGGCCGGCCACGGCGGCAAAGGACAGCTGCAAGCTCACCGACGCGATGGCGAAGGGGTTGGCCAGCAAAATCACCAGCAGCGCGCCGGAGAGGGAGGTGGGGCCGTCCCCCTCCCGGCCCAGCAGGGGCGCCAGCAGTACAAAGCCCATCATGACGCAGGCGCGGACCACCGAGGGCGTACACCCGGTCATGGCCGCGTACAGCAGGAGCACCGGGTAGCCCAGCAGGGCCGTGAGCCGCTGCCGCCGGAATACCAGCACCCCCAGAAGGGCAATCAGAAATCCGCAGTGGAGGCCCGATACCGCCGTGACGTGCATGAGCCCCGACCGGGTGAGATCGCTGAGGCTCTGCCGGTCCAGGCCGTCCCGCTCCCCGGTGAGCAGGGCGGTGACAAGCCCCCGCTCCGGCTGATCGTACCGGGCCGCAGCGGCCGCCTTCATCCGCCGCGCCAATCGCTGGGGCAGATACCGCAGGCTCCCGGCGTCACCCGCCTCCACCTCCAGCTCCCCCTGGCCGTACAGGCGCAGGAAGATCCCACGCGAGGTAAAATAGCCGCTCTCCTCACCGCCCGGGGCGGCGGCGCTCTCGTGCCTGACCGCCAGCCCCACCCGGTTCCCCGGCTCCAGGTCCAGCAGCTCCGCGCCGCCGTAGAGCAGGGCCTTTCCCCGCAGGCCGGGCACCTCCACCGGACACCGTGCGCCGTAGTCCGTCTCCGCCGGGTAGTCCAAAAGGCGGACCTCCACCCAGTCCTCCCGGCCCGTCAGGGCCTGGGCCGGATCCAGACAGAGGGCGGCGAAGCCGGAAAACCAGAGGACTCCCGCCGCCAGTCCGCCCGCGGCGATGCGGACCACGGAGCGCTGCCGGCCCCGAAGCAGGGAGGACAGCAGCAGCGCCAGTACCGCAATCCCCGCCGTCCAGTACCGCCAGGGCTCCGGCAGGACGTACTGGCACAGGGCGCACCCCAGCCCGAAGGGCAGGGCGAAGATCATCAGCCGCCGCACGGCTACTTGATGGGGGCCCGGCGGTTGGTCCGGCCCAGGATGTAGTCCGTGCTGGTCCTGTAGAAATCAGCCAGCTGAATCACGGCCCAGACAGGGATCTCGCGGTGCCCCTTTTCGTATCTGCGGTATACCTCCAAGTGCATGTGGAGATAGTCCGCGATATCCTGCTGCCGCAGGTCACTGTCAATTCGTAAATCTTCCAAGCGTTGGAATACCATTGCAATCACCCATATAATCCTACCGTTTGGTCGGATTTGAAGACGCGATATACCGCCGTTTGGTGGTATACAATAAAAGGATTCCGCGTGAGGACTGGATTTATAGCAATCTCAGGAGTTGTTTGAAAAATGTCAACACGCCCAAAGGGCGGCCCTTTGGGCGTATTTCCATTTTTCAAACTGCGCCTAGTCATATTTTTCTTGCAGGATGGCAAACGCCTCCCAGGGGCGCAGCGCCATAACAGGCCGTATCGTGACATCTCCGCAGCTTGAAATCAGGAGTTCACCTCCAGCGTATTCCTCTGGTACCCGAATCTCCGCGGCCTCTCCGCTGAGATTGCACACCACCAGCAGCCGCTGCATGTCCAGCGCCCGGATATAGGCAAATACCTGCCTGTGCTCCGGCCAGAGCAGCCGGTAGTCTCCGTAGACGATCAGCTCATACCGGTGCCGCAGCCGGATCAGATCCCGATAGAAGTAAAACACTGAATCCAACCGCTCCGTCTGCTCCTGGGCGTTGATGGTGCGGTAATTCTCATTGAGGCCGATCCAAGGCTCCGCCGCTGTAAAGCCGGCCTGGGGCCCGCCGGTCCACTGCATGGGCGTGCGGGCGTTGTCCCGGCTTTTATAGCGCAGGCAGTTCAGCATCTCCTCCGGCTCCATCTGCCCGCTCTCCGTCAGCTCCCGATAGGCGTTCAGGCTCTCCACGTCGCGGAAATCCTCCAGCGAGCGGAAGGAAGCGTTGGTCATGGCCAGCTCCTCGCCCTGGTAAATGTAGGGGGTGCCCTGCATCATATGAAGGCAGAGCGCCAGGGCCTTCGCGCTCCGCTCCCGCATCTCCGGCGTACTGCTGTCCCCCAGCCGGGAGACAATCCGGGGCTGGTCGTGGTTGCACCAGTAGAGGCTGTTCCACGCCCGGCCCGCCAGACCGGTCTGCCACTTGCTCAGGACCCGCTTGAGCTCCACCACATCTATTTTGCGCAGATCCCACTTGAAGCTCTCCCCGCCGTCCAGGTCCATGTGCTCGAACTGGAACGCCATGTTCAGCTCTGTCCCCTCCGCATTGGCATAGCGGCAGGCCTGCTCCACCGTGAGACCTGAGCACTCGCCCACCGTCAGCAGGTCGTATTGGCTGAGCACCTCGCGGTTCATCTCCTGCAAATACTCGTGGACGCGGGGGCCGTTGACCACATAGGGGGCAAAGCTGCCGTAGGCGCTGCCCGGGTTCCGGGGGCCGTCCGGCATGACGGCGGTTTTGCTGATCATGCTGATGACGTCCATGCGGAACCCATCCACGCCGCGATCACACCACCAGCGCATCATCCGGTAGATCTCCTGGCGCACCGCCGGATTGTCCCAGTTCAGATCCGGCTGGAACTCCCCGAAGGTATGCAGGTAATATTGCCCTGTGGCCTCGTCCAGCTTCCAGCTGCTTCCGGAAAAGCACGACCCCCAGTTGTTGGGCGGGCCGCCGTCGGTGCCGTCCCGCCAGATATAGTAATGACGGAAAGGGTTGTCCCGGCTCCTCCGGCTCTCCCGGAACCAGGGGTGCTGATCCGATGTGTGGTTGACCACCAGATCGATAACCAGCTTCATCCCCTGCCGGTGAGCCTGGGCGAGGAGCTCGTCAAAGTCCGCCAGCGTACCGAATTCGGGGGCGACGGCCTGGTAATCGCTGATGTCGTACCCGTTGTCCCTGCCCGGCGACTGATAGAACGGGGAAATCCATAGAACATCTGCCCCCAGCCGGCGCAGGTACGGCAGCCGGGCAGTAATCCCGGGCAGATCGCCAATGCCGTCGCCGTTGGTGTCCTGGAAGCTGCGCGGGTAAATCTGATAGACCACGCATTCTTTCCACCACGCTTTATTCATACGCTCCCTCCCTTATCGTTCCAGGTTGTACTTTTCCACATCAATGATGGCCGATCCCTCGGCCTCAAAGGAGATGCTGTCCGCATTCTGCGGCGTGTACAGCGTGGAGGTCATGACCTGCTCTCCGTCGTTGACGAATACCTCGGCCGAAAAACGGTCGATGATAAATCTCAGCTTGATCTCGCCCTCCTGATAGCGCACCAGCGCTTTTCGGGAGGCAACAATGTTGTGGCGGAACCCGGAGTGACTGCGGTCGAAGCGGAGAACGCTGCTGCCGGGATCGTAGGTGACAGCGGTGTAAAACTCGGTGTCCTTGGCGATTTTGATGGTGAACTTCTGATAGAGCGCGCCTCCGGCGGGGCGGACGCGGACCGTCATGTCCACACAGCGGCCCGACACCTGGGGCAGGCACAGGCGCTCCCGGACGTACACGTTCCGGCAGATAACCAGCTCCCCCCGATAGCGCTCCAGCTCCCGGACCGGGCGCTGGAGGAGACGGCCGCTGCGGACGGAGAGCTCCCGGGGAATGGTCATCTGCCCAAACCACTTGATATCGTGGGGCTGGCTGTGGCCGGTCTCCGGGGACTGCATCCAGCCGATGAGCACGCGCCGGCCGTCCGGCGTCAGCAGGGTCTGGGGCGCGTAAAAATCCAGGCCGTAATCCAGGGCCCGCAGCTCCAGCCGTTCAAAGGTGCGGGCGTGCCTGTCCCAGCGGCCGGTGAGGTAGGCGGCGTTGTTCCCGTTGTGGAATTCCAGCCCCTCGGCCAGCATCTCCATGGGCGAGACAATCAGCACGTCCGTCCCGTCCAGGGGGAAGAAGTCGGGGCACTCCCACATTTTTCCATACTGGTTCCGGCTGCGGTCCAGAGTGGAGCAGTACTCCCAGCGCAGAGCGTCGCCGCTGCGGAAGAGGACGACCGCGCCGCTGCCATCCGCCGTGCGGCTGCCCATCACAGCGTAAAAACAGCGGTCCGCTTCGTCCCACCAGATCTTCGGATCCCGGAAATCCTCCGTGCTGCTGCCCTCGGGAAGCATCTCCGGGGTGATGACCGGATTGCGCTCATATTTCTGATAGTTCAGCCCATCTCCGAACGCGATGCACTGGGTCTGGCGGCTGTCGATAAAGCCGTCGTCCCGCTTTTGCTCCTCCACGCCGGTGTACATCAGCAGATGCCGCCCGTCGGGCAGCGTCAGGGCGCTGCCGGAAAAGACGCCGGCGTTGTCGTAGGGCTTGTCGGGCGCCATGGCCGCCGGGAGCCGCTCCCAGCGGATCAGGTCCTCGGAAACCAGGTGCCCCCAGTGCATGGACGCCCAGTGGGTGTTGTAGGGGTTGTACTGATAGAACAGGTGGTACTTTCCCTGGTAATAGGAGAGGCCGTTGGGGTCGTTCAGCCAGCCCACCGTAGGCGTTACATGAAAGAGGGGGCGCTCCTCCGGCGCGATCCGGCTGCCGTAGGTCTTCTCATAGTGTCTGGCCTGGGCCAAAAGATCCGCGTTCATAGAAAGATCCTTTCATCTTTGGATTGGAATGGGTTCCACAAACAAGAAAAACAGTCTGCCCGCCTCAGGATATGCCGGTGGACTGCCCCCGGCGGATGGTGACGGGCAGGGTGAGGCGCTTCTCCTCCACCGGCTCCCCCTGGATGAGCTGGAGGACCAGGCGCACCGACGCCTCCGCCAGCGCCTGGAAGGGCTGGCAGACGGTGGTGAGGGAGGGCGTCATGAACTGGGTGGCATTGGTGCCGTCGTAGGAGACGATCCGCAGGTCCCCGGGGACCCGCCGCCCGTGCTCCAGCGCGTGGTGGAGGCAGGCCATGGCATAGAGATCGGCTCCAAAAACGCCGTCCACATCCGGGTGGGTCTGGAACGCCGACTCCACCACCCGGCGGGCGCGGTCAGAGGACAAAAACAGATTGGATTCCAGCACGCAGCGGCACTGGGCCCCGTGGGCCTCCATGACCTGCTGAAAGACGATGTGCCGCTGATCCGCGGGGGTGATCACCCAGTCTGTGGGCCATACGCCCTGCCGTGCTCCGTTGTAATAGGCGCCCACGAATTGCAGGACATTCCTGCAGCCGCACGCCAGCAGCGCCTCCGCCGCCATCCTGCCGCCCGCCTCGTGGTCGGCGGACACGCAGGGGATATCCGGCCCCAGGATCCGGTCGAACCCCACAATGGGCAGATCCAAATTCTGATATTGGGACACGTCCAGCGAGGTATGGGCGGCAAAGATGAGGCCGTCCACCATCCGCCTCTTGAGCATGTCCAGATAGCGCTGCTCGTAGTTGCGCTCGTAAAAGGTGTTGCACACCATGGTCTGATAGCCGGCGGCGCACAGTGCCACCTCCATAGCGCTGACCAGCTGGGCCACAAAGGGGTGGGCCAGCTCCGGAACAATCACCGCCACGATGCCGCTTTTCTGATAATACAGGTTGCGGGCCATCTCGTTGGGCGTATAGTGCAGCTCCTCAATGGCCTGCCGGATCCGCTCCCGCGTCTCCGATTTGACGTATCCTTTTCCGCTGAGCACCCGGGATACTGTTGCCGCGCCGACGCCGGCCCGCCTGGCTACATCCTGTATGGTCGGCATAGTGGATCTCCTCCTGCCGCAAGGCATTTTTTTGAGAAAGGGGGCCGGGTTCGGCCCGCAAAGTACTTTTTCGCGGTACACGCCCCCGAAAAAGTGTTTAGATGTATTCACAACCGTTGAACGGCGTATGGCGAGAGAACTTAACCGGGGCGGCGCTCACCGGCTGTGAATACAGATTCTTATTCTACCCTGCTGCCGGATGGTTGTCAACAAAACCTGCTGCCCTTTCACGAAAAATGTCCGCAGGCCGGCTCCGGATCAGCCTGCGGACGGAGGAAGCTTATCCCTTGATGCCGGAGCTGGCGATGCCCTCCACGTAGTATTTCTGCATGAAAACAAACATGACGATCATGGGGATGGCGGAAACCACCAGGGCCGCCATAATGGCGCTGTAGTGGACGGGGCTGGTGCTGAAAAAGGACTGCACCGCCAGCTGGATGGTGCGGGTTTCCGCCCCCGTCATCACCAGGAAGGGCCACATGAAGTCGTTCCAGTGGGCCACAAAGTCCAGGATGAACACGGTGGCGTACACGGTCTTGGAGATGGGCATGACGATTTTGAAAAAGGTGCTGATGGGGTTGGCCCCGTCAATGGAGGCCGCCTCCAAGAGCTCGTTGGGCACGCCGCTGAAGAAGTTGTAAAACATGTAGATGGAAAAGCACTTGGCGATGAAGGGGATCACCAGGGCCCTGGTGGTGTTCACCCAGCCCAGCTGTGCCATCTCGATATACAGCGGCAGCAGCAGCGCCTCCATGGGCAGCACCATCAGCGCCGCCACGAAGCTGAGCATAAGCCTGCGCCCTTTGAAGCTGAACTTGGCCAGGGCGTAGCCGCAGATGGAGTTGACAATCAGATCGAAGAGGAGAATCAGACCAATGTACAGCAGGGTGTTTTTGAACACATTGGCCATATTGATCCGGCGGAACACCTCGAAATAGTTGTCCAGAGAGGGGTCCACCGGGAAAAACGTGGCAATGGAGTTCATGTTGGCGAAGATCTTGGCCTCCGGCTTGAGGGAGGCGGAGATCATCCAGATCAGCGGGGAGACGAAGATGAGCCCGATGACAATGTTGCCGGCGTAGAACAGGAACTTTCCCAGCTTTTTGGAGCCTTGGAGCGATGATTTCATATCTTTTCCCCCTTTCTCACTCTTCATTGGTGAACTTCTGCAAAATCAGGGACATAGCCACCACGATGACAAAGAATACGGCGGCGATGGCACAGGCGTAGCCGAAGTTCCCCTTTTGGAAGCCCTGGGTATAGATGTAGTACACCATGGTCTTTGTTGCGTTTTTGGGGCCGCCCTGGGTCATGACGTAGGGCTGGGTGAACAGCTTCATGGCCTGGATCATGGTGATCATGATGACATACTTGACGGTGCCCTTCAGGCTGGGCAGGGTGATGTACAGAAACTGCTTGAGCTTGGAGGCCCCGTCGATGGATGACGCCTCATAGAGGCTGGAGGGGATGCCCTGCAGGCCGGCCAGGAAGATCATCATCTGGTAGCCCGCGCCCTGCCAGGCCGACATGAAAATGATGGAGTTCATGGCGGTCTTTTCGTTGGTCAGGAAGTTGACGGGCTCCATCCCCAGGCCCGCCAGCACCGAGTTGATGAGGCCGGTGTTGGGGTTGGAGTTGTAGAGCACCGCCCACAGCACGGAGATGACCACCATGGAGGTGAGCTGAGGGCCGAAGTACATGGTGCGGAAGACGGCAACGCCCTTGAACCGCTTGGACACCAGAAGCGCCAGCCCCAGAGCCAGCGCGCACTGGACAGGGACGACGATTACCGTGAAGTAGGCCGTGTTTTTCAGCGCCTTCCAGAAGTTCCCGTCGTGGAAGAGCTTCGCGTAGTTGTCCAGGCCGGCGAAGCGCATGTCATCCGGACGGATGATATGGTATTTGAACAGAGAGTAGTAGAGCGTATAGCACATGGGAACCACAAGGAACGCGATCAGCAGGATGATAGCGGGAGAGGTGAACGCGTAGGCGGCAAGGCGCTCGCTTTTCTGCCTTCCCGAAAGTCTCCTTTCGTTTGACACGGTGCTTTCCTCCTAATTCAGAATAAAATGGGGACCCGGAGACGCCGGACTGCCGGTCACTCCGCGTAGTAAGAGGTATAGTCCTCGGTGAAGGAATCGGAAACCCGGTTGAACTCCTCCTGGATATAAGCGCGGTCCACCGAATGGTTGGAGGCCGCCTCGGCGAGGATGTTGGTCATGGCCTCGGCGTAATCGGCGGAGAAGGTGGCATAGGACGGGGAGCGGGGGCGGGGTACGGCGGTGTTTTGCAGCTGCTCCACAAACAGGGCCCGGGGCCCCTCCTTGTACGCAGCCATGGACTCATGGTCATAGGCGGAGGCGCGGGTGGCGGGCTTGGCAACGGCGGCGCAGTAGGTGGCCACGTTGTCAGTGCTCATCAGCCACTGGAGGAACTGGCCGGCCTCATCGGGGTACTCGCAGCCCTTGGTGATGGCGGCGGACCAGTCTCCGCAGGGGGAGACGGCCGCCCCGGTCTCATCGCTGACGGGGTAGTAGGTCACGCCCCAGTCGAAGCCGGCGCTGGCCTCCAGGGTGGCCACCTCCCAGGAGCCGCCCAGCATGGTGGCGCAGGCCTTGTTCAGAAACTCGTCGGTAATGGGGTCCACGTTGGCATAGCCGTCAGCGATGAGGCCGGCCAGGAAGGCGGTTGTTTCCACGGCCTCGGCGCTGTTCACATAGGTGTCGGCTGTGGTGCCGTCGGCGGAGATGTAGTCCCTGCCGTTGGAGATGTACATGGGCTCCAGGGCGTAGGGCAGGCCCTCGCCGTGGTCCATGACGATATGGGTGCCCACATAGCTGCCGGTGGTACACTTCTCGGCGATGTCCAGCATCTCAGACCAGGTGATGGGGTTGTCGATGGTCCGGGCGTCCAGATCCTCCACGTCCACGCCGCACTCCCGGAGCATCTCCTTGTTGTAGTAAAAGGCCACGGAGGACTCGGAGGCGGAGATGGCGTAGAGCTGCCCGTCATAGGTACACTGGGCGATGGTGGACCTGGCAAAATCGGAGGTATCCGGGAAGTAGGCGTCCAGGGGGATGGTGACCTTGTTGGCCGCATAATAGGACACCTGGGGGCCATCCACAAAGAGGATGTCGGGCAGCTGTTTGGATGTCACAGCGGTGGCAATCTTGTTGTCGTAGGCGTAGGAATCCGAGCGGTCAATGGCCTCCCGGCTGACCTGAATCCCGGGGTGGGCGCTGTTCCACTCGTCCAGCTTCTCTACCCACCAGTTCTCCACGGCTTCTTTGTCGGTGGGCTGCCAGATGGTCAGGTGTACGGCGCCATCGTCCTCAGCGCCTCCGCCGCACGCTGTCAGGGACAGCGCCATGAACAGCGCGAGAACAAGCGCAGGACTTCGCTTTTTCATGATTAGTCTCCTCCTTAACATAAAATTTTTCTTTATGGAATCCGTTCCATGTTGTACATTTTTAATTCCGCAGGGCTGCCTGCGGATAAATCCCAATATGGTATCGGTTCCATAATGTGGCTTTATTATAGCCGGACACATCCGGCTTGTCAACGTGGTACAGGCCCAAAAATGAAAAATGTATGAACGCGACAAAAATAAACGGCTGATTTTATGCAAGCTGACAGCCGGACTCCGGGAATGGAACTACTCCCCGTCCTCAGCGCTTTCCCCCGCAGCTGCCTCGACCCGCTCCGGGTCGAAGAGCCGCACCAGATGCAGGGAGTTGAAATAGCAGATCGCTCCATTGCCCACCAGCAGGAACAGCATAAGCCACTGACCAAACGAGCTGTCAGCCGCCCGGCGGGCCAGAAACAGCGGTGGGAATACGCTCAGCACCACCACAAATACGGTGTAAATCCCTTTGCTGAGACTGCGGAAGAACACCTTCTTTAAGATCTGCGCGGGCTTACCCTCATAAAAAGCCAGGGCGGGAAAAGCGTGAGTGGCTAGAATGAGGTAGAAAAATCCTACGGATAAGATCAGAACCTCCAGAGCAAACTGGAAGGGCGTCTCCCACTGCAATACGCACCAGAGGTCCAATCCGATGAACAGGCCAGTACCCGTCAGGGCGAGGAATACCGCGGTGGAGCGAAGAATGTTCTTTTTAAAGGCCGCGAAATAACCGGACACGAGGGCGGGATGCTCTCCAGCCGCCAGCTTCAGCGCCACGCTGTAGGCTGCAGTTGTGGATGCCCCAATGGTAATAATGGGAATGCTGGTAAAAAGCCACAGGATACTGAGCAGCATACAGTCGATAAGGCGGCTGAGCACCCGGGTCAGAAATGAGTCTCTTTGCAAAAAGTTCATGAGATAGTCCTCCTGATGGGTTTATATGCGTATTATAGCAATGTGGAACCGGTTTTGCAAGGAGCTTTTGTAAATTGGAGCGGGTTTGATACGGCGGAAAGCCTCTCAGCCTGATTCCGCTGTTTGTACAACTGCTTACCGTAACCCGAAGGATTTTTGCGGCTGCTTTTTGGCGGAACCACAGGTATGCGGCCAATTCCATAGCCAGAGCCCTCGTCTCATCGCCCTCATAGTCCCGCTCCATCGGCAGATAAACCGGCTGGACAGCCGCGGCCGCCTTGACAAGACCTCCGGCGTCCGGTATAGTGGGTAGGCAGGAAAGCATTCTGACGAGGAGGTTCCGCTATGAAAAAGGACGTAGTTATCATCGGCGCGGGTCCGGCGGGCATTTTTACCGCCCTGGAGATGCTGAAAAAGGGCAGCAAGCAGAAAATTCTGATCGTCGAGAAGGGCGTCGCGGTGGAAAACCGCCGCTGTCCCAAGGACAAGACCGGGCGGTGCGTGGGCTGCAAGCCCTACTGCCACATCACTACCGGATTCTCCGGCGCCGGGGCCTTCTCCGACGGCAAGCTCTCCCTGAGCTGCGAGGTGGGCGGCGATCTGCCCACCCTTATCGGCGCGGACAGAGCCCAGGAGACCATCGGCTATACGGACCGGATCTATCTGGAGTTCGGCGCGGATTCCCACATTGAGGGCCTGGGCAATACCGAGGAGGTCAAGGCCATCCGCAGGCGGGCCATCCGGGCGGGACTGAAGCTGGTGGACTGTCCCATCCGCCACCTGGGCACCGAGAAGGCCCAGGACCTCTACTGCGCCATCGAGCAGTACCTGCTGAAAAACGGCGTGGAGCTGCTGTTCGGCTATGAGTGTACCGACCTCATCCTGGAGGGGGACCTGTGCCGGGGCGTGCGTGTTACCAACCGGAGGGAGGATCTGGAGATTCTGGCCGGGCGCACGGTGATCGCCACCGGACGCCGGGGGGCGGACTGGCTGGAGAGCCTGTGCGCGGAGTACAACATCGCCCACCAGCCCGGCACGGTGGACATCGGCGTGCGTGTGGAGGTGCGCAGTGAGGTGATGGAGACGGTCAACCGGGTGCTCTACGAGTCGAAGCTGGTGGGCTACCCCAAGCCCTACAAGAACAAGGTCCGCACCTTCTGCCAGAATCCCGGCGGCTTCGTCAGCCAGGAGAACTATGACAACGATCTGGCCGTGGTCAACGGCCACAGCTACAAGGAGCTGAAAAGCGACAACACCAACTTGGCCATCCTGTGCTCCCACAACTTCTCCTACCCCTTCAACCAGCCCATCGCCTACGCCCAGAAGGTGGGGGAGCTGACCAACATGCTGGGGGCGGGGCGCATCATGGTCCAGCGCTTCGGCGACATCCTGGACGGCAAGCGGACATGGGAGAAGGAGCTGGCCTTCTCCAATGTGCGTCCCACCCTGCCCGACGCGGTGGCCGGGGACATCACGGCCGCCATGCCCTACCGGGCCATGACCAACATCATCCATTTCATCCAGGCCATGGACGAGGTGGTGCCCGGCTTTGCCGCCGCGGAGACCCTGCTCTACTCCCCGGAGCTGAAATTTTACTCCAACCGGGTGAAGATGGACGAGAACTTCAACACCAATATCCGCAGGCTCCACTGCCTGGGCGACTCCAGCGGCTGGACCCGTGGGCTGATGATGGCCTCCGTCATGGGTGTCCTCATGGGACGGCGTCTGGCGGAGGAAGAATAGGCGCTGTCTGAAAAACAGAGGCAGGGGTCCGGACGGGCCCCTGCTTTTTGCAGGCGCGCGTCCCCGATTTGGCGCCGGACGAGGGCCTGTTTGGTCAAATGCTAAAAAATATTTTTGTTCGCTAACGATTTTTTAGTTGAAATTTACCGGGGTATATGTTATGATGGGCAGGTAAGAGCTCGTATGTGTTTGGGACAGATGAAAAGGAGGGTTTTACTGATGAAGAAGAGAATACTGGCAATGCTGCTGGCCTTGTCCATGGCGCTGGCCCTGGCGGCCTGCGGCGGCAACAATGGCGGCGGGAACGACAAGCCGGCGGACAACAGCACCAACGGCGACACCCAGCAGCCCGCACCTCCCGCGGACGATAGCGGCAGCGGGACGAAGAGCGTCAAGGTGGGCCTCATCTGCATCGGCGACGAGAACGACCAGGGCTACACCTACAACTTTATCCGCGGCAAGGAGGCCGCCACCGAGGCGTTGAAGGCCAATGGCATCGACGTGGAGTGGGTGGTCAAGTGGAACATCGGCGAGGACTCGGGCTGTGAGGACGCCAACATCGAGCTGGCCGAGGAGGGGTGCGACCTCATCATCAACAACTCCTTCGGCTTCGAGCCCTTTATGCTGAAGGTGGCGCCCGACTATCCCGAGATTGAGTTCATCGCCTGCACCAACCAGGCGTCCTGGGGCGACGGCCTGGAGAACACCCACAATGCCTTCGCCAACATCTACGAGGGCCGGTATCTGGCCGGCGTGGTGGCGGGCATGAAGCTCCAGCAGATGATCGACGACGGGGAAATCACCGCCGGCCAGGCCGTCATCGGCTATGTGGGCGCGTTCTCCTTCGCCGAGGTGATCTCCGGCTTCACCGCCTACTACCTGGGTGCCAGGAGCGAGTGCCCCAGCGCGACCATGAAGGTCCAGTTCGTGGGCTCCTGGTCCGACGCCACCGAGGAGGCCAACGCCGCCTCCGCCCTGGCGGACATGGGCTGCGTCATGATCTCCCAGCACTCCGACAACACCACCCCCGCCACCACCGCCCAGTCCAAGGGCGTGTTCCACACCGGCTATAACAACGACATGATCTCCGTGGCCTCCGAGGCGTCCCTCATCGGCACCCGCATCGACTGGGCCCCCTACTTTGAGTACGCCATCAGCTCCGTGGCCAACGGCGGGAGCTTTGATCAGGACTGGTGCCACGGCATGGACATGGGCGCCGTGGTCATGACCCCCCTCAACGAGGACATTGCCGCCCCCGGCACCGCCGAGAGATTGGCGGAGGTGGAGGATCAGATCAAATCCGGCGAGCTCCAGGTCTTTGACACCAGCACCTTCACCGTGGACGGCGCGGAGCTGACCACCGCCTTCGCCCTGGATACGGACGGCGACTTCACCCCCGACTCCGAGGAGGCCGTCTTTGACGGCGCGTTCCACGAGTCCTACTTCCAGTCCGCTCCCTACTTTGCCATTTCCATTGACGGTATCGAGTGGCTGAACCAGGCATTTGGCTGATACCCCCTGCGCAACGGGAGGGCCGCGCACGCGGCCCTCTTTTTATAAACTGACGGTCCGGGGCGTTACTTTTCCCTCGCCGGAAAAGCAACCAAAAGGGCGCCGGGGGAGCCCCCTGGTCCCCCCTGGCATCGCCCGGAGGGCGATACTCTATTTTTGATTATTTGCCCTTCGCTGTAGCCGGGCTGATTCTGCCGGTGGTGCTTACCCTTCGTCTGCCGCTCTTATGCGTCTATCCACGGGTTCTATCGGGGGGCGAAGCGGCGGGGGGAGTGCGGTGCGTTTTTGCCGCGCAGCGATTCGGAGCGATCCCCTCTGCTGGTTCTCCCCCTTTAAGAGGCCGGCAGGCGGAGCTAGTTGAGAGCCAGACCACCAGATCAGAACCCCGTAGGAAACTCTTGTTCACGGGGCAAGGCAGCTCTTCCCTTGCAGGTGTGTCCGAAAAACCCCCGTAAAACGGAGGGGGTCCAGCCTTGGGGGCTGGCGGTTTTTTGGTTACTTTTTGTCGCACAAAAAGTAACAGGGTGGCACTTGTGCCACCGGGCCAGTCGTTCGGCTTTGCCGAATGACGGCCCCGGGAGGGCGTGGGGCGGGCAGCCCCACAAAGGAAGGCCGCGCCGGGCGCGGCAAAGAAAGGATGACAGCCTTGGAAAAAACTGTTTGTGCCATTGAATTAAGAGGCATCACCAAGCGCTTTGGCGAGGTCGTGGCCAACGACGGCATCGACCTTCAGCTGAACCGGGGTGAAATCCTCTCCCTCCTTGGGGAGAACGGCAGCGGAAAGACCACGCTGATGAACATGCTCTCCGGCATCTACTTCCCCGACGAGGGGGAGATCCTGGCGGGCGGCCGGCCGGTCTCCATCCGCTCACCCAAGGACGCCTTTGCCAACGGCATCGGCATGATCCACCAGCACTACAAGCTGGTGGACGTGTTCACCGCCACGGAGAATATCGTCCTGGGCCTGGAGGAGTCCGGGAAGCTGGATATCAAGGCCGCGGAGGGCAGGGTACAGGCCATCTGCGACCGGTACGGCTTTGATCTGGACCCGGCCCAGAAGATCTACAACATGTCCGTCTCCCAGAAGCAGACCGTGGAGATCGTCAAGGTCCTCTACCGGGGGGCGGAGATCCTCATCCTGGACGAGCCCACCGCCGTGCTCACGCCCCAGGAGACCAACAAGCTCTTCGACGTGCTGCGGACCATGCGGGCCGATGGAAAGGCCATCGTGATCATCACCCATAAGCTCCACGAGGTCATGGCGCTGTCCGACAAAGTGGCCGTGCTGCGAAAAGGGAAGTACATCGGCACGGTCAAGACCGGCGAAACCAGCCCCCAGGCCCTCACCGATATGATGGTGGGCCGCAGCGTGGCGCTGAACATCGACCGGCCCCGGTACGAGAACCCCGTGAAGCGCCTGGAGGTGAAAAACCTCACCTGCCTGGACGCCGAGGGTGTCAAGCGGCTGGACAACGTCAGCTTCACCGCCATGGGCGGGGAGATCCTGGGCATCGCCGGCATCGCCGGATCCGGCCAGCGGGAGCTGCTGGAGGCCATTGCGGGCCTCTACCCGGTGGCCTCCGGGGAGATTCTCTACTCCCCGGAGGGGAAGGAGCCCGCCAGCCTGGTGGGCAGGACCCCCATGCAGATCAAAAAGGCCGGCGTGGCGATGGCGTTCGTCCCCGAGGACCGGCTGGGTATGGGCCTGGTGGGCTCCATGGGCATGACGGGGAACATGATGCTCCGCTCCTGGCGGAAGGGGCGGACCGCCTTCGTCAACCGGAAGGACCCCAACGAGCTGGCCCTGCAAATCTGGAAGGAGCTGGAGGTGGTCACACCCAGCACCGAGTTCCCCGTGCGCCGGATGTCCGGCGGCAACGTGCAGAAGGTCCTGGTTGGCCGGGAGATCGCCAGCGCGCCGTCGGTACTCATGACCGCCTACGCGGTCCGGGGGCTGGACATCAACACCTCCTATACCATCTACAACCTGCTCACCGAGCAGAAGATGAAGGGCGTGGCGGTGATCTACGTGGGCGAGGACCTGGACGTGCTGCTGGAGCTGTGCGACCGGATCCTGGTGCTGTGCGGCGGGCAGGTCAGCGGCGTGGTGGACGCACGGACCGCCGCCAAGGACCAGATCGGCCTGATGATGACCCGCATGGGCGGAAAGGAGGTCCACCATGACGCATGAGAAGAAGACGCCCCTGATCCGGCTGGCCAAGCGGGACGGCATGGAGGCATGGAAGATCTGGTGCATCCGCGTGGGCTCCATTCTGGCCGCCCTGCTGCTGGGGGCGCTGGTGATGGCGCTGGTGGGGACCAATCCCGTTACCGCCTATGGCACCATCCTCTCCGGGGCCCTGGGGAAAAAGACCGCCGTTCGGCAGACCGTCAAGATCGCGATCCCCCTGCTGGGCTGCGCCCTGGCCATCGCCCCCTGCTTCAAGATGCGCTTCTGGAACATCGGCGCGGAGGGGCAGATCACCGCCGGAGCCATCGCGGCCAGCTACTTCGCCCTGTTCTGGGCGGGCAGGGTGCCGGGCCCCATGCTGCTGGTGATCATGGGTCTGGCGGGGGCCATTGCCGGAGGCATCTGGGCCCTGATCCCCGCCTTTTTCAAGGCAAAGTGGAACACCAACGAGACACTGTTCACCCTGATGATGAACTACATCATCATCGGCGTGGTCCGCTGGCTCCAGGGCGGCCCCTGGGAGGGGCGCAAGGGCAGCCAGATCATCCCCCAGTTCGACGCCGCCGCCTGCCTCCCCCGGGTGCTGGGGGTCCACTGCGGGTGGATCATCGTGCTGGTTCTGGTGGTATTCATGCACGTCTATATGAACCACACCAAGCACGGCTATGAGATCGCCGTCATCGGCGACAGCGTCAACACAGCCCGGTACGCGGGCATGAACGTGGGCCGCATCATGATGCGCACCATGTTCCTCTCCGGCGCCATCAGCGGTCTGGTGGGCTTCATCGTGGCCAGCGGCGCCAACAACACCCTCTACGATGGCGTAGCCGGCGGCGTGGGCTTCACCTCCATCACCGTGGCCTGGCTCAGCCAGCTCAACGCCTTTGCCATGGTGGCCATCTCCATGCTGCTGGCGGTGCTGGAGAAGGGGGCGGAGACGCTGCAGACCCGTATGGCCGTGCCCACCTCCATCTCCGACATCATCACCGGCATTCTGCTGTTCTGTATGCTGGGGTGCGAGTTCTTCATCAACTACCGGCTGATCTTCCGGAAAAAGGAGGGGGCAAAATGAGTAACTTCCTGAATCTGCTGATCGCCCTGGTCATTGCCGCCGTCACCTACGGTACGCCCCTGCTCTTCGGCACCCTGGGGGAGGTCCTGACGGAGAAGTCCGGCAACCTGAACCTGGGCGTGGAGGGCATCATGTTCATGGGCGGGGCCCTGGGCCTGGGCGGCGTGTTCTACTACGAGAAGGCGGCGGGGAGCGGTGCCAACGGCTTTCTGGCTGTGGGCATCGGCATCCTGTGCGCATTTTTGGCGGGGGCCTTCGCCTCCCTCATTTTCAGCTTTCTCACCACCACGCTCCGGGCCAACCAAAATGTGACGGGCCTGGCGCTGTCCATCTTCGGCACCGGCATCGGCCAGTTTATCGGCGAGCACATGCGGGTCACTGAGGGCGGGTACATCTCCATCAGCAACCGTCTGGCGGGCTGCTTCCAGAACTCACCCTTTCCCGCCTTCCTGCGGAACATCCCCCTGGTGGGGGGCGTCCTCTTCGGCAGCAGCGTGTTCTTCTATCTGGCCATCGTGCTGGCCGCGGCCATGTTCTGGTATCTGAACCGGACCCGGTCCGGGCTGTATCTGCGCTCTGTGGGCGAGTCCCCGGCCACGGCCGACGCGGCGGGCATCAACGTCACCCGCTACAAGTATCTCGCCACCATCATCGGCGGGGGCATCTCCGCCATCGGCGGTATGGTGTACATCATGACCATCGCCGGATGCGTGTGGAACCACGAGGGACTCTCCGGCGTGGGCTGGCTGGCGGTTGCCCTGGTCATCTTCTGCATGTGGCGGCCCCTGTCCGCCATCTGGGGATCCATTCTTTTCGGCGCACTGATGATCCTCTACCTGCGGCTGGTGATCCCCTTTATCCCCACCCAGCTATATAAGATTCTGCCCTACGTGGTCACGGTCGTGGTGCTGATTGTCTCCAGTATGCGCAACAACAAGGACAAGCAGCCCCCGGCCAGCCTGGGCCTGTCCTACTTCCGGGAGGACCGCTAGGCGCTGTCAATCCTTTTCACAGGGCGATGAACCTTTTTCCTGAAAGCAAAAGGTTCAAAAAGACCTTTTATTGCTTCCGAGGCGAAAGGCCGGAAGGAATATGTGCTATGTTTCGCGGTTGCCGCCCGTTTATGGCGGCGGGCAAAACGGCTTAAATCAAATATATTATTCCCGAATTTAAAATTCGGGAATAAGAACCTGTATTCATAACCGGGGGATGCTGGATGGACGAGTATTTTTCTCGTCAGACAAGGAGATTTTCCGCAGCAATCCTGACGGATTGCAAGGGAAAGCGACACAGTATGGCGGGAAAAAGACTGGCCAGACAGCG
>CAJUQS010000153.1 GCA_910588365.1 uncultured Oscillospiraceae bacterium | reverse complement strand
ATCGGTAAAGATCGGCGGTCAAAATGATACGGGGCGGCGTTGTCGTCTTTGGCGGGCGTCAGCCCGCCTGCATCCTCCGCCTTGCCCCGCGTCATTTTTCCTCCCCTCCTTTTTACCTCTTCTCAAGTGCGTCGACTATATCAAATAAGCCCTAAGCAAAACTGCGTTTTGCGCAAAAAGTTTCTTTTTGATTCTTTTTCTTTTCAAAGAAAAAGAATGTATGCCGAAAGGAGGCGTTCACCCATGACAACCGGCCAGAACATCCGCGCCCTGCGCAAGAAGCGGGGACTGACACAGGAGAAGCTGGGGGAGCTGTGCGGCATGACCGCCGGAGCGATCAGCAGCTACGAGAACGGCGTTACCGTCCCGAAGCGCCGGGTGGTGGAGCGGATCGCCCGGGCTCTGAACGTGCCCGCCGGAAAAATCGCGGACAGCGCGCCGCCGGAGATCGCCGCCAGCCAGCCGGACCGGAAGGCCAGCGATCTGCTCCTGTATGACGGCGTGCTGACGGCCCTGAAGGAGCTGTACGGCATCGTAGAGGGGAAAGTCATTGTCGGCGAAAACGGCGCGCAGCGGAAATACTATGTCGTCAGGCAGATTTCAGGCGACTTCATTCTGCGGGAGGACGATATTGACGCCATTGTGCGCTCGGCCAAGGCCTCCATGTCGCCTGTGGCGGCGTATATGCGGCATGTGCGGGAGCAGCAGGCCGCGGGATAGGGGGAGGCGCACCGTATGACAATAGGCTTGCATATCCGGGCGCTCCGAAGGCAGCGGGGACTGACGCTGGATGAGCTGAGCGGGCTGTGCGGGGTCGGCCGGGACGATCTGGGCCGCTACGAGCGGGGGAGCGCGGTCCCCAGGCCGGACACGGTCCGAAAAATCGCCCAGGCCCTGGACGTGCCCATCGCGGCCATCCGGGAGGGCATGGGCTGGACCGAGCCGGCCCCGTCGGAGGGCTGGGAGACGGCGGGGGACGACTCGCTGCTGCGGGACGGGATCCTGGAAAATCTGAGGGAGTCCTACGGCCCCGGCTTCTCCCTGGAGGAGGGGGACATCCACGCGCTGATGGCATCCGTCAAGGCATCCATCCCCGCCCTCATCGAGCACATGAAGGACACCCGGCCCGAGGACGTGGTCAGCCGGGAGATCCTGGAGGAGCTGAAGATCGCGCCGGAGGACGGCGGGGAGGCGCTGAGCCGCCAATATGAGCTGACGGACGGGCAGTGGGAGCAGCTGCGGGACCTGTTTCCGCCGGAGAAGGCGGGCAAGGGCCGGGCCTTCAAGAGCAACCGCCTGATGCTGGACGGAATCCTCTACTGGATGAAATCCGGCGCAAACTGGAAGGACCTGCCGGAGCGCTTCGGCCGGCACAAGTGCGTCTCCGACCGCCTGCGCCTGTGGGTCCGCACCGGCGTGTGGCAGCCGGTGCTCCGGGAGCTGCTGGCACTGCATGTCCTGGAGGAGGACGACGTCCCCGCCAGCCTCCGGGAGGAAGCCGGAGAAAATCCGAGTCAAAAATAACCGTGCCGCCAGGGCGATCCCGGCGGCACGGCTTTTTTTGCGGTGATAAGCAAAACGGAGTTTTGCGCAAAAAGTTTTTCTTTTTGATTCTTTGTCTTTGTTCAAAAAGAAAAAGAATGGCGGCCCTTCCCTCAGCAGTACCTGTCCCGACGGGACCGGATCTGCCCGGCCAGGGGGACGATGTCGTGATATTCCGCGTGGTGCTCCTCAATGCAGCGCCGGGCGGCCTCCACCGCGTCGGGCTCCAGCAGAAGGGACATGCCGCAGGAGAGCTCGCCCTGGATGGCGCGGGGCGCGGGGGCGATGCGGTTTTTGATCCCCGCCTCCGTCAGCAGATCGTGGAGGGCAAGCCCCTGCTCATAGTTGGCAAAGAGGATGTACCAGCGCAGATCCCCCTCAGCCATTGAGCAGCTCGACAAA
Organism: uncultured Oscillospiraceae bacterium; assembly: GCA_910588365.1. Taxonomy (GTDB): domain Bacteria; phylum Bacillota; class Clostridia; order Oscillospirales; family Oscillospiraceae; genus Pelethomonas. The sequence continues at coordinate 573 of CAJUQS010000153.1, read as the reverse complement.
GGCGCCGATGCGGGTGCGCAGCTGCTCCGCGTCGGTGTCGGCATAGTCGGTCTCCAGGCTCAGCACCGGCACCCCCGCCTCCTTCAGAGCCCGGGAGACGGAATACTTCTCCGTGTCGTACAGGCAGCAGAACTTCAGACTGCAATCAATAACGCCGTCCACCTGGTACTCCTTCACCATGCGCAGGATGTCGTCAATGCGGCCGGTGTTGGGGGTGAAGCAGGCGCAGTTGGTCTTCATGTACCGCTCGCTGAGAGCCATGAACTGCTCGTCCAGGGTGGTCTTCGTCTCGTCCACCAGATTCTCGAAATAGCGGGTGCCGGTGCACATCTCCTCGCAGACCACCACCGCGCCGCTGGTCTCGATGATGTTGTGAAGCTTCCAGTTGGGCACGGCCAGGGGTGTGCCGGTGACCAGGATCCGCTTGGTCCCGGTGTCAACGCCAATTTGAAATTGTAAGAAAACGCCGAAGAAATTTTGTAGTTTTTCGGCGGGGGGGGGGTAACAAAACTAAGCGTTTCCTTGCTCAAAAAGAGTGTTCACGATTTGCTGTTTCTGACGCATAAATTCCTT
>CAJUQS010000152.1 GCA_910588365.1 uncultured Oscillospiraceae bacterium | reverse complement strand
TCATTTCAAGTTCGCGGACGAGTTCCGCAAGATTGCCGAGTACATTGAAATCAACACCACCGATACCGCCGAGGCGGGCTGACCCCCGCCAAAAGCAAAAAACCTTTTGACAGTGTGTTTTCCTAATAGGAGTTAATCATACGAAGTCAGGTATTCTGGCGGCAAGAGCTGCCTTCAAGAAATCTCCATCTATTCAATGGTTCTGCGCCGATGCAGGATACCGCAAAATCCTTGAGCAGGATGTTTCCCGCGAACTGGGGCTTGGCCTTGACATTTCAGCGCGTGTCAAGCCCCAGCGGGAAGTTTTGCTACTACTATCAACACCGAAAAAAGAGGGTTGAACGTTGCTTGTGATAGTGGTATACTTTACCCATAAAATCGGCAAATCAAGGTATGTTGAGCAGTGTATCTTGCCGAAGGTTTGATATAAATGACAAAGATAAAAACGCAACGCACATCCGCTAAGGTGTGCCAGAGCCGGTAGGTAGCCCGGCCGTCTCATCATATTGATGAGGTAAGTAACCTGCCCCTCCTGGGTTGTCCATTCTTTGCCCATAACGCATTTTAGGAGGGGATGTTATGGACGCAGAGATCGGAAAATTGACAGTATTTTTTGAGGGGCAGTTCTGGGTTGGAGTTTTTGAACGAATATCAGGCGGTAGACTGTCCGTGTGCAAGGTTACATTTGGAGCAGAGCCGAAAGATTATGAAGTTTGGGACTTCATCCTCAAACACTATTACGAGTTGAAATTCGGTCCGGCTATCGAAACGGAGGTAAAACAAACTGCGGATAATCCAAAGCGCAGACAGCGCAACGCTAAAAAGCAATTACAGGTTTCAGGTATCGGGACGAAGTCACAGCAGGCGTTGCAAATGCAGCGTGAGGAAATGAAAATCCAGAAAAAACAAATCGGCAAAGAGCGGAAGGACGCTGAAAAGCAACGTCAGTTTGATTTGAAACAGCAAAAGCGCAGAGGTCACTGATTGCGCGGTAGGCATGGTGTAAAATTTTGTGTAAGAGCCTGTTTAAAATCTCTTAAGACGCCGTTTGTCGGGTCTTTTCCCGCCATGCTTCGTTGTGATCTCTTGAAATAAAGACCATTATTCCTGCGAGATCCCGCCTGGCCTGACGGAAAAATCCCTCGTCAACCGGCATTCTTTGAGATGTTAAACAGGCTCTAAGCGAAATTCGACAAAGTCAAGAAGAGGTGCGATGGAAAGGCACAGGCGTCGGGCTGAGCACCAGGTCCCGGTTCTGACATCTGGTACGCCAGCGCTTCGTAATACGCTGAGAGGCCAGGTAGAGCATCCTGCGCAGGGAATCATCGCTGGTAAAGCTGGGCTGGCTTTTCGTAATCTGCCGGAACTGGCGGTTGAGGTCCTCAATCATATTCGTCGCGTATATGATTTGGCGATCTTCAAAAATGATGAAACCACAGCAGATACCCGGTATTTTCTCTCTTCTGCTACCGATGTGGAGCGTTTTGCGCAAAACCGCTCTGGCCCTTTGCAAGAACGCTGATTTTGGCCGCAGGCTCAGTATCCGGAAAAAGCGCTTTGCCGCTGCCTTGAATCCTCAGCGTCTCCTTGATATCCTTTCGCCTAATTTCAAATCCTGTTGCCCTGGCCTTGTCCCCCTTCGCTCTTGCATTCCCCGCAAAATTCCTGTATCATATACGCAATACCATCCGTTTTGCCGGCTGGCAGGAAAGAATGAGGAGGAGCGATATGAAAAAACTTGGATTCGGTATGATGCGCCTGCCCCTGACAGACCCCAAGGTGCAGGGGTCTGTGGACCTCTCCCGGGTCTGCGCCATGGTGGACGCCTTTCTGGAGCGGGGATACACCTACTTTGACACAGCCTTCATGTACCACGGCGGCGAGAGCGAGCACGTGGTCCGCAGGACCCTGGTGGAGCGCCACCCGCGGGATTGCTTTATCCTGGCCGACAAGATGCCCCTGTTCCACTTCAAGCCGGAGGATACGGCCCGGCGGCAGGAGGAGATCTTCGCCGAGCAGCTGGAAAAATGCGGGGTGGACTACTTTGACTACTACCTTCTCCACTCCCTCACCGCGGAGAGCTATGAGACCGCCGGGCGGCTGGACACCTTCGCCTTCCTCTCCCGGAAAAAGGCCGAGGGGAAGATCCGCCATCTGGGCTTCTCCTTCCACGACAAGGCCGACGTGCTGGACCGGATTCTGCGCGAGCACCCGGAGGCGGAGTTCGTCCAGCTTCAAATCAACTACCTGGACTGGGAGGATGAGCGCGTCCAGTCCCGCAAGTGCTATGAGACGGTCCGCCGCCACGGCAGGCAGGTGGTCATCATGGAGCCGGTGAAGGGCGGCAAGCTGGCCTCCCTCCCGGAGGAGGCCGCCGCGCCTTTGCGGGAGGCCCATCCGGACTGGTCCCCGGCCTCCTGGGCCCTCCGCTTCGCCGCCGGGCTGGACGGCGTCATAGCGGTGCTCAGCGGCATGTCCACCATGGAGCAGCTGCTGGAGAACACCGGGTTCATGGATGCCCCCGCCCCCCTCACGGATGGGGAGCGCGCCATCCTGGAGGGGACGGCCGGCGTCCTCAGCGCCCTGCCCGCCATCCCCTGCACCGCCTGCCGCTACTGTGTGGACGGCTGCCCCCGGTCCATCCCCATCCCGGAGTACTTCTCCCTCTATAACGATGACCAGCAGGCGCTGCGCCAGGGACGCGGCGCCTGCCGGGCCCGCTATGAGGAGCTGGCCGCAGCCGGCGGCAGGGCGTCCGCCTGCGTGGCCTGCCGCCAGTGCGAGCAGCAGTGCCCCCAGCACCTGCCCATTACCCAGTGGCTGGAGAAGGTGAAAAAGACCTACGAGGGGTAATCCGACCGCGCCTCCCCTTTGGACAGCGCAGCTGTGCAAGACCCCTCATAGTTTACAATTTATTTGGGCGTATTTTTGGTATATTTGAATAAAGCTGATTGGAGTTCATAGAGGTGAATAACCAAACCTGGAATTTCTCAATCAGCCAGGGCTTGTTTGATAAATGGCGGAATGACCAACAGCGAGAGATTTTTCGCCAGGCAAGGCAAAAAACCACTGGAATACTTTGTGTATTTCATGATTTTATAACGCAGTCTGGCGGAAAGAGCTCCGCTGTTTGGGCGTTTTGACATTTTTCAAACACGCCCTAATAAAAAATGGAGGATCGTATGTTGAAAACGATAAAATATTTCCTTTTATTGTTTATGCTTATTCTCTCGCTGGCCATTTCCGGCTGTGCTGCAAAAGAAGAGCCTGACATTGACGCCCTCCTCGCGCCCTACCAGGAGGTTTTGGACCGGCTGAACGAGGAGAACGGCTGGACGCTGGCGATCCCCGAGCAGGCGCTAGAGAAGGTGTAAACTGACAGCGGATCGTCGCCGCGCCACTCTCCAAACGCCGTCCCGGGCCCTGTCCGGGGCGGCTTTTGCCCCGCTTCATAAAATATTTACGCCCTGGGAACAACTTTTACTTGCGAAACCGGGCGCAATCGAGTATACTGTTATCCGTTGACCCCAAACAAAATGATATCGCCGGGTTTCCACTCAGCCGGCAGAAATTGTTGGAAGGAATGAACACGACATGAGCGCATCCAGAGAAAAGAAAAAGCGTCAGGAATTTACGGCCGGCGGCGCCTTCGATCCCAAGAACTCCCGGGCCGCGGAGGAGGCCGCCGTGCGCAGGAGCAACCGCCTCTACAGCGGCATCTTCATCGCGCTGGCGGTGGTCGCGGTGGGACTGCTGGTCTACAACTCCGGCATCATCGGCCGCAATCAGACCGCCGTCACCATCGACGGGGAGAAGTACACCGTCCCCCAGACCGCCTATTACTACCAGCAGGCGTACCAGAACTTCATGAACACCTACGGCGGCTACGCCTCCCTCTTCGGCCTGGACACCAGCAAGCCCCTGAAGGACCAGGCCTACAGCGAGGATCAGAGCTGGGACGAGTTCTTCAAGGAGCAGGCCGTTGACAACATGCGCCTGGTCCACGCCGCCAAGACCGCCGCCAAGGAGGAGGGCGTCGTCCTGGACGGCGAGGAGCTGGAGGCCTACAACGAGAACCTGGAGGCGTTCAAGTCCGCCGCCGCTCAGCAGGGCTACAGCTACAAGGCCTACCTGACCGCTATCTATGGCCCCACCATGACCCCCTCCATCTACGAGGCCTGCTCCCAGGACAGCTTCCTGGCCTCCAAGTACTCCAGCGAGTACAGTGAGAAGAACTTCGTCTACTCCGACGAGGAGATCCAGGCCTACTACGAGGAGAACAAGAACACATACGATCTGGTGGACGGCGGCTATGTGACCGTCTCCGGCGCACCCGAGGCCAAGACCGACGCCGATGGCAATGCCATCGAGGCCACCGAGGAGGAGAAGGAGGCCGCCATGGCCCAGGCCAAGGAGACCGCCCAGCAGATCCTGGACGCCTACAACGCCGGCCAGGACCTGGAGAGCGCGGCTACCAGCGTGGACGACACCGCCTCCTATAATGTCAGCGAGGAGCTGAGCTACAGCTCCTCCACCTACGGCGACTGGCTCTTTGACGAGTCCCGCCGCTCCGGCGACGCCGAGATCCTGGAGGGCGACAGCGTGTACTATGTTGCCGTGTTCAACGGCCGCCAGCGTCAGGAGGCCCTGGACTACAACGTCCGCCACATCCTGATCACCGCTGAGAGCCTGGAGCTGGCCGAGGGCGAGGAGGCCACGGAGGAGCAGCTGACCGCCAAGGCCCAGGAGATCCTGGACAGCTGGGACGGCACCGAGGACGGCTTTGCCGCGCTGGCCAACGAGAACTCCAAGGATCCCGGCAGCAACACCACCGGCGGTCTCTACGAGAACGTGCCCAAGGGGCAGATGATCTCCGAGTTCCAGAACTGGTGCTATGAGCCGGGCCGGAAGGCCGGCGACACAGGCATCGTCTACAGCTCCTCCACCGGCGCGCACATCATGTACTTCGTGGGCTACGGCGACACCCAGTACTGGCACTACGCCTGCGAGAACGCCATGATCAGCGACGCCATGAACGAGTGGCAGCAGAGCCTGATCGACAGCGTCACCGCCGAAACCGATGAGGGCGGCATGAAATCCGTCGGCTAGTCCTGCCGGGTCCTGCCGGACGGGCAATGCGGGACTAAGGTGCGATGTTTGACTAAGTCCGCAGCCCGGTGACGGCTGACCCCTTATAGTCGAGTGACGAGGTCCTGCCGGACGGGCAATGCGGGACTAAGGTGCGATGTTTGACCAAGTGCGCGGTCCGGTGACGGCTGACCCCTTATAGTCGAGTGACGAGGTCCTGCCGGACGGGCAATGCGGGACTAAGGTGCGATGTTTGACCAAGTGCGCGGCCCGGTGACGGCTGACCCCTTATAGTCGAGTGACGAGGTCCTGCCGGACGGGCGATGCGGGACTAAGGTGCGATGTTTGACCAAGTCCGCAGCCCGGTGACGGTACCGCGTCTTTCCCTGAGAGACCATCCAAGCGGCCCCGGAGGGGTTTCTTCCCTCCGGGGCCGCTTTCCCGTTCCTGTACACAATGGCAAAACGGAGTTTTGCCCAAAAATTCTTTTTGATACTTTTTCTTTTAAGAAAAAGTATGACTGCCTTATGACTGAACGATTTTTACGAAATGAAATGATGCTGGGCCCCGCCGCCGTGGAGCGGCTGGCCGCATGCCGGGTGTGCGTGGTGGGGCTGGGCGGCGTGGGGAGCGGCGCTGTGGAGGTCCTGGCCCGCGCCGGCGTCGGGGAGCTGACCCTCATCGACCAAGATGTCTACGGCGAGAGCAATGTCAACCGCCAGCTGGGTGCCCTGACCTCCACCCTGGGCCAGCCAAAGGCGGAGGTCCTGGCCCGGCGGGTGCTGGAGATCAACCCGGACTGCACAGTCCGCCCCATCGTCGGGAAATATACCAAAGAGGACCGGGAGCGGTTCTTCGGGCCCTATGACTGCATCGTGGACGCCATCGACCTGGTATCCTGCAAGGTGGATCTGATCTGCCAGGCCATGGAGCGCGGCATCCCCATCCTCTCGGCCCTGGGCACGGGCAGCAAGCTGGATCCGTCCCGGCTGGAGGTGACGGATCTGAGCAAGACCTGCGGCTGCCCCCTGGCGCGGGTGATGCGCCGGGAGCTGGGCCGCCGGGGCATCCGGCACCTGAAGGTGGTCTACAGCCCCGAGGAGCCCGCCTGGTGCGCCCAGCTGGAGGCCCCGCCGCCCGGGCGGCGGAACGTACCGGGAAGCGTCCCCTGGGTGCCGCCCGTGGCGGGGATGATGCTGGGCGGCGCGGCGGTGATGGAGCTCATCGGGGAGCTGATCCCCAAGAAAGCACCGAAGGAGGAGACGGTATGAACATACGGCGCGCAGGGGAGGGGGACATCCCCCGCATGGGGGAGTTGCTGCTCCAGGTCTGCCGGGTCCACCACCAGGGCCGTCCGGACCTCTTCCGGGAGGGCGGCAGAAAATACAGCGACGTGGAATTGCTGGAGCTGCTGAAGGATGAGCGCCGGCCCATCCTGGTGGCGGTGGACGAGTCGGACCGTGTCCTGGGCTACGCCTTCTGTATCTGCCAGACCTCTCAGGGAAATCCCGCTATGCAGGATATGACCACCCTCTATCTGGACGACCTCTGCGTGGACGAGGCGTACAGGGGGCAGCAGGTTGGCCGGGCCCTGTATGAGGCGGTTCTTGGCCTGGCCCGGTCCATGGGATGCTACAATCTTACGCTGAATGTCTGGTCCTGCAACGAGTCCGCCATGCGCTTCTATGAGAAGCTGGGCCTGAAGCCCCAGAAGGTGGGCATGGAGGTCATCCTCTGACGGCGGCGGAGCGGCGTTCGGAAGACAATAGAGAGAGGCAGGCGGTTTATCCGCCTGCCTCTCTCTGTTTCTCATCCAATCGTGAACCAGCGGATCTCATTGGCGCCCAGCTCCAGAGGGAAGCCGGCGCCGCCGTCCGTGTACACGGTGGTGGACTGGGGCTCGTAGGTGTTGTTGACCACGCAGTATCTGCCGCTTTGCAGGAAGGCGTGGACCTCCACGTTGTAATTGGAGGAGAACCACCTGTGCAGCTCCCCCTCCCCGTGGGCGGACCAGAGGATGGCCCGGTACAGGATGCGGCTGTTGACGAAGGAGTAGGGCAGGCCGGAGAGGTAGACCGCCCGGCCGGAGCCGAACTGGTTGACCGCCATCTGGACCTCCCGGTCCCGCTGGACCAGGACCTGAGCCCCCTCCAGGGCGTAGATCCCCTTCTTCCCCTCACCGAAGTCCACAGGGCCCCCGCAGTCGGCCAGGAGGAAGTGGCCCGGGTGCTCCTCCCAGTTGTACTTGTCGTACCCCAGGGTAAAGCCCGTCTCCTTCTCCACGCCCAGTACGCCGGCCAGCTGGAGGTAACGGCCCTGGTACTGGTGGCCGGCGGGCTCGCCCACGCCGATGAGGCCGCCGCCGCTCCACACAAAGCGCTTGATCATGGAGGAGATTGCCGGGTCCTCCCACACCGCGCCGCCGGTGTGGGCCGTGTCCCCATCCCCCACGTTGATGAGCACGTCCACGCCCTCCAGCGCGCCCGGGTCCTCCTTCAGATCGTCAAAGCTGAGAAAGCGCACGTCAAAGGGCGCGCCGGACAGGGCCTCGATGATGCCTGCGTAGGAGTAGTTCTGCTTCTGGTACAGGGCGTGGTGGACCATGTGGCAGCCCCAGGAGCGGGCCCTGCCCCAGCTGTTGAGCACCGCCACGGTCTTCACGCAGTAGGGCCTGGCGCCGCCGATGTTCCCGTACAGCTCCCGGAACTCCCGGCACACGCTCTCCACGTAGTCGATGAACTCCGGGAACTGGCAGGCCAGCTTCAGATATCCCCCGTAGCCGATGCGGTCGATGGGTTTGCGCAGGATGGCACGGCGGGCGGTGACCCAGTTCTCCTTGGCCTCCCGGACGGGGTCGCCCCCCTCGTGGAAGGTGTCCGGGAAGAAGTAGGGCAGAAAACGCCCCTCAGTGTACTTCACGCCGGGGATGTCGGAGATGAGGCGCAGGGTGGAGCCATTGCCCACGCTGCCCACCACCGCGTCCAAGCCGATGGAGGCGAACTCGGGCATGTAGGGCTCCGTTCCGATGAAGTGGTCCCCCAGGAACATCATGGCCTCCTTGCCCAGCTCGTGGGTGATGTCCACCATCTCCCTGGCCAGCTTCGCCACCTCCCGGCGCTGGAAGGCCATGAAGTCCTTGAACTCCTTGGAGGGCACGCGGTACTGGTTGTTGTAGTACCCCTGGTCGATGATGAACTCGGGGCGGAAGCGGTAGCCCGCCTCCCGCTCGAACTGCTCCAGGATGCAGGGGGACACGCTGGCGGAGTAGCCGTACCAGTCCACGTACTTCTCCCGCTTGAGCTCGTCAAAGATGAGGGTGAACTGGTGGAAGAAGGTGGTGTAGCGGATCACGTCCACGTAGGGGTGGTCCGCGATGAACCTGCGCAGCCGCTCCATGGTGAAGGCGCGGGTCTTGGGCTGGCGGACATCGAAGGTGATCTGGTGCTCAAAGTCCTTCCAGCCGTTGGTGACGGCGTTGTACATGTGGACCGGGTCCCAGATGAGGTAGGCCAGGAAGCTGACCGTGTAATCGTGGAACGCCTCCGGCGCGTCAATGACCACGCACCCCGTGTCCCCGTCGTACCGCCAGCTGTCCGGGGACAGGGGCCTTCCGGCGGTGCGGTCCATGACCTCCCACCAGCGCCTGATATCATCCCTGGTGTTCACCTCCAGCAGCTCGCCGCTGATCCCCCGCATCAGAGGGATGGACAGGGGGGCGCAACCGGCGGTGTGGAACCCGGTCATGATGTAGCACTGCTGGACCTCGTCGGGGTTGGCCTTTGCCCAGGCGTTGTCCTTGCGGGTGGTGTAGTAGGTGGAGTAGACCTTGGCGTCCACCCCCTTGAGGGCCTCGGGGTAGTCGGTTCCGTCGCAGTCCCGGATGGCGTCCGCGCCCCAGCGCCGCACCAGCTCCAGCGTCTCAGGCACCACGTCCACGTCCGTGGGGATCGTCACCCGGCCAAAATGTTGTTTATCCATAGTATGTTCCCTTTCAACGCTTTTTGGGGTCCTTGAACGGCTTGTTGTACAGATCCAGCGTCACCAGCAGCAGCGCCACCCCCGCCAGCATCAGTCCCAAGCCGCCCAGCTGTCCGGTCTGCTTCCAGCCGTAGATCAGCAGGAAAAAGCCCAGTACGAAGGTTATCAGCATCAAAACCACCCGCAGGGCGGTGTGTTCCTTCCAAAATTGCATCCTATTTCCTCCTCTCAGTTTTCACAAGGGGGTTCCCCCTCCGATTTCTTCACGTATGCCTCCTATCCCTTCAGTCCGCCGACCGTCATGCCCTGGGTCAGCTTCTTCTGCACGCAGATGTAGAGGATCAGGGTGGGCAGCATCACCAGAACCAAGCCGGCGTAGAGAATGCCGTACTGGGCGGAGGACTGCTGGGCCTGCATCAGGTTGAGGAGGCCCACGGGCAGGGTCCTCTGACCGGTGGCGCTGCTCATGAGGGTCATGGAGATGATATACTCGTTCCAGAAGGAGAGGAAGTTAAAGAGAATGATGGTGATGATAGAGGGCTGGGCCATGGGGAAGATGATGTGGACCATGGTGGAGCCGTAGCCCGCGCCGTCGATATAGGCAGCCTCCTCAAAGTCGTGGGGCAGGGTGGCGAAGTAGCCGGAGAGGAGATAGATGGTAAAGGGCAGGGCGGTGGAGGCGTAGACCAGCGCCAGCACAAAGAGGTTGTTGAGCAGGAAGCCCTCGCCCACGATCTTTTTCAGCCAAACGTCCCCATCCTTGAGCATCAGGAAGATGGGGACCACGATGTAGTTGACGTTGATAAACAGCCCCGCCATAAAGCAGGTGTTCAGCAGCTTCCGCCCGACGAACTGGAACCGGGACAGGCAGTAGGCCGCCGGCAGGGCGATCACCAGCAGCAGCGCCAGACCCAGAGCGGTGACAATAACGGAGTTTATCATATAGCTGCCCATGCTGGCGGAGTTCCAGGCGTCCACGAAGTTCTGCCAGTAGAAGCTGGCGGGCAGGGCCCAGGGGTTGCCGTAGAACTCGCTGTTCTGCTTGATGGAGGCCAGGAACACCCAGGCCACCGGGACGATGATCAGCACCGCCAGGGTGATGAGCGCCACGTAGACGAATGCCTTGAAGATGGGCTCGGCGGAGCCCCGTTTGTTTTTCTTGTTCATTTTCCGCGCCTCCTCACATCTCCAGCACGTCGCGCTGGGTTGCCTTGTTCACCAGTGCCGAGAGCAGGAAGGAGAACAGGAAGATCACCACGCCGGCGGCCATGGCGTAGCCGTAGAGGCCGGCGTCCTTCTGGTTGTACATGAAACTCAGTCCCACGTCGGCCATGCCCTTGGCCACCATGGCCTTGACAAACAGGAAGGCCATATTGATGGTGGAGATGATAAAGAAGGTCAGCGTGGTGCGGATGTTGGTCCAGATCAGCGGCAGGGTGATCTGGAAGAACTGGGCCAGCCGCCCAGCGCCGTCCAGGCTGGCGGACTCGTACAGATCCGACGGCACGGCGGACATGGAGGCCATATACATGACCATGTAGTAGCCGATGGCCTGCCAGACCATGGCGATGATGATGGAGATAATGACCATCTGCTGGTCCTTCCACAGGATCATGATCTCCCGCCCGGACAGGAACGAGAGGATGGAGTTGAGCATCCCGTTCTCCGGCTTATAGATGGCGGAGAAGATGCCGGCGATGACGACCACGGAGAGGATGTTGGGGATGTAGAAGATGACCCGGAAAAAATTCTGCCCCTTGATCTTCTCCCGGGTGAGAATCCCGGCGAAAACCAGGGCAAAGAAGAAGGTCACAACTGTGACAACGACAATGAGCAGAATGGTGTTCTGCATGGCGGCAATGAACTTGCTGTCCTGGAACAGGACCTTGAAGTTGTTCATGCCCACAAAGGTCTCCGTGGGGGAATAGGCCCCGCGCTCAAAAAGGGACATGCGGAACACGTTCAGGGTGGGCAGGACCATGAAGATGAAAAACAGGATCGTCGCCGGGGCTACGCACAGGGCAATGAATATGCTGCGGTCTTTGCTGCGGCGCATGAGATCTCTCCCTTCTCTATCATTTTTCTGGCAAAAAGCAGGCGGCGGTGAGCAAACGCTCACCGCCGCCTGCTTACGGACTATGTGATTAGAAGCTTATGCGGTTTGTCGGATCAGCCCATGATGTTCTCGCGCATCTGGTCGCTGGCGGCCTTGAAGCCGGAGACCCACTCCTCCTGGGAGACGGAGCCGTTGACCAGACCGTTGACGGGATCGAAGAACTCCTCGCGGTTGGTGCCCAGGCCGGCTACCGCGTTGTAAGCGGCAAAATTGCCCATGGCAGCATCGGCGCCGTTGTCATAGATGGAGTAGAACATCTTGTTGTCGCCCTCCAGGCTGTCGGTCAGACCGGGCACGGGCTGGATGGCGCCGCCCTTGGCGAAGATCTCGCAGGCCTTGTCGCTGTACAGGAAGGCCACAAACTGCTTGGCAGCGTCCAGATTGGGCGCTTCGGCGGGGACCCATGCCTGCTCCAGCCAGCAGTAGCTGGCGCCGTTTCCGCCGGCCTTGGCGGCGGGCAGGGCGGTCATGCCCCACTTGAAGCCGTCAGCCCGGGGAGCCTCGGCCATCTCACCCACGATCCAGGTGCCGTTGGGCATGAACAGGGCCTTGTTGTCCAGGACCAGCTGCTGGTTCTGGGTGAAGTCCTGATCGTTGGCCTGGGCGGGAGTAACGGGGTTGGTGTAGCTGGCCAGCTTGGATACGATCTCAAAGCACTGCTGTCCCTCGGGGGTGTCCCAGATGCCCTCGTCGTAGACCAGGGCCTTGTTGTAGAAGTCGGGGCCGCCCACGGAGTACATCAGGGCATAGAAGAAGGCGTCAAAGTAGCCGGTGGTGGGGTAAGTAAACAGGGAGATGTCCTCAGCGGCAGCCTTGTCGCCCAGCTCCCACATCTCGTCCCAGGTGGTGGGGACGCTCCAGCCCTTCTCCTCGAAGAGGCCCGCGTTGTAGAACAGGCCGCAGGGGGAGTAGAACATGGGGGCCAGATAGGTCTTGCCGTCGCCGTAGGGGTTGGTGACGGAGGTGTCGGTAAAGCCGCCGACGATCTTGTCGCTCACCTTGGCGCTCTCGCCGGGCACAGTCATGGACAGCACGTCGGTGAGCTCGGCGATGTTGTTGTCCTTGATGAACTGCTCGGTCAGGCCCTTCTCGCGGCCGGTGGCCAGATGGATGACGTCGGGGAAGTCGCCGCCCTGCATGGCGGGGCCGATGACGTCCTCCAGCATCTTGTCAACGATGAGCTCCACCTCGATGCCGGTCTCGGCGGTGAAGGCGTCGCAGACCTCCTGCCACATGCCGGGGTACGCCTCCTCGTAGCCGGAGGCCAGGGCCGCCACGGTGATGGACCCGCCGGCGGCGGGGGCATCGGGCTCAGAGGGCTCGCTGGGAGCGGACCCGCTGTTCTTGTCTTCGCTCTGCTGGGGCTTGTCGTTCTGGTTGGGCGCCTGGTTGTTCCCGCCGCCGCAGCCGGCCAGCAGGGAGAGGACCATGACGGATGCCAGAATCATGCTGAGAAGCTTTTTCATGTCCAATTCCTCCTAAATAAAATCGCACCGCAATGCGCCGCGGGGACTCTCCCCCGCCTGATACATTCAGTATACAACATTGCCCGGCGGAAACAATTTCTTTTCTTGCCCTCATTTTTATAGATCTTGTCTTTTTACGCAATCTGTTGTAAAATAGAGGAAAGCACACCGGCTTTTTGTGACAAAATTAACAACGGACGGCCGCTGATGCGCCGCCCGCCCGGATTCTTCCACAAAAAAGCCGGGAAAGTCCCGGATTTCTTGTCAATTTTTCCCCGGAGATCCGGGGTCCGGCCGGGAGCGTCCCCGGCGGAAGGAAATATTTTTGGAATCTTGCGCACCTGCGCACAGAGGAGGCGGAGACGGTGAGCAGCCATCAGCTGATCCTGCCCCAGGACGGGCAGCCGGACGAAGCGGCCCTGCCGCGGCTTTTGTATGTGACCCACGCCCAGTATAGCACGGAGTGGAACTCCACCCTCCACACCCACGCCTGCGCGGAGTTGTTTTTCATCCTGAGCGGACACGGCTCCTTCTGGGTCCAGAAGGACCGTTTCCCGGTGGCGGCGGGGGATCTGGTGGTCATCAACGCCAGCATCCCCCATACGGAGACCAGCCAGCACGGCAGTCCCATGGAGTACGTGGTCCTGGGCGCGGAGGGCCTGGAGACGCTGACGGACATCAGCGGCTACGCCCTGCTGCACCTGCCCGGCGAACAGGCCGGCATCTTCGGCGCCCTGGAAATTATGGTCCGGGAGGCGCGGGCGGAGCGGCCCGGCTGCTGCGGCATCTGCCAGCGCCTGCTGGAGGTCATCCTGCTGCAGCTCCAGCGGCGGGCGGACTTCGCCGTGTCTGCCGCGCCCGAGCGCTCCCGGTCCAGCCGGGAGTGCGCCCTGGTCCGGCGCTACATTGACACCCATTTCAAGGAGAACCTGAGCCTGGACCAGCTGGCCAGGCTGGCCCACATCAATAAATACTATCTCTCCCACGCCTTCCGGAAGGAGTTCGGCACCTCGCCCATCAGCTATCTCCACTCCCGGCGGATCCAGGAGAGCCGCTTCCTGCTCAGCGAGACGGACCACAGTCTCTCCCAGATCGCCCGGATATTGGGCTTCTCCTCCCTCAGCTACTTTTCCCAGAGCTTCCGGCGGCTGGAGGGCGTCAGCCCCATGGAGTACCGCAAGCGCTGCCGCCAGCAGGGCGGGCGCGGCTGAGCGCGCCCCGCTGCAGCGCCTCCTGCCACTCCGCCTCCCGGAAGCCGGGGATCGCCTTCTCCTCCGTCACCAGCAGCGGCCGCTTCACCAGCATCCCGTCGCTGGCCAGCAGGGCCAGCTGCTCGTCCTCGCTCATCTCCGGCAGCCTGTCCTTCAGACCCAGGGCCCGGTACTGGAGGCCGCTGGTATTGAAGAACTTTTTCAGCGGAAGGCCGCTGCGGCGGTACCAAGCCGTCAGCTCCTCCAGCGTCGGGTTGTCCTCCTTGATGTCCCGGGCCTCGTAGGCCGCGCCCTGCCCGTCCAGCCACTTTCTGGCCCGCTGGCAGGTGGTGCATTTGGGGTAGTGCAAAAACAGCATGTCTTTTTCCTCCTGATCAATAATAGGCAGATCAAACTGCGCCTAATACTCCCGCAGGACCAGATCCGTGGAGCCGGGGTTCAGCCCCAGCTCCACGCGCAGCACCGCGGGGTGTCTGGCGTAGACGCTGCGAACCATATCCCGCAGGGCCGTACCCCCGTGACAGCCGTGGATCACCTCTACCCGGTAGACCGATCTCCCGGCCCGGCGGAGGGTGGCGTCAATGGCCGTCCGGGCCTGGGTGCACGTCATGCCGTGGAGATCCAGCCGCAGCGTCCCGCTCTGCATAAAATCGTTCCCTTCTCTGTCGGAATGATTTCATCGCCGCTGCCGGGCGGAAATCCGGGAGCAGCGGCAGATGAAAGCGCGAAATATTAGAACCTGTATTCACAACCGTTGAACGCTGTCTGGCCAGTCTTTTTCCCGCCATACTGTGTCGCTTTCCCTTGCAATCCGTCAGGATTGCTGCGGAAAATCTCCTTGTCTGACGAGAAAAATACTCGTCCATCCAGCAT
>CAJUQS010000151.1 GCA_910588365.1 uncultured Oscillospiraceae bacterium | reverse complement strand
GTCTGGCCAGTCTTTTTCCCGCCATACTGTGTCGCTTTCCCTTGCAATCCGTCAGGATTGCTGCGGAAAATCTCCTTGTCTGACGAGAAAAATACTCGTCCATCCAGCATCCCCCGGTTATGAATACAGGTTCTAAGAGGCTACTACGCCTCCTCGTAGGCGATTTTGTTCAGTGCGCTGATATAGGCCCGGATGCAGGCGCCGATGATGTCAGTGGAAATCCCGTTGCCGGAATAGAGCTTTCCGTTGGAGCGGAGCTTCACCAGGGCGGAGCCCATGGCCTCCCGGCCCTCGGTGACCGTCTGAATCTGGAAGTCCGCCAGCTCGTAGTGGTGGCCGATGATCTGTTCAATGGCCAGGAACGCCGCGTCAATGGGGCCGTCGCCCAGCGCCATGCCCTGGATCTTCTCGCCGTCGTGCTCCAGCGTCAGGTTCGCCATAGCGGAAACCGTGTTGCCGCAGGTGATGATGTGGTTGACAATCCGGTAGGTGGAGGGCACCTGCATGGCCGTACTGGCGATGATGGCGTCCAGCTCCCGGGTGCTGACAAAGTGCTTCTTGGCGGCAATGCGCTGGAAGGACTCGTAAACCCTGGCGTTGTCCTCCTCGCTCAGATCGTAGCCCAGGTGGCGCACCACCTTCACCATCTCCCCGATGTCGTCCCCGGCGGTGAGGCAGATGGCCGGCGCGCCGTCGCTGACGCCGCTGTCAAAGGGGGAGCCGCTGCTGCGCTCGGTCTGGAGCAGCCACTGGAGCTGGGCCGCAGCCCGCTTCAGCTCCGTGGTCCGCAGATCACAGCGCAGGCCCTTGCTGTCCCCGCGGGCGGAGAGGTAGGCGGCAAAGTCCTCGGTGGTGGGGACATCCATGGGGGTGATGGCCGTCTTGACCACCTCCGCCCCGGCGTCTATGGCGGCGGCGGCGCAGGCCGCGGCCATCTTCATCCCGTCGCTGAGCTCCACGCCCAGGCGGACCTTCTCCAGCCCGGGGACGCTCTCGCGGATCTCCGCCACAAACGCCCCGCACTCGTCGGGCGTCATGATTCCCGCCGTGTCGCAGAGGGTGACCGTACCCGCGCCGGCCTCCACGGCGGCGGAGAGGAGCTGGCGGAGGAAGGCGCCTTCTGCCCGGGTGGCGTCCAGCGCGGAGAACTCCACCCGCTCGGTGTAGTACCGGGCCTTGGCCACCAGCGTCCGGGCCAGCTCCAGCATGGCGGGGCCCTTCATGTGGCACATGTACTCCATCTGGACGGCGGAGGCGGGGAGCAGGATGTGCAGGGCCGGGCGGCGCGCGCCCTTCACGCTCTCCCAGGTGGTCTCCACGCTCTCCTCCGTGAGGCCAGCGGCGGCGGAGACGCGGGCGGAATTTACCACAGAGGCGATGGTCTTGTTGCTGAGCACATCGGCCTTGCCGTCCCTGACGGCGGGCAGCTCCACAGCGTCCACCTGCAGGCGGTCCAGGGTGCGGGCGATCTCCACCCGCTCCTTGAAGCTCAGGGCGGCGGTCCGGCCGCGGCCGGATTCCCGCAAAGTGATGTCGTAAATTTTGACGGTTTTCATGGTTTGGTTCTCCTTTTTACTGCTGTGTTCCGGCCCGGAGGAGCTCCGCTCCGGACAGCAAAAAACGTCCCGGGAGCAGAACTCTGCTCCCGGGACGATAAACTTACCTTTACCGCGGTACCACCCGGCTTCACGCCCTTCCGGCGTGCGCTCAACAGGACTCCAACAAGTCCCTGCCCGAATAACGGAGGCAAACCCGTGACGCCCTACCGGAAACAGCTCTTTGGGGCATCCCGCTCCGGCGCCAGCCGCCATACCGCCGCCCCCCGGCTCGCACCAACCGCCGGTTCTCTGAGAGCGTCCACGGTAAGGCATAACGCCTTCCACGCATTTAGGATGATTCGCTTGTGTGGTATTCTAGCACAGGGCCCCTGGTTTTGTCAAGAGTGCTCCTTTTAAAAATTGCGCCGTGCACCCCCTATCATTAGGTTAGACAAGGTTTTTTGAACCTGTCTAACCTGATTTTTTTATATCACCAGCGGGGAAGGAGGCGAAAAAGTTATGGTATTGACCCTAAACGACAGAAAAGTGATAGCAAAACGCTGGGCAGACGGGGACAGCGCCGTGTCGATTGCGAAGGGCCTGGGCTGCGCCCCCGGCACGATCTACGCAGAGCTGACACGGGGCCACACCGGGGAGCTTGACCTGAACTCCCGCCCCAAGTACGACCCGGAGCGGGGGCAAGCAGTATATCAGGCCAACCTTCGGAAACGGGGGAGCCGGGGCCGACGCTGCAAAAGACCTGGGACGAAAGGAGCGAACGAAGGATGACCAACTTTGAAAAGCTCACGGCCTCGCCGGAAACCCTGGGCGCTTTCCTGGCCTCCATCCCCACCACCGGGGGACCGTGGGACGAAGCCTTCCACAAGGCGTTCTGCGGCGGGTGCGGCCAGGGGGACTGTGAGCCGACCTGCCCCCACCAGGACAAGCGGAACAACCCCGCCTGGTGGCTGAAGCAGGAGGCCACGACCACCGGCCAGGAAGGGAGGTGACAGCGGGTGAATGAGGACAAGGTGTTGGAGGCCCTCGCCCAGCTCAACGCCACGATGCAGCGGGGCTTCTCCGAAATGAGCGGACGCTTCGAGGACATAGAGCGCCGCCTGGGCAAGCAGGAAAAGACCGCCAAACGGACGGCGCAGCGCCAGAGGCTCCAAGCCTCGGAGATCGAGAAGCTGAAGGCGATAGTCCAGGACCTGGCCAGACAGGCCCCGGTCCGCCACTACGGGGACGCCTCGGCCATTCGGCGGGACGAAGCCTATCACGGCTTCAAGCGGTGCGGCATAGACAAGGTGACGGCCATGAAGGCGCTCCGGGAGGACGGGGCCATCAGGCCGGGGCATGAGGGCCGCAACACCGACACAATCTGGCTGGACGGTAAGTGCCAGCGGGTAATCATAGTAGTCACGAAGGAGTAAAGGAAATGGGTAAAGACACCAGACCGGGCGACAGGCAGGGCTGGGTCATAACAGACCCCGACCTCGCCCAGCGCATGGAAGTCCACCGAAAGGAGCGCAAGGCCAGACGCCGCCGCCAGACCGCCGCAAGGATCACCGCCCTGGTCGCCGCCTTCCTGCTGGGGCTGGCCGTAGGCCGCTACACAAGGCCCCCCGCCCAGGCGGACGAACCGGAGCCGCCCCCGGCCACCTCCACCCCGGCGGCGACGGTACCGGCCACCAGCGAACCGACCGCCGCCGACCTTTGGAGCGATGACCGGAGCCGGATCGACACCCCGCTTCTGGACCACGCCGACCTGGAACCGGAAACACAGTGGGCCATCTTCGACCTTTGCGGCCAGGATACCGACCTGTTCTGCGCCACAATGGCGATTGCCTACCACGAAAGCCGCTTCACCCCGGACCTCATAGGGGATGACGGCAAAAGCGTGGGGATGATGCAGATAAACGCCAGGTGGCACACGGGCCGCATGGAGGTCCTCGGAGTAACCGACCTGACAGACCCGGAACAGTGCGCCGCTGTAGCCATTGACTACCTGAAGGAGCTGGAGGACATCACCGGGGCCACCCCGGACGATCCGGCCCTCTACATGGCCTACAATATGGGACCCTCCGGAGCGAGGAAGGCCCTGGAGGCGGGGCGGGAAACTACCCCATACAGCGAGGCGGTCCTGGCTACATACCGGAGCTATAAGGAAGAAATGGAGTGGGCAGCAGATGAAGATTAAAGAGGCCCTCCCGCTCTTGGAGCGGGCGCTGGAGGAACTGCGGGCCATGCCGCAGGACATCGACATAATAAGCGTTGACACCAGCCTCTACCCTTCGGAGCAGTACACCAGGATTCACGTCTTCGAGGCGGACGATATGAGGCGGCTGGCCCCAACCTACGGGCGCTGCATTCGCCGCAGCACAGAGGACCCGAACAAAAACGGCGAAGCCTGGGTTTGGCTCCGTTTTTCCGCCCCCGGCAAGTTCCTCTGCTTCGTACAGTGCGAGTGCATAAAAACCGCCCCCAGCGACGCAACCGCCGGGGACGGCAGGGCCTGACGGCCCGGATAAATACCACGGCCCCATTATACGGGGCGCAGAAAGGAATGTCAAGAATGGACAGGAAAAGCAAGCTCTATATCGAAATGGAACACGGGAAGGCCGAGGCCGAAATGATCGGCACCCCGGCGGAGATCATGTTCAACTGGGCGGCTCTGACGAACCAAATCTGCCAAAAGCTCAACATTTCCCCCACGCACCTCGCTCTTATGCTCCCTGGGCTGCTCGGCAGCTACCAGCGGACCCTCCGGGAAGCCGTAGAGTTCGACTGCGCAGCCGTCCGCAACCGGCGGAAGGAGGGCCAGCCGTGAAGATGGCCCTTCAGGGGACGACCCTCTTGATTAAGGACGCCGACAACGTGCAGTTCACGGTGATCAAGAGCTGGAACAAGATGAAGTGGGACCGGAAGGCCCAGATGCTGCGGGGGACCGCCGACATTGAACTGCTGGACAAGCTGGCCAGCATAGTCCGCCTCCCCCCGGCCATTGAGGACCGGCGGAGCCGCCTCCACGCCCTCCAGGACGCTGTGGACACCGAGCGGGTGAACCAGGAGCCGACCCCCTTCTTCAAGTACCCCGTCAAGCTCCCCCTCTACGCCCACCAGATGCGGGGCGCAAACATGGCCCTGCTGACCTTCGGCTGGGTACCCGTGAAAGGAGCGTGAAAGCGTGAAAGGAAAGAACCGGCGCAAGGACAACACGGTCGCCGGGGAGGCAGTGATCCAGGCCCTGAGCATTGACGCCATACTGGCCCAACTGGCCAGCATGAAGGACAACGCCCTGAGCTTCATCGTGGAGAAGGAAGGAGCCGACCCCGTGTGGGCGGCGGACGTGGCCGCTTGCGAGGCAGCGACGGCCATTCTGAGCGCCCTCCAGGACGAAGGCATCAAGGACCCGGAGCAGGTCCGGGACCTGGTACACGACTACAAAGCCCTGGCGGAACAGTACCAGAAAATGCACCAGAGATGGGTGGCGGTCCGCCGGGGCGCTGTTCGAGGAACACCTGGCTAACTGAACACCAGCGGAACTTCCGCCAGAGCCTTGTGGGGCGCTGGCCGTTTTTCATGTCCTGGCCTGTACAAGACAGAGAAAAAGCACCGACAAAGGACAGCAGAAAGGACCGGTATCCCCGGCCCTTTTCAGTCAATTAAAATTTTTTTCAATTTTTTCTAAATTATTCTTGACATTTGGGTTAAAAATTGCGCCGGTCCCACAAGCCGACGCCTTGTACAAGCTGTTGGTTTATGAGATGGCCGTGGCTGCGGCACGTTGACTCTCCTATCCGGCTGTGATAAAATGAATAGAAGAAGCTTCAATTTACAAGGACAAGGGGAGCATATCATGAGGAGAGAATTGGGAATCGCCAGATGCGGGCTCGCCTGCTGTCTGTGTTCGGAAAATGTGACGTGCAGCGGCTGCCATTCGGACGGCTGCTCCGGCAGCACGTCCTGTGAGAACAGGGTCTGCTCTGCCGGGCGGGGACTTTCACACTGTTATGCGTGTGAACTGGATTGCAGAAAAGGATTATTGGGAAAAATCAAGCCGTATGGGTTTACGTTATTTATCAAACGGTATGGCATCGGCAGGCTGCTGGACTGCCTTGCGGAAAACGAACGGCGGGGCGTCATCTATCACCGCGAGGGTGTGATTGGGGATTACGACAATTTTGACGATGTGGAGCAGCTGATAGAATTCATCCAGAATGGAGGACGCATGATGCAGGCAGAACGCAATTGGCTGACCGATCCGGCCGTGTTCCAGGTGAACCGGCTGGATGCCCACTCCGACCACGTGTGCTATGCCTCCCGGCAGGAGGCGGACCAGGGGGAGAGCTCCCTGCGCCAATCCCTGGACGGGGTGTGGCGCTTTGCCTGGAGCGGTTCCCCCGCCGGCCGGCCGGCGGATTTCTGGCGGGAGGGGTACGACGATTCCGCCTTTGGGACCATCCAGGTGCCGGGGCATATGGAATTGCAGGGATATGGGCAGATTCAGTATATCAATACCCTCTACCCCTGGGACGGCCGCGCTGAATTGCGCCCGCCCCAGATCGACTGGGAGGACAATCCGGTGGGGAGCTATGTGCGGCTTTTCGATCTGTCCCCCGGACTGCGGGAAAAGCGGGTCTGTATCAGCTTCCAGGGCGTTGAGCAGGCGTTCTATGTCTGGCTCAACGGCCATTTCGTGGGCTACGCCGAGGACAGCTTCACGCCCTCGGACTTCGATCTCACCCCCTGTCTCCGGGAGTCGGGCAACCGGCTGTGCGTGGAGGTCTACAAGCGCTCCAGCGCGGCGTGGATCGAGGACCAGGACTTCTTCCGGTTCAGCGGCATATTCCGCAGCGTGTTCCTCTACGCCAAGCCGGCGGTCCACCTGGAGGATCTGTGGATCCAGTCCTCTCTGGAGGAGGACGGCCGCACCGGGACGCTGTCCGTCCGGATGCTGCTGAGCGGGGCGGCCGAGGGGGCGGCCGTCTTCTGCCGGATCGAGCCGTCCGGCGGGGAGCCCCTGTTCGACGGGAAGCTGGAGCTGACGGGCGAGGGCGCGTACCTGCGCAGCCAGTCCCTCCGGTTTGCGAACGTCCACCCCTGGGACCACGGACACCCGCGGCTGTACCGGGTGACGCTGACCCTCGCCGGGGCGGACGGCAGCGTCGCGGAGGTGATCCCCTATGACACCGGGTTCCGGCGCTTTGAGCTGAGAGACGGGCTGATGCTGCTCAACGGGGAGCGGCTGGTCCTCAACGGGGTCAACCGCCACGAGTGGAGCCCGGAGACGGGCCGGGCCATCGGCATGGCGGACATGGCCGCCGCCATGGATGTCCTCCGCCGGAACCACATCAACGCGGTCCGCACCTGCCACTACCCCAACCAGACGGCCTGGTACCACCTGTGCGACCAGAACGGAATCTATCTGATGGACGAGGCCAACCTGGAGAGCCACGGCTCCTGGCAGAAGCCGGGCGGGATTGATCCCGGCTGGAACGTGCCCGGAAGCCTCCCGGAGTGGCGTGCGTGCGTGGTGGACCGGGCCCGGAGCATGTTCGAGCGGGACAAGAACCATGTGTCCGTCCTCTTCTGGTCCTGCGGCAACGAGTCCTACGCCGGGGAGGACATTCTGGCTATGGCGGAGTTCTTCCGTGCCAGCGATCCCAGCCGTCTGGTCCATTACGAGGGCTGTGTCCACAACCGGGCCTTCTCCCGCTGCACCGATGTGGAGAGCCGGATGTACGCGAAACCCGAGGACATCCGCGCCTATCTGGAGAGCGGGCCGGAAAAACCCTTCCTTCTCTGCGAGTACATGCACGACATGGGCAACTCCCTGGGCGGTATGGAGAGCTACATCCGCCTGGGCCGGGAGTTCCCCCAGTACCAGGGGGGCTTCATCTGGGACTACATGGATCAGGCCCTCTGGCGCACGGACTGCCGGGGACGCCGTGTGCTGGGCTACGGCGGGGACTTCGGCGACCGGCAGAGCGACTACGCCTTCAGCGGCAACGGCATCGTCTTCGCCGACGGCACGGAAAAGCCCGCCATGCAGGAGGTTCGCTACTGGTACGCCGGCCAGGCGGAGCGCGACGCCCACGACGCGGCCAACCGCCGGGCGGAGGCCGCCGTCCGCCCGCTGCCGGAAAAAGCGCCCTTCCCCCTGCGCATTGCCAACGGCGACGGGGCGGTGGGCGTCCGGGGCCGGGATTTTGAGGTGCTGTTTTCCACCACGGAGGGCGGGCCGGTGTCCCTGGTTTCCCAGGGCAGGCAATGGCTGTGGCGCGCCCCCCGCCCCGCCTACTGGCGGGCGCCCACGGAGAATGATCTGGGCAATGGCTTCGCCGCCGGCAGCTCCGTCTGGTCGGCGGCGGACGCCTGGCAGCGGTGTACGGACGTACAGATCCTGGAAAATACGGAGGAGCTGTTCAGCATCCGTTATACCTTCGGGTCCCCCGCCATACCGGGACTGGAGACGGACGTGACCTACACGGTGAATGACCGCGGCGTCCTGTGGGTGGATGCGAACTACTGGGCGCAGAAGGGACGGCCCCAGCTGCCCCTCTTCGGCCTGCGCTTCGCGACGCCGGAGCCGGTGGAGGCCGTGCGCTGGCTGGGCCTGTCCGGGGAGACCTATCCGGACCGGAAAAGGGGCGGCGTGTTCGGCTGGCACCAGGAGGCGCCCCATGTCCCCGCCTACCTCGTTCCCCAGGAATGCGGCTGCCACGTGGACACCCGCGCCGTCTCCCTCCGCCTGGCAGGCGGCGGGACGCTGGCGCTGGAGATGGAGGACGAGCCCTTCGCCTTCTCCGCCATCCCCTGCACCCCCTGGCAGCTGGAGCAGGCGGCCCACAGGGAGGAGCTGCCCCGGCCCGTGCGCACGGTGGTCACCGTCTGCGGCGCCATGCGGGGCGTGGGCGGCATCGACAGCTGGGGCAGCGATGTGGAGGCCCCCTACCGGATCAGCGGGGAGCGGGATCTGGAGCTCCACTTCCGGTTCAGGCTGTGAGGAGCAGGGGGCGGCCGGCGGGAAACCGGCCGTCCCCCGCTCTTTTTTTGCCGTCTCCCTTGACCTGCCGCCTATTTCGCGGTATACTGCATCTGTACCAGTAGCGAGGAGGCTTGATATGGCAAATACTGTGAAAAAAGTCCGTAAGTCCACTGTGCCCTACTACGGCGCGGCCGCCCTCTGGGTGATCTACGCGGCGGTGTTCGATCTGTACAAAATCAACCACTTCGCCTTTGCGGCGGTGCTCTCTGCGGGAATATTCATGCTGCTGCGGGCGGTGTGCCGGGACGAGGTGATTGAGGAGGCCGCCCCCGCTCCCCCAAGTGAGGAGGAGAAGCCCACCGGCAATGCGGAGCTGGATAAAATGATTGACGACGGCAGAAAGGCCGTGGCTGAGATGAAGCGGCTGGACGACGCCATCGCCGATGAGAAGATCTCCGCCGACATCCGCCGGCTGGAGGCCGTCTGCCAGCAGATCTTCCAGCAGGTGAAGGCGGATCCGGCCAAGCTGCCCCAGATCCGCAAGTTCATGGACTACTACCTGCCCACAGCCCTGAAGATCCTCAACGCATACGACCGCATGGACTCCACCGGCGTCAGCGGCGAGAATATCACCGGCACCAAGGAGAAGGTGGAGAACATCATGGGCACCATCGTCACCGCCTTTGAGCGGCAGCTGGACGGCCTGTTCGGCGCGGACGCCATGGATATCTCCACGGACATCTCCGTGCTGGAGACCATGCTGGCCCGGGAGGGGCTGGCCGGAGAGCGCATGGAGGCGGAGAGCACCAAGAACGCGGACGGCACGGACATCCGCTTAGAGCTTTAATTATTATAACGAGGAGGGCTTTTGATGATCGGAGACGCCATTTTTCACTACGCACTCTCCATTCTGGAGGGATTCCTGGCCGGCGCATGCTTCTGCCGGGCGAAACAGGCGGAGGAGAAGCAGCACAAGGTGATCCTGTATATCACCAGTACGCTGTGGTTCGCGTCGTCGGTGCTGGACGCGCTGACGGGCGGCAGAGCGCTGAGGGACGCCAAAACCCTGGAAATAAACGGAGGAAACGACAATGACTGATCTGGACGGCATGATGATGCCCGAGCTGACCCTGAACGCCGACGCGGCCAAGGTGGAGACGCCCACCCTCACCCTGGGCGGTGAGCCGGAGGCCCCTGCGGTCACCCTGGAGCCGGAGAAGCCCAAGCCCAAGCCGGTGGTGATCGACGACAGTATGCTCACCGAGGCGGAGAAGAAGGTGGTGGACGACTTCTCCAAGAAGATCGACCTCAACGACTCCCAGATGATCCTGCAATACGGCGTGGCCGCCCAGAAGGGGGTCGCCTCCTTCTCCGAAAGCGCCCTGTCCAACGTGCGCACCAAGGATCTGGGGCAGGTGGGGGACACCCTGTCCAGCCTGGTGGTGGAGCTCAAGAGCTTCGGCCAGGAGGAAGAGGAGAAGGGCCTGTTCGGCTTTTTCAAGAAGGCGGGCAACAGGATGGAGGCCATGAAGGCCCAGTACGGCAAGGCCGAGGCCAACGTGGAAAAGATTGCCCGGGAGCTGGAGCAGCATCAGGTGGTGCTCATGAAGGACATCGCCATGTTTGACCAGATGTACGAGCTGAACCTGAAGTACTACAAGGAGCTGACCATGTACATCATCGCCGGCAAGAAGAAGCTGGCGGCGGTGCAGGCCGGCGAGCTGGAGGAGATGCGCAGGACGGCGGAGGCCAGCGGCAAGCAGGAGGACGCCCAGGCGTATAACGACATGATGCAGATGTGCAACCGGTTTGAGAAGAAGCTCCACGATCTGGAGCTGACGAGGATGGTGTCCATCCAGATGGGCCCCCAGACCCGGATGCTGCAAAATAACGACACGCTGATGGTTGAGAAGATCCAGTCCTCCCTGGTCAACACCATCCCCCTGTGGAAGAGCCAGATGGTGCTGGCTCTGGGCATGGAGAACAGCCGCAAGGCCACCGCCGCCCAGTCCGCCGTCACCAACGCCACCAACGAGCTCCTGAAGAAGAACGCCGAAATGCTGAAGATGGGCACTATCGCCACCGCCAAGGAGGCCGAGCGCAGCATCATCGACATCGAGACCCTTCAGCACACCAACCAGCAGCTCATCTCCACCCTGGACGAGGTCATCCAGATCCAGCGGGACGGCGCCCAGAAGCGCCGGGAGGCCGAGGTGGAGCTGGGCCGCATTGAGGGCGAGTTGAAGCAGAAGCTGATGGAACTGAGAAATTAGGGCTTGTTTGAGACGTATCAAAAGAGAACCTTTTGCGCAAAGCTGCGCTTTGCTGACGGCTTCGCTGTGTGATATTCCGCCTGTATGCGCCGGCGAAGCCAACAGCGAAACGAAGTTTCGCGCAAAAGTTCTTTTTGAATCCTTTTTCTTGTACGAAAAAGGATTGGAAGGGGGGCACTATGAAATTATTGAAAAACCGGGGGTTCGCGGTCATTGTTTTGATTGCCGCCATCGCCCTCTCCTCACTGTACGGTTTGTCGAAAAAGCCGGCAGTTGAGATCCCCGAGGGCGGGGCGGCCTTGAATGAGAACCTCTCCACCGGCTATCTCAGGGACTACGTGGTGGATGAGGCCAACCTTCTCTCCAGCGCCACGGAGAAGGCCATCCTGCTTTACGACGCCAACTGGGACGAACAGCTCCACTGCATCCTGGCGGTGGTGACCCAGCGGAACACCGCTGACGTGGAGGACGCGGCCTGGGACTGGGCGGAGCGGCTCCAGCTGGGGGAGGACGACGCCATCCTGCTGCTGGACGCCGGGGCCAGGGACTACCGGCTGGTAGCCAGCGGCAGGATGTTTGACCGCGTTGCCGCCCAGTCCGCCAGCTTTGTGGACGCCTGCCTGTCCGAGTACGTGGACGGAGGGGACTACGACGGCGGCGTGGCGAACCTGTTGAGCCAGCTTCATCTGGTGATATCGCCGGCCTACCAGATGGACCCGTTCTTCTCCGGCGGCGGGGTGCTGGGCATCATTGCCGCCGTGGTCCCCGTTGTCGTGCTGATTATCTTCCTGATCGTGCTGTTCAACGTCATTGACGGCATCCGCTACAGCGGGTGGTACGGCCGGTACGGCACCATGCCTGTGCCGCCCGTGGTCTACCGCCCCATCCTGTGGTGGCACCGGCCCGGCAGCCGGTGGTTCCGCCGCAGGCACGCGCCGCCGTCTCCCCCCAGGGGGCCCGGCGGTTTTGGCGGCGGACCCAGACCTCCGCGCCCACCGATGGGGGGAGGCCCCCGTCCGCCCAGGCCGCCCATGGGCGGGGGCACACGCCCGCCCCGCAGCGGCAGTTTTGGCGGCGGACGGCCCGGCTCCTTCGGCGGCGGATCCTTCGGTGGAGGCTCCCGCGGAGGAGGGTTCGGCGGGGGCAGCTTCGGCGGTGGTTCCCGGGGCGGCGGTTTCGGCGGAAGCCGGGGCGGCTCCTTTGGCGGCGGAGGCCGCGGGGGCGGTTTTGGCGGGCGGCGGTAGGCCCGCAGCCTGCGATGATAGGAATACGGACCTGACACGCGTGTGTCAGGTCCGTATTTTTATAGGGTTCTTCAAATGTATTGACACGGCACGTGCCGTCACCCCGCACATCCGTTGTGCTGCAGGGGCCTTGGCGTGTGTGCTGATATATGCCATCCATATGAGTGGGGCTACACCTACGGCCCGCCCATGGCTGTGGCGCCGCTGCCCAACGTGCGCAGGGTGCTGGACTACGCGGTGACGGAGATCCCGCCGGAGAAGATCTACCTGGGCATCCCCAACTATGGCTACGACTGGCCGCTGCCCTTCCGCCAGGGGGAGACAAAGGCCCGCTCGATCTCCAACCAGTACGCGGTGGAGATGGCGGTTGCGTACCGGGCGGCAATCGCGTATGACGAGACAGCCCAGAGCCCCTGGTTCAACTATACCCGGGACGGCAGGGCCCACGTGGTCTGGTTCGAGGACGCCCGCAGCATGTCCGCCAAGCTCCGCCTCATCCAGGAGTACGGCCTCCACGGCGCGGGCTACTGGAACCTCATGCGCCCCTACCCCCAGGGCTGGACCCTGCTCAACGCACTCTACGATGTGGAGGACGCCTGATACGATTCCTCGATTCAGGTGCTGCGCATCTTTTCTGACACGCGCAGGAAAGCCGGGACCCGTCTGGGCCCCGGCTTTCCTGTAGATAGGAAAAGAGAGAGGGAGAAAAGAGAGAATTCATTTCTGAACAACGCCATCATAATATAGGTGAAATAAAAAGTCAACCGCTTTGAGGGACAATTCACGAAATGTTCACAGGAGGTTCAAAAACCATTCAAAAACCGGTATTGACTATTTGAAAAATACAGGTTATAGTTAGCGTGCTAAATTTTTGCAGAAGAAAGGAGACAGACCGTGTGTGAGCCGCCGGGCCTTGGCCGCATGATCGCCTACTGCGGCCACTTGGGAAAACTGTGCAACGACCAGCTGCTGCGCCGGGCGGGATACGACGTAACCCCGGTGCAGACCCTCCTCTTGATGCACCTTTCCGCCGGGGAGCAGGAGGCCAGCCAGCGGGAGCTTGAGCGGAAGCTGCGCCTGAAGCCCTCCACAGTCAACGGCATCGTGGAACGGCTGGAGGCCAAGGGGTATGTCTCCCGCCGCCCCAGTCCCCAGGACGGCCGGGTCCGCCTGGTGAGCCTGACAGAAGCGGGCCGGGGCAAGGTGGGGGAGTTCCGGACGGTTCTGGATGAGACAGAGCGCCGTCAAACCGCGGGCCTCTCCGCCCAGGAGCGGGCGCAGCTGGAGAAGCTGCTGGCCCATATCATCGCAAACTTGGAAAACGAGGTAAACAACCCATGATCAAAAAACTCTGGCCATATACCGCGGGGTACCGCAAATGGATCCTCCTCGGCGTGCTCTGCTCAGCCAGCGAGGCGGTATTCGAGCTGCTGCTGCCCCTGGTGATGGCGGACATCGTCGGCACCGGAATTCCCGCCGGCGATGTGAACTACATTCTCACCAGGGGCCTGCTGATGGTGGCAATGGCCCTGCTGTCCATGAGCCTGGGCATCGGGGCGGCATTTCTGTCCTCCCGGGCGGGCCAGGGCTTTGGCGCCAACCTGCGCCGGGCCCAGTACGACCATGTCCAGGAGTTCTCCTTCCGCAACATCGAGAAGTTTTCCACCGCCTCCCTGGTCACCCGCCTGACCAACGACTGCAACATGATGCAGATGACGCTGATGATGGGGATGCGCCTGCTGGTCCGGGCGCCGGTGATGCTGGTGAGCGCCCTGGTGCTGGCCGTCTCCATCAGCCTGAAGCTCTCCCGGGTGTTCCTTGTGGCGCTGCCGCTGCTGCTGGTGCTGATCGCGCTGATCATCCGCCATGTGAGCCCCATGTTCAGCACCTTCCAGGAGCGCACCGACGGGGTCAACCTGGTGGTCCAGGAGAACCTCTCCGCCATCCGGGTGGTGAAATCCTTTGTCCGGGAGGACTACGAGGAGGAGAAGTTCAAAAAGCGCAATGACGCCCTGCGGGGCACCGCGGAGAGGGCGTTCGGGTTCGTAGTGATGAACATGCCCATCATGATGCTCATCACCTATGGCACCATCATCGCCGTCATGTGGTACGGCGCCCCCCTGGTGCAGGCCGGGGAGCTGGACGTGGCGCTGCTGAGCACCTTTTTCACCTACATTACCCAGGTGCTCATGAGCCTGATGATGGTGTCCATGATCATGATGATGCTCACCCGGTCCGTGGCCTGCGGCAAGCGCATCATCGAGGTGCTGGACGAGGTCCCGGACATCGCGGACGCACACGGCAGCCGGTGCGTCGTGTCCGACGGGTCCGTGGACTTTGACCATGTATCGTTTAAGTACAACGAGGGGAGCGGGGCCTGGAACCTCCAGGACATCGACCTCCACATCAAAAGCGGCATGACGGTGGGCGTCATCGGCGGCACCGGCTCGGCCAAGTCCACCCTGGTGCAGCTCATCCCCCGGCTCTACGAGGCCCAGGAGGGCACGGTCCGGGTGGGGGGCCGGCCGGTGAAGGACTACACCATGGAGCAGCTGCGCAGCGCGGTGTCCATGGTGCTGCAGAAGAATACCCTGTTCTCCGGCACCATCCGGGAGAACCTGCTGTGGGGTGACGCCAACGCCTCGGACGCGGAGATCCAGGCCGCCTGTGAGGCCGCCTGCGCCTGGGAGTTCATCCAGCGTATGCCCGAGGGACTGGACACCGACCTGGGCCAGGGGGGCGTCAACGTCTCCGGCGGGCAGAAGCAGCGGCTGTGCATCGCCCGGGCCATCCTGAGGAAGCCCAGGGTGCTCATTCTGGACGACAGCACCAGCGCGGTGGACACCGCCACGGACGCGAAGATCCGCGCCGCCTTCCGCGCCCAGCTGCCGGACACCACCAAGATCATCATCGCCCAGCGGATTATCTCCGTCATGGACGCGGATCTGATCGTGGTCATGGACGACGGCAGAATTGCGGACATGGGCACCCACGGGGATCTGATGAGGAACAGCGAAATTTACCGGGACGTGTACCAGTCCCAGCAGGAGGGGGCGGATATCAATGGCTGAGACAAGACGGAGGGGGCCCCACGGCCCCGGGGGCCACGGGTCGCCCCGCGGCGGCTATCAGAAGCCGAAGAATATGGGCAAGACCGTCGGTACGCTGCTGGGCTACGTGGGCAAATCCAGGTGGCTGCTGGCGGTGGTGGCGGTGTGCCTGGTGCTCAACACCGTGTGCAGCGTGGGCGGGTCCTACCTGCTCCGGCCGCTGATCGATGAGTGCATCGTCCCGGGGGACTACGCCAGGCTGGCCCGGATGCTGGTGCTGATGGCCTGCGTCTATCTCTGCGCGGCGCTTTTCAGCTACACCTACTCCCGGATCATGGTCCATGTGTCCCAAAAGACGACCCACGCCATCCGGCAGGACCTGTTTGCCAGGATGCAGGGACTTCCGCTGAGCTACTTTGACACCCATACCCACGGCGAGCTCATGAGCCGCTACACCAACGACATCGAGACCATCACCGAGATTCTCAACAACGGCCTGGTCTCCCTCTGCTCCGGCGTACTGACCTTCGTAGGCGTGGTGGCGGTGATGCTCTATCTCAGCCCCCTGCTGTTTCTGGTAACGGTGTTCTCCCTGGGGCTGATGCTCCTGGTGATCATGACCGTGGGCAAGCGCTCCCGCCGGTACTTCATGGCCCAGCAGCGGGATCTGGGCATCATCAACGGCTATATTGAGGAGATGGTGGAGGGGCAGAAGGTCATCAAGGTGTTCAACCACGAGCAGGCGGCCAAGGAGGGCTTCGCACAGCGCAACGAGGCGTACCGCCAGAGCGCCACCAACGCCCAGTCCTTCGCCGGCGCCATGATGCCCGCCATGGGAAACATCAGCCACATCAACTACGCCCTCACCTGCTGCATGGGCGCACTGCTGTCCATCGCCATCGGACTGGATCTGGGGGCGCTGCTGGTCTACCTCCAGTACACCCGGCAGGTCAGCCAGCCCATCGGCCAGATGAGCCAGCAGGTGAACAACCTCCTGGCCGCCATCGCCGGCGCGGAGCGGGTGTTCGAGGTCATGGAGACCACGCCGGAGGTGGACGAAGGCAAGGTGACCCTGGTCCACACCAGCCGGGCCGCCGACGGGTCCATCACCGAGGCGGCGGGCCGCAGCGACGGCTGGGCCTGGAAGAAGCCGGACGGGAGTCTGGTACCCCTGCGGGGCGACGTGCGCTTCCAGGACGTCCAGTTCGGCTATGTGCCGGGGAAGGCCATCCTCCACGGTATCTCCCTCTACGCGAAGCCCGGCCAGAAGATCGCCTTTGTGGGCTCCACCGGCGCGGGCAAGACGACGATCACCAACCTTATCAACCGGTTTTACGAGATTGACAGCGGCCTTATCACCTACGACGGCATTGACGTGCGGGAGATCAGCAAGGAGAGCCTGCGCCGCTCCCTGGGCATCGTCCTCCAGGACACCCACCTGTTTACCGGCACCATCGCCGACAACATCCGCTACGGCAAGCTGGACGCCACGGACGAGGAGGTGCGCTCCGCGGCGCGGCTGGCCAACGCGGACACCTTCATCCGCCACCTGCCCGATGGCTACGACACCTGGATCACCGATGACGGCGGCAGCCTCAGCCAGGGGGAGCGGCAGCTGCTGGCCATTGCCCGGGCCGCCGTGGCGGACCCGCCGGTGCTGATTCTGGACGAGGCCACCAGCTCCATCGACACCCGGACCGAGAAGCTCATCGAGCGGGGCATGGACCAGCTCATGGCGGACCGGACCGTGTTCGTCATCGCCCACCGCCTGTCCACCGTCCGCAACGCCAAGGCCATCATGGTCCTGGAACAGGGGGAGATCATCGAGCGGGGCGACCACGACGATCTGCTCTCCCAGGGCGGCAAGTACTACCAGCTCTACACCGGTCAGGCGGAGCTGAGCTAGGGGCGGCAGGTGGCAGGTGGCCATACTTTTTCTTGAAAGAAAAAGTATCAAAAAGAACTTTCGCGGCAAAACTTTGTTTTGCCTGATATTTCTTCGGCGGTTGCAATTGCAACAGAGTATTTGCCGGAAATCGGGTATACTGAAAACGATAGACTGGCCCCGGCGGGCCACAAAATAGAAAGGAGAATCTACCATGAAATACGTTTGTGATGTCTGCGGCTACGAGTACGACGAGGCCCTGGGCGATCCCGACCACGGCATCGCCCCCGGCACCAAGTGGGAGGACCTGCCCGCTGACTTTGAGTGCCCCCTGTGCGGCGTGGGCAAGGACCAGTTCTCCGCGGCCTGATAATGTGGAGCTGTCAAAAGGTGTACCTTTTGACAGCTCCACATTGTTTTTCGCGCAAAGCGGCCCCCGGCAGAGCGTGCAGTTCCGGGCATGGGCGCACTCCAGGCAGATCAAAGTCCAGCTGGTTGATTTGCGTGTATTGTTGTGCTATACTGGCCGTGGATACAACTCCGAAAATCCTTTTGGAGGAAACTCACATGATTGATTTTATGATAAATATGTTTTCGGAAATTGCTGATCTTTCCATCCATCTGGGGGTAGACAAATTGATCGATAAGATCGCAAAAAAGCCGCACATCTGAAGATTATTCGCTCTAAGGAGATTGTGACATGGAGGACACAATAATCATAGCAGAAACAGAACGGTTAATTTTAAGAAGATACAAAAGGGACGACATCCAGGACTTATTTGAATATCTGTCTGACGAAGAAGTCGTGAAATATGAACCGTATAAGCCGCATACCCTCGACGAGGCAAAAGAAGCTCTCGAATGGCGTATTGGTACAGATGAAATGATTGCCGTTGAGTTGAAAAATTCCCATAAAATGATCGGGAATGTCTATATGGGCAAGCGTGACTTTGAAGCACTGGAAATAGGATTCGTATTTAATCGAAATTATTGGGGGCACGGTTATGCTGGCGAGAGCTGCAAAGCCTTGAGCGGTCTGGCATTTTCAAATGGCGTACATAGGATATATGCAGAATGTGACCCCAATAATAAGCGCTCATGGAAATTACTTGAGGCGTTAGGATTTCAGCGCGAGGCCCATTTTAGAAAAAATGTGTATTTCTGGAGGGACGAAGCCGGAAAAGCAATTTGGAAGGACACATACGTATATGCCAAATTGAATGATGGCACATCAATAAACTCCAGTATATCAGGAAGTTAACAAATCCCGCACCCAACACAAGCGCAAAAACCGTCCAGCCGGGTGGCTGGACGGTTTTTTGCTGCTGTATCAGGCGGTGTTTCGCCTCTCTTACTTCTTCTGGCCCTTCGCCTTCCGCACGGCCAGGATGCGGTTCATCTCATTGTAGACGATCATGAAGCCCTCGTCCACGCCCATGCCGGGCTTGGCAAGGATCTGAACCGGCTGGGTAGCCATGGCGCAGTGGACGCACACCTGGGCGCTGCGGTCCGTCTCGTTGCAGGTGCCGCCCTGATAGGCGCCGATGCCCTTCTCCTTGCAGTAGAGCACGGCCTCGATGGTGTTGTTGATGCCGCCCAGATCCGGGGTCTTGATCTGGACCATGTGGCCCGCCTTGTGGTCGGCGAACAGCTTGATATCCTCCAGGGTGTTGCACCACTCGTCGGCCACCAGCTCCACATTGATGCCCCGCTGATCCAGCTCACGGGTCAGGCCGGCCAGGGCCTCCAGCTGGGTCTCCCGGTCGCAGTCGCAGTCCATGGGGCCCTCAATGCGCAGGTGGAAGGGCTTGGCAGCCTCCTCCAGGGTGGCCAGATAGTCGGCCATCTCCTTGTAGTTGTTGTTGCCAAAGGCCGCGCCGATGGTGCCGTAGACATCAATGTGCAGGACGGGGCTGTAGCTGGGATCCACCCGCATGGTCTGGATGCGGCTGCTCAGCCAGGAGACGTACTCCAGCAGCTTCTCGCCCTTCCGGCCCAGCTTGGTGTCAACATTGTTGATGAGGGCGTGGGGCAGGACCTGAGCGCCCTTGATGATCATCTTGTCGGAGTTGTCGTAGCGGTCGTCGCCGGACTGGGTGAAGATGGGGATAGGCGTCTCGGAGACGGTGCAGCCGTACTCATCGGCCACCACCTCGCACATGAGGCGGCCCGTGCCCTTGGCGACGGCGTCCAGAATGGCCTGGCTGACGCCGTAGCGGATGGCGGTGTGCAGGCGCTTGCCCTCCACCTGGATGGCCTCCATCATCTTGCACAGGCCCCGGAAGTCGTTGGCCTCCTTGCCCACCAGCTCGGGCTTGATGTACTGGTCAATGATGGGGATGAAGTCCTTGGCCAGGAACAGGGGATCCCGGCCGCCCGCGCCGGAGTACTGGACCGCCGCACAGTCGCCGCTGGCGATCTGGCCGTCCTCCAGCACCAGCATCACGGAGATGGACTCGCCGGCCTGACGCACGGAGGTGAAGCCCTCGGTGACAGGGTTGCCGGTGTAGAACACGCCGTCGTGGCCCGCGCCGGCCTTGATGGCCCGCTGGTCGTCGAAGTAGAAGCCGGTCCGGCCGGCGGAGCAGATGACATCAACAATTTTCATGGTAACTCTCCCTTTTATTTATGGCAGTCATTCTTTTCTTTATGAATAAAGAAAAGAATCAAAAGAAACACTTTATTATGGCAAAACTCTGTTTTACCTGTATTTTTTCTGCCTGTACTGCCTGTTTTTTAAAAGATATGTGAGAGCAAGGCGAATGCCTTGCGGCAAAAGTTCTTTTTGATACTTTTTCTTTCAAGAAAAAGTATGGATGCTTCTTAATACCTGGGCCGTCCCACCAGGCGGCCCTTGCCGATGGAGTAGACATCGTCAATAACCATCTGGAAGGAGGCCTTGCGGTTCTCTGCCTTGGCGCGCTCGTCGATCTTGGCGGCGTGGAAGTCCTTCAGGTCCTGGGTGAGGGGCAGGTTGCCGGGGTTGAGGATGCGCACGGCGCCGTTGTTGTCGCGGCAGGGGAGCATCAATCCGGCGTTGTAGCGGCAGGGGGCGAAGGGGATGTCCAGCACACCGGCCTCAACAGCGCGGCAGACGCCCACGGCGATGTCACCCTCGCCCAGCTCGAAGCACTTGTCCACGATGCAGCGGGTCTCCCGGGAGATGATCTCCTCCTCCTGGGGCAGGCGGGCATCCTGGAAGGTCTGATCCGCCATCATGTTCACCACCTGCTTGGTGCAGCGCAGGCCCTGGGCGTTGGCCTCCATGGTGGGGATGCCCACGGCCTCGTGGGGGCTCTTGACGATAACCTTGGTGGCCTTGGAGAAGGCGGCGATGAGGCTGCCGGTGGAAATGACGCCGAAGGCCTTGGCCTCGTCCGCCGGGAATCCGCCCATCCACTGGTGGAGCACGGTGGTGACCTCCACGTCCGTGTAGCCGTACTTGGCCAGGTACTCGTCCGTCAGGGCCTGCAGGGTGCGGATGGCGGCCACGTCCTGGACCAGGTTGCCGCACTGTCCGTAGCCCACGGTGATGTTCTTCACACCCTGCTCCGCCGCCAGCAGCGCCTCAATGATGGCCGCGGCGTGGGAGATGCAGGGGGGCACCAGGGTGCCGGTGAGGGGGCCGTAGGGCTCCCGGTTGATGGACACGCCCATCTCCTCGTAGAGGCCCGTCAGGCGGTCCACATACTGCCAATCCCGGATGGTGCGCTCCATGGGGATGTTCTTGCAGTAGGGCAGGTTGTAGGAGATGCCGCCGCCCTCGTAGCTGGTGAAGCCGCCGGCGTAGGTGATCTCGGTCAGCAGGCGGGCGTCAGGGGTGCCGTGGCGGACCTGGAGGGGGGTGTGAACGCTCTCGATGACCTGACGGCAGCCGTGGACGCCGTGGTTCACCGCCGGGAAGCCGTTGAGCATGGCCCGGCCCAGGCGGATGGACTCCCGGATGCCGTTCTCCGCCTCCTCATAGCGGTTCTGGCGGGTGTAGCTGTCAATGGTGGTGGGCAGCAGGTCCGCCTCGCCGGCGTCCTGGAGGTGCTCCATGAGCTTGATGTGCTCCGAAATCACCGGCACGCCGGCACGGGGCTGCACCAGGGTCTTCCCCTCGCGCTTGGCGGCCAGGAGCTTCTGGGAAAAGATCTGGTCCTCCTTCATGGCCTTATGGTAATCTACGGCCTCCTGCAGGTCCACGTCCTTTCCGGTGGGCCACTGTGCCAGGACCTCCTGCCGCAGGCGGGCAAACTCATCGTCAGGAATTCTCTTATTCTTGATATCCATGTTTTTCCAGCTCCTTTTTCATCATTCGCAGGGCAATTTGGGGCTCGTGGGCCGCCAGCAGTCCCATGGCGGCCAGAATATAGGTCCTGTCCACCCAGACGTCCGCCTCGCGGGGGCGCAGGGAGGCCGGCTGGGCGGGGGAATAGAGGGCGTGGCGCGCAATCTCCGCCACCCGCCTGGTGTGAATCAGGCTTCCGCCGGTAACGACGATCTGCCTGACATTGGTCAGATTCTTCCCCGACTGGACAAAGGTCTGCCCCATCAGGGTGTAGGTCTCCTCCATGGTGCCCGCGTGGCGGGCCACCGCCGTCTCCACGGCCAGGGAGGCCAGGGCGTAATCCAGGGCTTCCAGTTCCCCGTCGCCCTCGGGCAGCTTGTCGGTGTGCTCCCGCAGGTAGCCCACCAGCTCCTGGACCCGCTGGGGCGTGAGGCCGGACAGCTGGGCCGCCCGCTCGGCTCCGGCGGCCTCCACGATGCCGTTGACGCTGTAGCGCATCCCGATGTCCCCCTCCACGGTCCGCTTGGAGAAGGGCTCCGGCAGTCCCTTGTAGACGGTGTTCATCTGCTCGGGCATCCCGTCGGCCATGGAGTAGACGTCGGTGGTGGCGCCGCCCACGTCCACGGCTACCAGATCGCCGATGCCGCTCTCCCCCTCGCAGCCCTTGGCCAGCAGCTCCATGGCCTGGAGCACCGCCGCCGGGGTGGGCATGAGGATGTCCGAGAGCAGGCCCGTCACCTGGGAGAGGCCCTTGGCCTGGACGATCCGGTTTAAGAAAATCTCCCGGATCTTGTTCTGGGTGGGCTCAATCTGCAGGACGCCGAACCTGGGCATCACGTTGGGGCAGACGTGCACCTCATGCCCCTCCAGAAGACGCTCGCACTCCCGGGCGGCCGTCCGGTTGCCCGCCACCACGATGGGGAACGCCGGGGGCAGGGCCGCGAGCATCCTGGCGTTGTGGAGGATGCACTCCCGGTTGCCGCCGTCGGTGCCGCCCACCAGCAGGAAGATGTCGGGCTTTGCCGCGCGGATCTCCTCGATGTCGTCCTCCGTCAGTTCAAAGGAGTAGAGCCCGATGATCTTGGCTCCCGCCCCCAGGCTGGCCAGCTTGGCCGCCTCGCTGGTCAGCTCCGGCACCAGTCCGCTGGCAATCATCCGCAGCCCGCCGGCGGCGGAGGAGCAGGCAAAGGTGTCCACAAACTCCAGCTTCCCGGTCTTCTCCTCCAGCCGCTGGAGTCCCTGGCGGAGGCCGTCGTTGATATCCGTCTGTACCGTGGTATAGGCCGCCGCGGTCCCCAGCAGGGCGCCGGCGTCCAGATCCACGGCCGTCAGCTTGGTATATGTGCTGCCGAAGTCAATGAGGAGGACCGGCCTCATGCGGGCTCACCGTCCATGTGCAGGAGCTCCCGCAGGGCCTCGATGGTGGTCTCCGGCGGGGTGTTGGGGGGGAAGGCCCGGTCAAAGCCCATCTCCTTGAACCGCTTCTCCACGTCCTCAAAGGTCTGCTTGCCGATGACGATGTTGCCGCCCACCAGCAGGGGAATCCCCTTCAGGCCCGCCTCGTCGCACTTCTCCCGCATCCCGCGGCAGTCCAGCTCTCCCTGTCCGTACAGGGAGGAGACCACGATGGCGTCCGCCGCAGACTCGATGGCCGCCGCGATGTACTCCTCCTGAGACACCATGACGCCCAGGTTCACCACGTCGAAGCCGGCCTCCGTAAACGCGTGGTACAGGATCTTGTTGCCCACCGCGTGGACATCCGCGCCTATGACGCCAATGATTAAAACCTTCTTCTTCCCGCTATCCATAAGAAGCCACCTCTGCATCGTTAATTGCTTTTGATTTCCAAAAGCATATATCTATATATTACATTGAACTATACCTTTTGTCAAGCAAAAAGAAAGAAATCTTTCGTGATTTTCCCTGTTATGCAAGAAAAACTGCGCCGCCTGCAAAATGCCGGCGGCGCAGTCCAACAGCTATTTTTTCTCGCGCAAGCGCTCAATTTTTTCCTGCAAATGGAGGAGAGATCCCTCGTCCACCTCATAGGCGCACCGGATCACCTTCCCCCGGCCGGAGAAGCCCTCCAGCGCCTCGCCTCCCGCCTGATCCAGATACTTTTCCAGGTCCTCTGGCACCAAAAGGGCGGTTTTATCCGCCAAAAAGGCATTCCAATCCAGCTCCTGGCTGATCACGGCGGGGGGGGCCGCGCTCACACTCCCAGCGAGGCGGCGGCAGGAGGAGAAAAGCAAGTCCCCGAAACGGCGGCTGCATGTCAGGATGCCCACCCGCTCCCCGGGCTGGAGCCGCAGCAGCTGCTCCATGGCGGATAAGGAAAGCCTCAGCGCGATTCTTGCAATTTTTTCCCTCTCCGGCAGGAGGCTCGCCAGATATCCGGCGTGCTCCCCGGTGGTGATGATCAGATCCATCTCCTCGTCCAGGTTGTAGGGGTAGGCCTCCACATGGGAGAGCAGGTAGGAGTAGAGCTCCACGCCCTCCAGCTGCCGCAGCTGCCGGGCCATCTGGGACAGGTTCTCGGGGTTGCACTCAATGACCGCCGCCCTGAGGCTGGGCGTATCCATCGCCCGCTCCCGCAGCTTCAGATCCAGGAAGATGCTCAGCTCCTCCACGGAGAAGCCCAGCTCCCCCATCTGGTCCAGCATCCGGTCGATGATCTCCATGGCCCGCTCCTTGCGGCTCTCGGTCCCTGGCGGGCGGCTGCGGACGAAGGTGCCCCGGCCCTGGATCTTTTCCACCAGATCCAGCCGCTCCAGCTCGTCGTAGGCCCGCTGGATGGTGCCCCGGGCCAGTCCCAGCTCCTCCGCCATGCTCAGCACCGTGGGCAGCTGCTCACCCGGCGCCAGCTGCCCCAGCTTCACCGCCGAGCGGATCTCATCCACCAGCTGCCGGTAGGCCGGCACGTCAGATGACGCGTTCACATGAAACAGACCCTTCATCGGGCACCTCCTTTTTT
Source organism: uncultured Oscillospiraceae bacterium (assembly GCA_910588365.1). Taxonomy (GTDB): domain Bacteria; phylum Bacillota; class Clostridia; order Oscillospirales; family Oscillospiraceae; genus Pelethomonas. The sequence continues at coordinate 15,337 of CAJUQS010000151.1, read as the reverse complement.
CGGTATCCATTCTTTTTCTTGAAAGAAAAAGGTCCTGCCGGACGGGCAATGCGAGACTTTCGTGCGGTGCATGACCAAGCCCTGTGGCCCGGTAACGGCTGATACCTATAATTGAAAGAAAAAGAATCAAAAAGAACTTTTCAGCGAAACCTTGTTTCGCTTGCCGATGACCGCACGGACAGGCGCCATCAACACACGGACACAGGCAGAACACAGTTTTGCCGCAAGATGACTGCCGCCTACAGGCTCTCCAGGTAGGCCTTCCGGCCGGTTTCATAGAGGTTGTTGCCCTGGCTGTCGATGACGACGATAACGGGGAAGTTCTCCACCTCCAGGCGGCGGATGGCCTCCGCCCCCAGGTCCTCGTAGGCCACGATCTCCGCCTTCCTGACGCACTGGCCCAGCAGGGCCCCGCAGCCGCCGATGGCGCCGAAGTACACCGCGCCGTGCTCCTTCATGGCGGCGACGACCTCCGGTCCCCGCTTGCCCTTGCCGATCATGCCGGTCTCCCCCAGGGAGATGAGCAGGGGGCTGTAGGCGTCCATGCGGTAGGAGGTGGTGGGGCCGGCGGAGCCGATGGCCTGGCCGGGCCGGGCGGGGGTGGGGCCCACGTAATAGATGGTGGCGTCCTTCACGTCAATGGGCAGCTCCTTGCCCTGCTCCGCCAGCTCGCACAGCCGCTTGTGGGCGGTGTCCCGGGCGGTGTAGATGACGCCGGAGATCAGGCAGCTGTCACCGGCCTTCAGGTTCCGGGCCTGCTCCCGGCTCAGGGGTGTGGTAATGGAAACCGGCATCTCAAAGCACCTCCGTCATATGTCTGGTCACGTGGCAGTTGATGTTCACCGCCACCGGCAGGCCCGCGATGTGGGTGGGGCACTGCTCGATATTCACCGCCAGGGCGGTTGTTCTGCCGCCGAAGCCCTGGGGCCCGATGCCCAGGGCGTTGATCCTCTCCAGGAGCTCCTCCTCCAGCTGGGCGTAGAAGGGGACGGCGTTCCGGCTGTCCACGGAGCGCATCAGGGCCCGCTTGGCCAGATAGGCGGCCTTGTCGAAGGTGCCGCCGATGCCTACGCCCACCACGATGGGCGGGCAGGGGTTGGGGCCGGCCTCCTCCACCACCTTGACCACAAAATCCTTCACGCCCTGGAGTCCGTCGGAGGGCTTGAGCATCTTGATCTGGCTCATGTTCTCGCTGCCGAAGCCCTTGGGCGCCACGGTGATCTCCAGCCGGTCGCCGGGGACCAGCTCGTAGTAGATCATGGCCGGGGTGTTGTCCCCGGTGTTCACCCGGTCCAGGGGGTCCCGCACCACGCTCTTGCGGAGGTAGCCCTCCCCGTAGCCCTGGCGCACGCCCTCGTTGACCGCGCCGGCAATGTCTCCGGCGACATGGACCTCCTGGCCCACCTTCAGAAACACGCAGGCCATGCCGGTGTCCTGGCAGATGGGCACATTGCCGCTGTCCGCGGCCCGGTAGTTGTCCACAATCCGGTCCAGAATCTCCTTGGCCGGGGCCCAGCCCTCCCGGGCCCGGCATGCCTCAATCTGATTTTTCATGTCCTGGGGCAGGTGGCAGTTGGCCTCAATGCACAGCCGCCGGACCACCTCCGTGATCCGCCCCGCGTCGATTTCACGCATTGCGCAGTCCTCCAATATTTTTAGGCATACATTCTTTTTTCTCGAGAGAAAAAAGAATCAAAAAAGAGCTTTAATGGGTTTATCACCGGGTACTAATCACGTTGACCGACAGCTGCCGTCAATCAGCGCGGCCTTGGCGGGCCGTCCCGCCAGCTCGTGCTCCACCCGGCCGGTACAGGGGATCCCAGAGGCAAAACACAGTTTTGCCGCAAAAGTTTTTCTTTTGATTCTTTTCTTTTTTCAAAAAGAAAAGAATGGCTGCCTCTACGCCTCCGGCACGTTATAGATGGTATCCAGCAGGCCGCCGTCCCGGCCGATGACCTGTGCCACGGGGCGGTCTCCCTTCGTCAGGCGTCTGGGTGTGCCGGTCATGCTCTCGGCCTTGGCCTTGAGGTCATGGATGTCGATGACGGGCAGGCCCGCGTCCCTGAGGCGCCGGCACAGCTCCCCGTTCTTGGGGTTCACGGCGATGCCGCCCTGGGTGACCAGCACGTCGATGTCCCTGCCCGGTGTGGAGATGCAGGTCACGCGGTCGGTGACGATGGGCAGGCGGGCGCGGAACATGGGGGCGATGATCATGGCCAGCTTGGCCCCCGCCGCCGTGTCGCTGTGGCCGCCGGAGCCGCCCATGATATAGCCGTTGGAGTCGGTGTGGACGTTGACGTTGAAGTCCGTGTCGATCTCCGTGGCACCCAGGATGACCACATCCAGGCTGTCCACCACGGCGGAGCGCTGGGTGGGGCTGGCGTAGTGGAGGGCGGAGATCTCCTGGTGGCGGGGGTCGGATCGGATGGACTCCACCGCCTTCAGATCAAAGCACTGCACGTCCAGCAGGGACTGGAAGCACCCGGCCTGCAGCATGTCCACCATGTAGCCGGTGATGCCGCCCAGGCCGAAGCTGCCCTGGACGCCCTTGGCGAGCATGATGTCCTTGAGGAAGCCCGCCGCCGCCAGGGACGCGCCGCCGGCCCCGGTCTGGAAGGAGAAGCCGTCGGCCAGCAGGCCGGAGTGCTCGATCACCCTGGCCGCGTAGGAGGCCATCACCAGCCCCACAGGGTCACGGGTAATCCGGGTGGTGCCGGAGACGATGCCCGCCGGGTCGCCGATGGCGTCCACGGAGACGACGGCGTCCACGTAGATCTCCGGGATGGACCAGTCCAGCAGGGGGTAGGGCACCAGATTGTCGGTGATGACCACCACGTGCCTGGCGTACATGGCGTCGGGGATGGCGTAGCCCAGGCTGCCGCAGGCGGACTTGCCGTACTTGCCGGAGCAGTTGCCCATGGGGTCGGCGCTGGGGGCGGCGATGAAGGCCACGTCAATGGGGGTGTTCCCTGACGCGATGTCGCTGGGCCGCCCGCCGTGGGTGCGGAACTGGACCGGCTTCTCCATGAGGCCCCGGGAGATCGCCTTCCCCAGGCCGGCGGCCATGTAGTCGGTCTGGATGGCGGTGACCACGCCGTTTCGGATGTGGTCCGCCAGGGGCTGATGGATGTCAAAGAGGGAGCTGGCGTTGACCGTCAGATCCCGGATGCCCAGCCCCGCAATCTCTGCCATGACTATGTTCAGCACATGGTCGCCGTTTCGCAGGTGGTGGTGGAAGGAGACGGTCATGCCGTCCTTCAGCCCGGAGAGCCCGATGGCCTCCCGGATGGACTTGACAACTTTCGTGCTCATGAGCGCTCCTCCCTTCCCAGGCCCATCTCTCTGGCCGCGGCGATGGTCTGCTCCGCCCGGGCCACGATGGGCGCGTCAATCATCTTGCCCCGCAGGGCGATGGCGCCCCGGCCCTGCTCCTTGGCCAGCCGGATGGCGTCCATGACCTCGTAGGCGTAGTCAATCTCCTTCCGCGTGGGGCTGAACACCCGGTTGATGACCTCCACATGGCGGGGGGAGATGGACGCCTTGCCGGTGAAGCCCAGGGCCTTGGCCAGGGCCGCGTCCACCTGGATGCCCTCGTCGTCGTTGACATCGGTGAAGGGGGTGTCGTACACGTCCACCCCCGCCGCCCGGGCCGCCGTCACCAGGCGGGTGCGGGCGTACTCGATCTCCCGGCCGGCCTTGGTGCGCTGGCAGCGCAGATCGGCGGTGAGGTCCTCCGCCCCCAGGAACAGGGCCTCTACCCGGCTGCTGGCCGAGGCGATGGCAAAGGCGTTCTCCACGCCCAGGGCCGTCTCGATCAGGGGCATCAGGCCCACGGTGTTGCGCTCAAAGCCCAGCTTCTCCTCCAGCGCGGTGATGTACTCGTCCGCCGCCAGGATGTCCTGGGCGGAGCCGGACTTGGGCAGGAGGATCAGATCCGGCTTCTGGGGCAGAACCTCGTCCAGATCTCTCTGCCAGAAGCTGCTGTCAATGGCGTTGATGCGCACAATGATCTGGCACCCGCGAAAGTCCATATACCGGATGGTATTGCGCACCAGCACCCGGGCGGCGTCCTTCTCCGAGGGCGCCACCGCGTCCTCCAGATCCAGAATCACCGCGTCCGCCCCCAGAAAGCCGCCGTTAATGAGCATGTTGGGGGTGTTGCCCGGCAAAAACAGCATAGATCGGCGCATCAGCTCTCCCCCCTTCCCCGCAAAACGGCCGTTTCCACTCTCGCCCGGAGCACACACTCCAGAGCGCCCCGGTCCGAGATGGTGAGCCGGGCCCGCTCCACGCCGCAGGACGCCAGGGTCTCCCGGACCGCCTGCTCGATGGCCTCGCCGAACTGGGCCTTCACCACGGATTCCAGCTGGATCTCGATCCCCTCATCCGCGGGCTCGATCTCCACGTAGGCGTCACTGGACTCCAGCGTCCCCGCGGACGCGACGCGTACAATTTCCGCCATTCTTCTTGCCTCCTCTTTTTTTATTTTAAAATGGACTATATCAATGTGGCCATATTATATAATAAAATTCCCCTCATTGCAATCCGTTTTTTCAGAAGTCCCTTTTAAGGAACGTGCTGCTGGGATATCACTTCGGTTGTTTCTGCAAAAGCACATTGATATAGCAGGAGCCCTGTGTTATAATTGGCTCGACAAATCGGAAGTTATTTTTAAGTGAATATGGAAGGAAACATACCATGCTAAAACTTATAAGACGCTGTCCGGAATATGTCAGCGGATACAGAGAGTATTGTCAGGAAGCATATGACAACCACGTTATTTACTTTAGACCAACTAATCCAAAACTGGTTGACAACGAATGGTTTAGCAGAACTAAAGATTGGTATGACAAAAAGGAGACTGGGCAAATTCAGGGACAGCCCATAAGCTTCCACTTTTGGGCTGTTGATGATGAAAAATTTATAGGCGAATTTCAACTGAGAACTGAATTGACCCCGGAAGTAATGTCAGGTATAGGCAGTATCGGATATGCAGTACGTGTATCCGAACAAGGTAAGGGATACGGAACCGAAATATTGAAGCAAGGATTACCTATTGCGAAAGAACATGGTATGAACAAAGTTCTTATGAACATAAATGACAAAAATAGTGTGTCTGCTCATGTTTGCGAGAAACTTGGCGGGAAGTTGATGGATAAAATACAAGCATATAACGATGCCGAAGGTTGTCACATCATGCGCAGATATTGGATTTATCTATAAATTAAAGTGCCCCGTCTGAGGCCGTGAAGGCAGGTACGTATTTTTGTCTTTTCATTTGCGGGGGGATATGGTATAATCAGGGGGAAATTTTCCGGCAGGAGTCCAGCGCCCCCGCGCACAGAAGCAGCGCCCGCCGCACGGCGGCGTAATCCACCCGACAGCTGAAAGGAGTAACCAACATGTTCGACCGCCAATCCAGCCACATCATCAGCACCTACTTCGCCCCCCGCGGCCACAAGCGCATGTACCAGCTGGGTATGCAGCTGGTGCAGCTCTACCTCTCCCCCTTCGACAAGCTCATCGGCATCATCGGGGAGGCGGGCTCCGGCAAGAGCGCCCTCATCCGCGGCATGTTCCCGGGCCTGGATCTGACCAACGACGACGACGGCGTCTACGTGCGGCCCCTGCCCCTGCTGGACATCGACGAGGAGCGCAGCTTCTTCTCCCCCCACACCTACCACCTGGACATCCGCTTTGAGAACGGCTTCACCCAGATGAACGTCCTGGCGGACGCCATCACCGAGGCCCTGCGCCGGGGCAAGCGGGTGATCGTGGAGCACTTCGATCTGGTCTACCCCATGCTCGGCGTCAAGGCGGACCTGCTCATCGGCGTGGGCGAGGAGGTGGTCATCACCCGGCCCACCGTCTTCGGCCCCAAGCCCCGGGAGATCTACGACATGGTCTACAAGTCCCTGCCCTACCGCCTGATGAGCCATACGGCGGAGGATCTGTGCGAGTTCTGTATGCCGCCGGAGGAGCTGGAGCGCTGCGGCCACGGCGATGTGCGCCACGGCTTCGTCATCACCTTCCCGGACGACCGGGAGCCCAATTTTGACATTGAGGAGCTGGAGAAGAAGGTCTACGATCTAATCGACCAGAACCTGCCCGTCACGTATCTGGACGAGAAGCACGTCTCCATCGGCGGGCAGAGCCACCCCTGCACCGGCCCCCGGATCCACGTGACCAGCACCGGGCAGATCAAGGACTTCCACCTGCTCTACCACTTCATCCACGACCACTTCAACAAGCAGTATCTCCTGGTGGGCTGCGTGGGCCAGGAGAACCTGGAGCGGCTGCGCAGGCTGGAGGCCAAAATCGAGGCCCAGATGCTCTATCCGTCGTAACCACCCCGCCAGAACGCAAAAGGAGCCGGCAAGCCGCCGGCTCCTTTCTGTGTGTCAAAAAAGTAGCCAGGCCACTTTTTTGGGGGCGGAGTGCCTTTCCTCCCTTACGCGCGCTTTTTCCTTCCCTTCCCGTAGAACCAGAAGATAAGCCCGGCGGTGACCACCGCCACCCCGCCCACCAGGAAATAGGGCGTATAGGAGGCGGCGGGCAGCTTCGGCGTCTGGGGGGCAATCAGCTCCCCGGCGGCGATGAGCTCCTCGGCCTCCGGGATGGCGTCGGCTCCGGCCTCCGCGTTGGCGGGGTCGTCCAGCGGGATCCAGAAATTGCGGTAGGGAAACATGTAGGCCACAAAGCCCCAGTCCCGCCCCCGCACATCGGTGTAGACCTGAGAGATGTCGTTATATGAGAGGACGTCCAGGGAGTTCGCGCTCATGGTTGTGCTGTCCCTGGGCTCCCCGTCCAGGGGTGTCTCCCACATCCAGAGCTCGTCCCCCTCCTGGCCGTCGTAGTCCAAGAACCAGCCGTTGTAGGGCCGGAACTGGTCCCCGTACTCCTCCTCAAAGGAGATGTGGTCGTAGACGAGGTAGAGGTCCTTCATAGGCACCCAGCCGTCAATGTGCTTCCCCTTTTCCATAAAAACAGTGATGCAGCCCCAGTCCTTATACTGCCAGTAGACGCACAGCCGGGTCCCGTTCTCGTACTGGGCCTCCACCACGCTGCCGCCGGGGGCGTCCCAGAGTGTGACAAAGCCCTCCGCCCCGTTGGCGTAGTAATCCCGGCCGATGTAGTCGCAGCTGCCGAAGTGCTTATCATAGAAGATGTTGCCGTAGGGCTCCCACAGCATGTCCGCCCGGGCAGGGACGCACAGCGCCAAAAGCGCCAGCAGTGTCAAAAAAACGCTCAAAACATTCCTCATAGCAGAATCCTCCCAAAAACCGCCCCATTAAAGTTCTTTTGATACTTTTCTTTCAAGAAAAGTATGGATACCTCACAGCATGTTGATGACGCACCCGGCGCCGTAGGAGATCCCGTTTGCCAGCAGGGCGAACAGGAGGGGCCGCCGTATCTGCCGGGAAAACGCCCGGTAGCACCGCCACTCCACCACCACCGCCGCCGTCTCCAGCACCAGGGTGGCTGGCAGGGCGCTCCAGCGCCACAGTTTCACCGCCGTGTAGTAGAGCAGCACCACCGGCGGGTTGGTCAGCACGTTGACCAGCGCCGCCAGTCCCAGCTCCCGCCGCCCCCGCAGGCCCCACAGCAGCGCGAATCCCACCTCGAAAACCAGCGTCAGCGCCAAAGATACCGCCAGAATGGTCAGCACCGGACCGCCTCCTTCCCCAGGGGCCCCCACAGCAGCGCCAGACTCAGCAGGGCGCAGAGTGCATAGGACCACGGTCCCGCCAGCAGGCTGGACAAGCCCAGCCAGGATGGCAGATAGCCCAGAAACAGCCCGAAGGTCAGCAGGCCAAACGTAAAGCCCCTGGCTCCCGGCATGATCCGGGCCACCGCCCACAGGGTCACCGGCATGGTCATATTGAACAGGAACACCGCCAGCACGCCCGGCAGGGGCAGGGCCGATGCCAGATACATCCCCGCGGCCAGTCCCAGGCTCCAGAGGGCGGCCCGCCGGGGGCCCAGCCGGTCCATGGCGAAGCCCCCCGCCGTCTTGCCCAGCACCAGGGCCAGGGTGAGGAGCAGGGCCCACTCCCCCTTCCAGGGGAAGGACTGGTTCATGCCCATATAGGAGCGGAGCACCACCACCAGGAACAGGGGCAGAACCGGCCCGTATCCGCCCCGGGCGGAAAAGTCCTGCTCCGCGCCGCCGGAGCGCAGGGACGGGCCGAACCGGGCCCGGCACAGTGCCAGGATTGCCGCCCCCAGAGCCAGCAGTCCCGCGGGCCCCAGCCACAGGGGCGGCGCGGCGGCTTTCCCCCACAGGATCCCGACGTACAGTCCCAGCGCTCCGGGGGAGACAAAGATCCCCAGCGCGGCGGCCCGCCGTTCACTGCGGTTGAGGACGTCGATGCCGCCGCCCAGGTGGAACAGGGCGTTGCCCACCCCCGCCGTGACGGCGGCAGGCAGCGGCAGGGGAACCAGATAGGCCAGCGCCGCCAGAGCGCACCCGGCGGCGGCCGCCGGGCTGTTCCGGTCCAGCCGGTCCGCCAGCAGGCCCAGGGGCATTTGCAGGGCAAAGGCGCAGAAGTTGTACAGCAGCAGGCACAGGGCGAAGTCCGCCGCGCCTGTCTGGGTGCGCAGCACCAGGAACGCGCAGCTCAGATCCACCCAGAAGTGGGCGGCGCTATATAGCGCCAGCAGGGGCAAGTCCGCCAAGCGCACCACCTCCCAACTGTTTTTCTTACCAATAGTTTAGACGGAGAGCTGCGGAAAATGTTCCGCGGTCCGGCAGCAAAAAAGCGCGGGACCGGAGATCTCCGGTCCCGCAGTCATTGTATCGCCTTCGGCCCGCACCGTCAAGCGGCCACGTCCTTCCCGCCGTACCGCCGCAGACCCAGCGCGGCGCTGCCAAGGCCCAGAGCGCACCCGGCGAGGACCGGCCCCGCCTCCAGCCCCTGGTCGAAGACCCGGGCCGCGTCGGCGTAGTAGTAGGGCGTCAGGAACCGCAGGGGCTCCAGACCGCTGTCCAGATTGATGAACAGGCCCAGGGCGTACAGCAGCACCACCAGCCCCAGCGCCAGGCCGAAGCTGCTCCGCCGCAGCAGGGACGACAGGCCGAAGCACATGCCCCCGATCTCCAGCTGCATGAGGAGCACGGCGGTGTGAAAGCGCAGCAGGTCCCCCCACTCCGCCTCCTCCCCGATGCCCAGAATGCTCCCCGCCCCGCAGGCCAGGCACACCAGGTTCAGCCCCAGAATCATGGCCGCCAGGGCCGCCAGCTTCTCCCCGGCGATCCGCGTCCGGCCCAGCGGATGGGTCAGGAGGAACTCCGCCGTGTGGCCCCCCTCCTCCCCGGCCAGGAGCGACATGCCGGTGATGGCCGCGAAGAAGGCCCCGCCCAGCCCCAAAATGTTGCCGCACTCCGTGCCGTAGAAGCCCATGATGGACCCGAAGGCCAGCTTGTCCATGCCGAAGGCGGCGGAGAAATCCCCCATCCCGGCGAAAAGGGCGGAGATGTCCTCCATGGATCCGGCAAAGGCAGGGTACATCCACACGCACATGGCCATGAGGCCGCCCACCCCGGCAGACCAGACCAGAAAGCTTATCAGATACGTGCGCAGCTCCTTTTTGACGATTGTCATTGGGTGATCCTCCCCTCGTAGTAGTCGAAAAACCTGTTCTCGATATCCAGCTCCGCCGTGGTGCCCTCCGCAATCAGCCGACCCTCCCGGATGATGGCCGCCCGGTCGCAGAAGCGCTGGACCTCGTAGAGCACATGGGAGGAGAGAAAGACCGTGGCGCCCTCCCGCCGCCGCTCCTCCACAAGGCTCCAGAAGGCCCGCTGGACCAGGGGGTCCAGCCCGCTGGTGGGCTCGTCCAGGACGTAGAGCGCCGGGCGGTGCTGCATGGCGCAGACGATGGACACCTTCTTCCGGTTGCCCAGGCTCAGCTCCCGGATTTTCTTCCGGGGGTCCAGGTCCAGGGCCCTGCAGAGGGCGGCGGCCTCGGCCCGGCAGTCCCTTCTCCGCAGATCCGCCGACAGACGGATGACCTCCGCCACCCGCATCTCCGGGTAGAACATGGCCTCCGAGGGCATGTACCCCACCTGGGCCAGGATGGCGGTCCGATCACGGCGGCAGTCCTGGCCCAGCACCCGTGCGCTTCCGGCGGTGGGGGAGATGAGCCCCAGGAGCGTGCGGATGGTGGTGGACTTGCCCGCGCCGTTGGGTCCGATGAAGCCGAAGCAGCTCCCCTTCGGGACGTGGAGGGTCAGGTCCGTGATGCCCCGGGCTCTGCCGTAGGACTTTGTCAGATTTGTTGTTTTTATCATAGATATTCCTCCTTGTATAGGAACTGCCGGAGCATGTCCGCGCTTTTCTTGTACTCGGCGAAGAGGGCGTTGATCTCGGCGGCGGTCATGGCCCCGGTCTCGGCAAGCATCCCCTCGCTGACCAGGGTGAGCATACGGATAACCTGCCGGGGGTCCGCGCCGGGCTTGAACTTGTGGAGGTCCATCCGGGCGAGGAAGTCCTCCGTGGTGCGCTCCAGCACGCTGTCCAGCTTCTCCCGGAGCTTGGGGGTTAGGACGCTGTCGCGCTCGTAGTAGGCCCGCATGACGAACCGGAACAGCCCCGGATAGCGCCGCGCCAGGTCCATCTTGATCCTGTGCCCCTTCTCCAGGGCGAGGAAGAAGTCCGTCTCCTGGAAGTAGTCCACCCAGTAGTCGTATTTGCCGATGCAGACATCCAGGGCGTACTGGAAGAGGTACAGGTACAGCTCCCGCTTGTCCTTGAAGTAGTGGAAGAGCAGCCCCTTGGACACCCCGGCCCGCTTGGCGATGGCGTCGGCGCTGGTCTTTTTGAAGGTGTTGTCCCCGAACTCGATCATGGCGCTGCTGCGGATGAGGTCCTGCCGCGCCTCCGGCAGGGAGAAGAATTTTTCGTTCACAGGCGCTCCCCCCTTTCACCCCTACCATACCCCCGTTGACCAAACCGGTCAACCCCTCCGGAGCGGAAAAAGGGAAGTTATTTTTAGGCATTTTCACATTGTTGATATCAAAATGACTTCTTATGGTTTCGCCTGCTTTCATATAATAGTGATATCAAAAAGATGTGAGGTCGCTATGGCAAATTACTATACCCCCTTTTCCCTGCGCATATCAGAGGAGCTGCTGGCAAAAATCAAGGTGATCGCCGTGCGCAACAAGCGCTCCGCCAACAAGGAGATGGAGTACGCCCTGGAGCAGTATGTCAAAGCCTTCGAGGCGCGCCACGAGGAGATCATGATTGATGGCGACGATCTTTCGTAGCGGCCCCGGGGAGCTTCTTCTGGATCTGCTCTTCCCGCCCAAATGCGCCTTCTGCGGCAAGCTCATGGAGCGCTTCGGGGACGGCGTCTGCCCGGACTGCGCGAAAAACCTCCCCTTTATCGAGGACGGGAAGGTCCTCCGGGCGATCGGGGCGCACCGCTACCCCTGCGCGGTGGCTCTCTACTATGACGGCATGGTGAAGGAGGGCGTCCACGCCCTCAAGTTCGGCAGGACCTCCTGGCGGGCGGGCGTCTTCGGCCGCTGCATCGCCCAGACGGCGGCGGAGCACCTGGGCGGGCAGTTCGACGCGGTCACCTTCGTCCCCGTCAGTCCCCGGCGGAATTTTCAGCGGGGCTTCGACCAGGCCCGGCTGCTGGCAGAGGCGGCGGGAAACATCTGGGGCGTGGAGGCGGAACCCATCCTGCGGAAAATCCGTCATAACAGGGCCCAGTCCTCCCTGGAGGACCCGGCCCTGCGGCACAAAAATGTGGAAAACGCCTACCTTGTCCGCCGGCCCCGGCTGGCGGCGGGCCGCCGGTTCCTGCTCATTGACGACGTGTGCACCACCGGCAGCACCCTCTCCGCCTGCGCGGACACCCTCATGGCGGCAGGCGCGGCCTCGGTGGTCTGCGCGGCCCTGGCCGGCGGGCACGGGGACGGCAAGGAACGCTGACCGCCCGGCCCATATTTTTGGGCAAGATTCAGGAAGAAAATTCTGGTATTTGCTTGCAAAAATTGGACGGGCTTAGTATAATGGGTTTTTAGAGTACAAGCAGATAATCTGCTAAGAATAGATTTGAGAACGTATGAGGTGGAAAGTATGTGCGCATTCGCAAAGGATATCGGTATTGATTTGGGTACGGCCTCCGTACTGGTATATGTCAAGGGCAAGGGCATCGTCCTCAACGAGCCCTCGGTGGTGGCGATGGACAAGAACACCGGCAAGCTGCTGAAGGTGGGCGAGGAGGCCCGGCAGATGCTGGGGCGCACCCCGGGCAACATCGTGGCCATCCGCCCCCTGCGGGAGGGCGTCATCTCCGACTACGACATGACCGAGCGGATGCTCAAGGAGTTCATCCGCAAGGTGGCCGGCTTCATGGTCTTCAAGCCCCGCGTGATCATCTGCGTCCCCTCGGGCATCACCGAGGTGGAGGAGCGCGCGGTGGTGGACGCGGGCATCCAGTCCGGCTGCCGCCGGGTGTACCTCATCGAGGAGCCCGTGGCCGCGGCCATCGGCGCGGGCATCGACATCTCCAAGCCCGACGGCCACATGGTGGTGGACATCGGCGGCGGCACGGCGGACATCGCCGTCATCTCCCTGAGCGGCGTGGTGGAGTCGGCCTCCATCAAGGTGGCCGGGGACCAGTTCAACGAGGCGGTGGTCAAGTATATGCGCCGCAAGCACAACATCCTGGTGGGCGAGAGCACGGCGGAGAAGATGAAGATTGCCATCGGCTGCGTCTATCCCAAGGAGGAGGAGACCTTCATGGACGTGAAGGGCCGCTGCCTCCTCACGGGCCTGCCCAAGACCATCACCGTCTCCTCCTCGGAGATGCTGGAGGCCTTCGAGGAGCCCACGGAGCGGATTCTGGAGAGCATCCACGCGGTGCTGGAGCGGACGCCCCCCGAGCTGGTGGCGGACGTATCCACCAACGGCATCACCATGACCGGCGGCGGCAGTCTGGTGGAGGGCTTTGACAAGCTCATCACCTCCCGCACCGGCATTGCTACCACCGTGGCGGAGAACGCCATCGCGTGCGTAGCCGAGGGCACGGGCAAGAGCCTGGATCTGATCACCGACATGCAGGAGGGCACCATCAACCTCTCCCGCCGCCGGCAGGTCAACTGACGCCCCCCTTTTTCCCCATGGCGCCTGCCGGCGGCCGGCCCGGCATTTTCGGGCGGCGGGAGATTTTCAGAAAAAACGGAATTTCTCTTGCAAACCGGCTGGAAATCTGTTAGAATAGTGTAGCATCATGTCGAAAGGGAAAATTTACCTGTTGCAGTGAAATTTTAACCCTGTATCATCATCCGTTCGGAGGTTTTCATAAATGTCTAAAAAACCAGTGAGTCAGAAGCGGGCAGAGAGAGAGAGAGAGGAAAACCTGACCCTGAGCCGGGTTTTTCATGTGTTTTTGCTGGGACTGGCAGCGGAGTGCTACCTGTTCCTTGTCTACAGAGGCTACAACATGGGATCCGTGGATTCCCTGCTGATCTGGCACCAGATTCTCACCTGGGGCACCTGGATCGGCCTGGTGATGGCCATTGCCGGCGCGGCCGTGGGCTTCGTGAAGCGGCAGGATCAGCGCCTGCGCACCGGGATGACCTGGGTGGGCGGCATCGGGCTGTTTCTGGCGGTGTCCGGCTGGGTGGTGACCCACTTCTTTGACAACAACGCCGGCATCACCGCCATGTGCATCATGGTTCCCATTCTGGCGGTGCTCGCCTTGGTGTTCCTGCTGTTCCAGCACGAGTGCTTCCTGTCCTCCATCGCCCTGACCGGCGCTCTGTTCACCGTCTGGGTCCGGGGCGCGGCAGTGTCCTCCGGCTCCTGGCGCACGCCGGTTATCATCGGCGCGGTATTCGGCGCGGTGATTCTGGCATTGGCCGCGGGCCTGACCTACAAGGCCCAGCAGGGCGGCGGCAAGCTCTGGGGCGTCCGGGTCTACTCCCCGGAGTGCGACTACCGCATCCTCTACGGCGTACTGGGCGTCGCCTTTGTGTGCGTCCTTCTGGCGCTGGCGGTGTCCTCCCTGTCCTACTACCTGATGTGGGTGCTGGGCGTTCTGCTGTTCGCGGAGCTGGTGTACTACACCACCAAGCTGATGTAACTATAGCAATCATCAGAATTCCTGGCAAAAGTTCGCAGGTACAAAGTGTGCATGGCTGTGTTGTCGTCCTTGACGGGCGTCAGCCCGCCTGCGTCCTCCGCCTTGCCCTGCACACTTTGCCCTCCCCTCCTTTTTTGTCACGAATTCTGAAGTTTGCTATAGAAAAGGAAAAAGCCTCTGCGGTTCACGGTCCGCAGAGGCTTTTTTGCGCCATTTATCAAACAAGCCCTACAGAATAAATCCCCCGTCCGCCGTCAGCACCTGGCCGGTGATGAAGGACGCGCCGTCCCCGGCCAGGAAGGCCACGGCGGCGGCAATGTCCTCCGGTGTGCCCAGCCGCCCCACGGGGGTCTCCTCCGCCAGGGCGCACAGAGTCTCCTGCCCCAGCACCTCCACCATGTCCGTATGGATGACGCCGGGTGCCACGCAGTTGACCCGGATGCCCGAGGGCGCCAGCTCCATTGCCAGGGAGCGGGTCAGGCCGATGAGGGCCGCCTTGGTGGCGGAGTAGGCCGTCTCGCAGGAGGCCCCCCGCTGTCCCCAGATGGAGGAGATGTTGACGATGCACCCTGCCTTCTCGTGGAGCATATGGGGCAGCACCGCCTGGATGGTGTGGTACGCGCCGTCCACGTTGACGGCGAAGATCCGATGCCAGAAGCTGCTGGTAATGTCCTGGAACTGGTGCTGCCCGGCAATGCCGGCGTTGTTGACCAGGAGGCTGACGGGGCCGAAGGCCTCCTCCACCTGCCGGATGGCGGCGGTGATGGCCGTCTGGTCCGCCACGTCGGCCTGGACGGCCATGGCCGGACGGCCCCGGGCCGTCAGCTCCGAAACCAGCGCCTGCGCCTGCTCCCGGGCCTGGAGGTAGTCGATCCCCACCGCGCAGCCCTCCTCCGCCAGGCGGCGGGCCACCGCCCGGCCGATGCCCCGGCTTCCGCCGGTAATGAATGCAACCCTTTTCATGATCTGTCTGCTCCTTTTTTCTGTTTGTCCTACTATACCCCTATCCTCCCCGGCCGTCAAGGCCGGCTTCGCGTGTCCCTCTCAAAATTGCCCATGCGGGCTCACCGCCGGGCATCGCTCCATTTTTCAAATATAGTCGACGCACTTGAAAATCGGTAAAGTTCGGCGGTCAAAATGATACGGGGCGGCGTTGTCGTCTTTGGCGGGCGTCAGCCCGCCTGTATCCTCCGCCTTGCCCCGCGTCATTTTTCCTCCCCTCCTTTTTACCTCT
>CAJUQS010000150.1 GCA_910588365.1 uncultured Oscillospiraceae bacterium | reverse complement strand
CTCATCGTCGGCGCTGGCGACGGCCATGAGGGAAAGGCTCATGACGAGTGCCAGCACCAGTGCGAGAATCTTCTTGAGATTTCTCATGTGGGTGTTTCCTCCTTTAAAATTGCCGGGAAAGCCGGGAGCGGAAACAGGCCGGAAAAGTTGCGAAAAACAGCTGAAAACGGCTTGTACCAAAGCACTTACCCAGGGAGGAAGAGGAGGTGTAAGCCCTGCAGCGCAAGGGATTGATGGGCATCGGAGGAATGGGCTGGTAGCGTGTTTTTGGAAACAGGTAGCAGGCGGACAATTTATGTCAATCAGTATCGTTATGAGTGCTGGGATTGCAGGGGCTGCATCGGACACCTGGGCTGGTAGCGCGGTGGTAGTGGGGGTGGGATCGCCCTGACTTTCCGCCCCCAAAGGGCAAAAAATCAAAATAAACCTTTAAAAATTCAGTCAATTCTTTCCGTTGAGTCAATCGACTCTTGCCAGTTTACGTAATGCAAAAAATATTTCCTGCTATCCGTTTTTGCTTCATTCCCTCCTCCTGAGCAGGTCCCGGACAGGATATCGCGGCAGAAAGTGGGCAGGATATCACAGGGAATGAACAACGCCTGTGAAAAATTTGTTGCAAATACGGCTTGACAAACAAAAAGTCCTAGATTAAGATAGGAATTAAAGAGAGGACGGTGGATCTGTGAAAATATCTGTGAAGAGCCGATACGCCTTGAAGCTGATGCTGGCTCTGGCCATGCAGGAGGGGGCAAATCTGTCCGTCAAGTCTGTAGCCGAAAGCCAGGGGATCAGTGAGAAGTATCTGGAGCAGATCATCCCCATCCTGGTACGGGACGGGATGGTCCGCAGTGTGCGGGGCGCCAAGGGCGGTTACCATCTGGTAAAAAGCGCCGAGGATTATACGGTTGGTACGATTCTTCGCGCAGTGGAGGGCAGCATTGCCCCAGTGTCCTGTCTGGACGACGAGGTCAATCAGTGCGCCCGCTGCAAGGCATGTGTTACGCTGGATCTGTGGGAGCAGGTGGATCAGGCCATCAGCAACGTGGTGGATCATGTGACGCTGGCCGATCTGGTGGACAAGCAGCGCCGGATTGACGCCCGCTGCGCCGTCCGCCGGGAGGAGAGGGGAAACTGCTGAAAAAGGGATTGACTTTTTCCCTCTGCTGCCGTATGATGTTGTATGAAAAAATCCTATTTCCAGATAGGAATTTAGGGAAAAGAGCGCCGGGCCTGTGCCCAGGTAAAAGAAAGAAGGAATCTGCGCATGTTTGTTTACGCTGACAACGCGGCCACCACCGCCATGAGCAAGGCGGCCATAGACGCCATGCTCCCCGCCATGCATGAGCTGTACGGCAATCCCAGCAGCCTCCACCAGAAGGGCCGGGAGGCCAACTATGCCCTGATCGGGGCCCGGGAGACAGTGGCCAAGTGTCTGAACGCCGATCCCAAGGAGATCTACTTCACCGGCAGCGGCACCGAGTCGGACAACTGGGCCATTACCGAGGCGGCCCGCCTGGGGGCGGAGAAGGGCAAAAAGCACATCATCTCCGACACCATTGAGCACCACGCCGTGCTCCACACCCTGGCCAGGCTGGAGCGGCAGGGGTTTGAGGTTACGTATCTGCCGGTTCATGAGGACGGTCTGGTGCGTGTGGACGAGCTGGCCGCCGCCATCCGCCCGGATACCTGCCTGGTGACGATCATGTTTGTCAACAACGAGATCGGAACCATCCAGCCCATTCGGGAGATCGGCGCGCTCTGCCGGGAGAGGGGGGTGCTGTTCCACACCGACGCCGTTCAGGCGATGGGTCACGTACCCGTGGATGTGGAGGCGGACAACATTGACATGCTCTCCCTCTCCGGACACAAGTTCCACGCCCCGAAGGGCGCAGGGGCTCTGTACTGCCGCAAGTCCATCCGCCTGCGCAATTTCATTGAGGGCGGCGCCCAGGAGCGGGGCAGGCGGGGCGGTACGGAGGCCATCCCGTCCATCCTGGCCATGGCGGCGGCCCTGGAGGAGAGCTGCGCCCATATGGAGGAGAACATGGCGAAGGTCACCGCCATGCGGGATAAGCTCATTGACGGGCTCAGCAGGATCCCCCGCGCCCGGTGCAACGGCAGTGCCGGCCACAGGGCCCCCGGCATCGTCAGCTTCTGCTTTGAGGGCATCGAGGGGGAGAGCCTGCTCCTGCGTCTGGATCTGGCCGGCATCTGTGCCAGCTCCGGCAGCGCCTGCACCAGCGGCTCCCTGGATCCCAGCCATGTTCTGCTGGCGCTGGGGCTCCCCCACGAGATCGCCCACGGCTCCCTGCGCCTGAGCCTGTGCGAGTACAACACCATGGAGGAGATGGACTATATTCTCCAGCAGGTTCCGGAGGTGGTGCGGACGCTGCGCCAGATGAGCCCCGTTTGGTACCGTATGCTGGAGACCATGGAGGACCCGTACAAGCAGGCCTGACTGCTCGTTTGAAAATGATGACGCGAAACCTTGTTTCGCTTACAGGAAATCACTTGAAAGGAAGGACCCGATTATGGCAATGGAATACAGCGAGAAGGTGATGGAGCATTTTGCCCACCCCCATAATGTAGGCGTAATTGAAGACGCCAATGGCGTTGGCGAGGTTGGCAACGCCAAGTGCGGAGATATCATGCGGATGTATCTGAAGATCAGTGACGATGAGATGATTGAGGACGTGAAGTTCCAGACCTTTGGCTGCGCTTCTGCCATCGCCACCAGCTCTATCGCCACCGATATGATCAAGGGCAAGCCCCTCAGCGAGGCGCTGAGCCTGACCAACAAGGCGGTGGTGGAGTCTCTGGATGGTCTGCCGGCGGTAAAGGTTCACTGCTCCGTCCTGGCCGAGCAGGCCGTGAAGGCCGCCGTTGCGGACTACTACAAGCGCAAGGGGATCCCCTACGATCACCCGTGCGACAACTGCGAGGAGGGCTGCTGCCACAGCCATGGCGGCGAGGAGTAAGAGCGTTCCGCCGTACCTGGGCAGGCCCACCGGCCCATAAACAAATCCCCCGCTGTGAGAGAAGATCGAACCTCTCGCAGCGGGGGATTTTGCTGCCATTTTGGGAAGACGGTATTTCCGGGCCGGCGGGCTGCCGCCCGGCTGGAAGAAGCGCGTCCCCTCAGCCTGCCGCATAGAATGGCAGTGGAGGGATGCCCATGACTCCGCAGGAACTTACGCTGCTGGTCACAGCGGTGGCCAATTCCCTGTATGGCTGCATGTCTGCCCTGGAGCTGGCAGTGCTGGCCTCGGTTTTCACCCAGCTGGGCGATACGCTGGAGACCTTGGCCGCCCAGAAGGCGCTGCAGGACGCCCGTTGCGCCGAAACACAGGGCGGGGCGGACTTCGGATGAAGTCCGCCCCGCCGGGGAGTTATTAAGAACCTGTATTCACAACCGTTGAACGCTGTCTGGCCAGTCTTTTTCCCGCCATACTGTGTCGCTTTCCCTTGCAATCCGTCAGGATTGCTGCGGAAAATCTCCTTGTCTGACGAGAAAAATACTCGTCCATCCAGCAT
>CAJUQS010000149.1 GCA_910588365.1 uncultured Oscillospiraceae bacterium | reverse complement strand
GGAATGACCAGCAGCGAGAGATTTTTTCACCAGACAAGGCAAAAAATCGCAGGAATACTTTGTGTATTTCAAGATTTTTTAACGCAGTCCGGCGGAAAAAGATCCGCTGTTTGGGCGTTTTGACATTTTTCAAACACGCCCTAGGCGCTGTTTAAGAAATGGAGATATGGCCAAGGGCCGCCCTTTGGGCGTGCTGCCATTTTTCAAACAAGCCTTGGGGAAAGAAAGTCTGCCTTATAAATCAATCGGATGTCCCCGCAGGTAGTCCGCAGCGGCCATGCGCCGGCCGCCGTCGGCCTGGAGCTCGGTAATCAGAAGGCTTCTCCCGTCTCCGCAGGCCACCTCAATCCCCGCCTTCCCGGCGGAGAGGATGGTCCCCGGCGTTTTTCCCGTCTCGCCGCCCAGCTTCGCCCGGAAGACCTTCCATCTGGTCCCGGCCACATCCGTGACGGCGCAGGGCCAGGGAATCAGGCCGCGGATGTGGTTGACCAGCTCCCGGGCCGGGCGGCTCCAGTCCATGGGGGACATTTCCCGGGAAAGCATGGACGCATACTGGTACTGGGGCCCGTACACCTGGGGCGTTCTGGGGGCGTCCCCCGCCTCCAGCAGGGCCAGCGCCTCGCTGGCCGCCTGGCCCCCCAGCTCCGCCAGACGATCGTAGAGCTGCCCGGCGTCCTCCTCGGGATCGATGGGCGTGGTCTTCGCCAAGAGGATATCCCCCGCGTCCAGCTCGGCGGCCATGTACTGAATCGTGACCCCCGTCTCCCGGTCCCCGTTGAGGATCGCCCAGTTGATGGGCGCGGCGCCCCGGTACTGGGGCAGCAGGGACGAGTGGACGTTGATGATGGCCCGCTTGGGGATGTCCAGCAGGACCTGGGGCAGCAGCTTACCGTAGGCCGCCACCACAATGACGTCCGGCTCCAGGGCCCGCAACTGCTCCAAAACCGCCTCGTCCCGGCAGGACTCCGGCTGGCGGACCGGGATTCCTGCTGTCAGCGCAAACTCCTTTACAGGGGTTGGCACCAGCTTCATTCCGCGGTTTTTGGGCTTATCCGGCTGGGTGTAGGCCGCCGCGATGTCCCACCTGTCCGCCGTCAGACGGCGCAGGACCGACACGGCAAAGGCCGGGGTTCCCATAAAGACGACGCGCATACTCACCGGCTCTCCTCCTCACCATCATCGTCCTCACCAAAGTAAGCCTCCAGCTCCTCGTCGGTGAGGAAGTGGTCGATGTGCTCCACGTAGAGGTGGCCGTCCAGATGCTCAATCTCGTGGCAGAAGCAGCGGGCGGTCAGTTCCTCCCCCTCCGCCTCGAACCAGTTGCCGAAGCGGTCCTGCGCCCGGATTCTGACCAGGCTGGGCCGGGTGACCAGCCCCCACTTGCCGGGGACGCTGAGGCACCCCTCGGGGCCGGTCTGCTCCCCGGACTGATAGATGATCTCCGGATTGACCAGCTCCATGAGCTCGTCGCTGCCGTCCAACACGACCACCGCCCGGCGGAGGACGCCCACCTGCGGAGCGGCCAGCCCCGCGCCCTGGGCCTCTGTCAGCGTCTCCTTCATATCGTCCAGCAGGTCGTGGAGCCGCTGGTTGAAGTCCGTCACCGGGCGGCACCTCTTGGTCAGACGGTCGTCACCCTGGGTGACGATTTTTCTTAATGCCATGATTGTATCCTCCTTTGGGCGGGATTAAACGCCATCTTTTCGTTTCGGGTTCTGACGGGGCTCGGAATCTGTACTCACTCCTCCCCGTTGCAGTCCACAAACAGATTCATCCCGCGGTTCTCCTTCTTCTGGTGAAATGCCCGGATATAGTAGGCAATCAGCTCCCGGGTGGTGTGATCGTTCCGGCCGATCCAGAAAATCCGGTAGCGGTAGCGGTTGTTTACCTTCACGACAGGCGCCGGGGCCGGGCCCAGGATCTCCACCGCCATGTTGGCGGCGGTGGGGTAGCTGGTTCCCGCGCGCATGGCCTCCCGCAGCTGGGCGGCGGCCCGGAGCACCGCCCCCTCCTCCCCGCCGGAGACGGTGAGGGTGAAGATGTCCGCGAAGGGCGGGTATCGCCGGGCCCGGCGGATGCGGATCTCGGCAGCGTAAAAGCTGTTGTAGTCCTGATGGGCCGCGCTGGTGATGACCTCGTTGTCCGGGGTAAAGGTCTGGATCACCGCCCGGCCGTCCTTGCTCCCCCGCCCGGCCCGGCCCACCACCTGGGTCAGCAGGCTGAAGGTCCGCTCGGCGGCGTGGTAGTTGTCCACGTACAGACTTAAATCCGCCGCCAGAACGCCGACCAGGGTCACATTCTCAAAGTCCAGCCCCTTGGCCACCATCTGGGTGCCCAGAAGAACGGGAATCCGTTCCTTTTCAAAGCGGCCCAGCAGGGCCTCATATCCCGCGGACACGGTGTCCGCGTCCATACGCAGGACCCCGGCGTCTGGAAACAGAGACTTCAGCTCCTCCTCCACCCGCTGGGTCCCCGCTCCCACCTGCTTCATCAGCCCCCCGCACTCCGGACAGGCCCGGGGCGCCCGCTCCGAGTGGCCGCAGTAGTGGCACATCAGCCGCCCGTTGGCGCTGTGGTAGGTCAGTGGCACGCTGCACCGGGGGCACTGGGGGGCCTCGCCGCACTCGCCGCACAGCAGCATCCGGCTGCTGCCCCGGCGGTTGAGGAACAATATGCTCTGCTCCCCGCGGCTGAGGTTCTCCGCCAGCTCCGCGCGCAGGGGCGCGCTGATCATGCCGGGGTTCCCGGCCCGGACCTCCTGGCGCATGTCGGCGATCACCACCCTGGGCAGGGGGTGCTGGTTGTAGCGGGAGCGGAGAATCAGCTTCTGGTACACCCCCCGCTGGGCCTGGAAGGTCGTTTCCACCGACGGGGTGGCGGATCCCAGAACCAGCACCGCCCCCTGCTGGGCGCAGAGGAACTTGGCAACGTCCCGGGCGTGATAGCGTGGAGGATTCTCCGACTGGTAGCTGCTCTCGTGCTCCTCGTCCAGGATGATCATGCCCAGATTCTGCATAGGGGCGAACACCGCGCTGCGGGTCCCCAGGACCACGTCCACCTCTCCACGGCGGATGCGCTTCCACTGGTCGTACCGCTCGCTCATCCGCAGCCCGCTGTGGAGCATCACAACCCGGTCAGCGAAGTAGGCGCTGAACCTGGCCATCATCTGGGGAGTCAGGGCAATCTCCGGCACCAGAATCATTCCACGCCTGCCCCGCCGCACAATCTCCTGGAGCAGCCGGATGTAAACGGCAGTCTTGCCGCTGCCGGTGACCCCGTAGAGCAGGGCGCAGGACGCGCTCTCCCCGTCCGCCAGCGCCAGCACACCGTCATAGGCGTTCTGCTGCTCCTCGCTGAGGACGATGGGGCCGCCGGAGGCGGACTCCCCTTTGGGCACCCGCAGGACCTCCTCCTGGGAGAAGGCCACCAGACCGCTCCGCTCAAGCCCCTTGAGCGTCTGCGGGGAGGCCCCGGTAAAGTAGCACACGTCACTGGCGAGGCCGCTGCCAATGGCGCACAGCAGCTTCACCACCTCATAGCGCATAGGGGCGGAGCGCCGCTTGGGCTCCACGGCGGCCAGGGCCTCCTCCGCCGTCACCGCAAGGCTCACCCGCCGCGCCTGTTTGTCTGAAATCTTCCGGGAAGCGGTGGCGTCAATGGTCACCAGCCCCCGCCGCTGCAGCTCCCTGGCCACGCCGGGGGCCGTCTCGCCGCAGGCCTGGCGCAGGGTCTCCAGATCGGCGCAGCCGCCGTGGGCGGCCAGCGCCTCCAGAACCCGGCTCTCCCGGACGTCCTCCCCGGCCTCCAGGGCCGACGCCCGGTCCACCGCCAGCGTGCAGACCTCCCGCACCTCGTACCAGAGTCCGGCGGGCAGCAGCGCCTTCACCGCGTCATAGAGGGTGCAGAAGTATCGCTCCCTGAGCCACAGCGCCAGCTTGATCTGCTGGGGGCCCAGCACGGCCTCGCTGTCCAGCACCTCCAGCAACGCCTTCAGCTCCGCCCTCCTGCTCTCCTGGCTCAGCGTCAGGATGACCCCCTCGCTGGCCTTGTTCCCCCGGCCAAAGGGCACCGTCACCCGCACGCCGACTCTGGCCCGCTCCGCCAGGGACTCCGGCACCAGATAGTCGTAGGGCTTGTCAATCGTGTATGTGGCCGCGGCCACCGCCACACGGGCAATCAGATCCATTCTCTACACCCCTGTTTTGGCATACATATGTCTTTCCTGACAGACGGCATCCGCTGTGGTGCCGCCGCTTGGAAACATATCAAATAGGAAATTTCTTACAGCAAAACTTCTCTTTGCCAGGGCACACTTTGCACCCACTGGGGGAAATGTTCTCCCAGCGGGTGCTGTTCTTCCATTGCCGCGCGCCCTATTCGACTTCCTTGATGGTGATATCCGCCGCCGCTACGGAGTGCTTGCCCTCCGCAACCTCGTTGATGGCCAGCGTCACCGGCTTCACATCCATCTTCTCCCCCAGATCCTCCGACTCCTGGGCAATCTGGCGGGCCCGGCGGGCCACCACGTTTACCAGCAGGTAGCGGTTGGGGACATTGGCAGTCAGCTTGTTCATCGCGGGATAGAGCATCATAATCTCATCAGTCCTTTTATCAAAATTTTAATTTACCGGTCAATCAGCGCCATGCGCTCCTCCGGCCGGCAGTGCTCGGCCGTCATAATCGCGCGCAGCTCCTCCACGGCGCGGTCCACCGTGTCATTGATGACGAAATAGTCGAAATCCTTGGCCGCAGAGAACTCCTCCCTGCCTCTGGCCAGGCGGGAGCGGACCTTCTCCATGTCCTCGGTCCCCCGGCCAATCAGCCGCCGCTCCAGCTCCGCCCAGCTGGGGGGAGCCACGTAGATGCGCACCACGTCAGGCCGCTTGCGCTTGACCTGCTCCGCGCCCTGGATCTCGATATCCAGCAGCACGTCCCGGCCCTGGGCCATGGCCCGGTCCACATAGAGCCTGGGGGTGCCGTAGCGGTTGCCCACGAACTGGGCGTGCTCGAGAAACTGGTCCTCCGCAATCCACTGCTCAAACTGCTCCATGCTCAGGAAGTGGTAGTGGACCCCGTCCTCCTCACCGGGTCTGGGCGGCCGGGTGGTGGCGGACACGGAGAAGTATAGCGAGGGGTCGCTGGCCAGCAGTCTGGCCACCACGGTTCCCTTCCCCACACCGGAGGGGCCGCAGATGATAAACGTCTTTCCCTTTCTCATAGAAATCTCCCTCAAAAAATGCGGAATTCCGCGGTCTTGACATCCGGCGCCGTCAGGAGAACACGTCCTCCTCCAGAACGGTCGGATCCACGCCGAACCTGGGCGCCAGCTTCTCCATTGGCAGGCCGGAGAGTACCACGTGGTCGCTGTCCATAATGAGCACAGCCGCGGTCTTTCGCCCGAAGGTGGCGTCAATGAGCATACTGCGCTCCCGGGCCTCGCTGATCAGCCGCTTGACCGGCGCGGAGTCCGGACTCACCATGGCAATCAGCCGTCCGGCGGCGATCATGCCGCCAAAGCCGATGTTGACCAGCTCCATGGCCTACTCAATGTTCTGGACCTGTTCGCGGATCTTCTCAATCTCCGCCTTCAGGTCCACAACATCCCTGGCGATCTGGATGTCGCTGCACTTGGAGCCGATGGTGTTGGCCTCCCGGTTCAGCTCCTGGATCAGGAAGTCCAGCTTCCGCCCCACGGGCACGCCGCTCTCCAGCAGCTCCCGCAGCTGGCCCAGGTGGCTGCGCAGGCGCACCGTCTCCTCGTCCACCGCCACCTTGTCGGCAAAGATCGCCGCCTCGGTGAGGATGCGGCCCTCGTCAATGGCGGTGCTCTGCAGCACCTCGCTCATCCGGGCCAGCAGCTTCTCCCGGTACTCCGCCACCGTCTGGGGGGAGCGCTCCTCCACCAGCCGGGTGAGCGTCTCGATGATGTCCAGCCGCCGGCCGATGTCCTCCGCCAGCTTCCGCCCCTCGGTCTCCCGCATGGCAGTATACGCCTTCAATGCGTCTTCTAAAACCGCACAGAGATCGGCGGAGATTGACTCCAGGTCCTCCTCCGCCCGGGTGACCGACAGCACATCCGGCAGACGGGCCAGATCCGTGGCGTAGAAGTTCCCCTTGATGATGCCGCTGCCGCCCAGCTGCTGGAGATGGCGCAGCGCGTCGATATAGCTCTTGGCCAGGGGCTCGTTGACGGATACCACCGTCTCCTCCGCCCCCTTGGACTCCACTGTGACGAACAAGTCCACCTTCCCCCGGCTGGCGTACCTCTGCACCTGGGATTTGATGGCGTCCTCCGCGAAAATGTAGGCCCGGGGCATCTTCACGCTGCAGTCCAGATAGCGGTTGTTGACGCTGCGGACCTCCACCGTGATGTCCCTGCCGTTCCGGGTTTCTCTGGCTCTTCCGTAGCCGGTCATACTCTTGATCAATGTATTGCTCTCCCTCCGTGAAATAGCATCAATGCTTTTTGAAAAAATTATTTTTGGGGCTTCCTGCGCAGCTTCAGCCCGATCCCTCTCTGCGCCGCCAGCTCCTGGAGCAGCTTCGCCCTTTCCGTCTGCTCCGCCGTGTGCAGGCCTCCAAGCCTATGCGCCGTGTCTTCTCCATACCAGCCCGCCGGTTCTGAACCGTGGTGAAGGAGTCATAGGCCTTCGCCAGCATAGCGGGCGCAGGGGTAGTCCCCGCACAGGAAAGACAGCGGGTTATCCCGTACAAAGCCCCTCATATGACGCCTCCAGTCTCCATCCCGGGTTCAGCAGCACAGAAACCGCATCCCGCAGGTGCTGGCGCCCATACACACCGCATAGCCGCACGCCATCTGGGCGCAAAGGTTGTTTCCGCCGCAGCCGGTGGAAAAGATCTCGTAGCCCTCCGGGCGGTATCCCTCCCCGTTGTTCTCTACGAAATGCAGCGCCTGCCGGTACTCCAGATCCCCCGGGGACATCTGGCAGGCGGTCTGGTAGTACCGCCGCGCCTCGTCCACCCAGCCCCGGCGGTAGCAGATGGTCCCCTTGAGGAAGTTCCACTCGCCGTCATGGTCCGCAATCTGGGCCAGCAGCTGCTCCGCCATCCCCAGATCGTTGCGGTTGATGGCCATGCGCACATGCTGAAAGGCGGGACTGCCGCCGGCGCGCTCCTGCTGGCGGTACTGATAGCCGCCGTAGCCCGGCTGCCGGGCGGCATAGCCCTCATAGCCGCCGGAGGAACCGCCCGGCCGGCCCCGACCGCTGCGCTCCTTCTGGATGGCATCGTAGGCGGCGTTGATCTCCTTCATCTTCTCCTGCGCGAGATCCGCCAGCGGATTGTCGTGGTAGTTGTCCGGATGATATTTTCGTGCCAGCTCCCGATAGGCTTTTTTGATCTCATCATCGGTGGCAGTGCTGGGGATGTTCAGTATCTCATAGGGATCGGTCATAGCTGCTCCTTGTCTCTGCCGGTGATACGGAATGCCATATCGTTGGCTTGAAATGTACCCTCCAAAACGGCGGTTCCCACGTGAAAAAGCCCCTCATAGACGGTGGACCGGACAATGGGGGCCCAGGGGCCGAAGTCCCACAGCTCAAAGGCCGCGCCCATCAGGCGGATGGAGTGATCCAGGCTCACCGTCAGGCTCTCCCGTGCCTCCTCCGTCAGCTCCCCCCGCTCCAGGCCGAAGCGGCAGATCAGCGGGTTGTAGCTGCCCGAGGCGAAATCCTCCGCCAGATCGTCCGCCGCGTCCACCAGATAGATCCACCGGCCCAGGTGGTAGAGCAGCTGCTCCAGCACCCGGCCCTTGACCGGGTGGCCGGACTCTGCCGCCGCGGCGGCAAGAATCCGGGCAAAGGCCCCGGCCGGCTCGTCCAGCGAGGGACAGCGCGCCTCCTCCATCGCCCGCAACTCCGCCAGAAGCGCACGGGCGGTGCGGTCGAAGGCCGGGCGCAGCGCCCTGGCCCGCCGGTAAGCCCCCCGAAGGGCCCTGGCTGCGGCCCGGTATTTCCACTTGCCCCGCCCAGGGTCCGCCAGCGCGTCCTGAATCTGCCACCAGGCGAGAATCACACTCTCGTCCGCCGCCAGCTCCAGGGCCTCGTTGGCCGGGTAAAAATCCCGCCCCCGGAGGGGGTGGGCGACACAGCCCCGGCGGAGGGCCTCCGCCTCCTCCCCGGGCCAGAGGAGGATGGCCAGGAAGGTGAAGTCGTAGTTGAGAATCATCCGGGCGGCCTGCCCGTACCGCTGGCCCAGTACGCGGCAGAGCCCGCAGTAGGCCGCGCTGAAGCGCCCTCTGTCCTCCTCGCTCAACCGCGCGAGAGAGGGCCGCACATACCCGAACACCGCCCTACAGTTTCCTGGTAATCTGGTAGGAGATGGTCCGTCCCCTCTGGACGCGGCGGTCGCAGGCCACCGCCCCGGCCAGTCCCAGGGCGAAGCCCAGAATCCCGCACAGGTACCGCCACCCCTCCGGCAGGCCGGAGGGCAGCAGGTAGCCCAGCAGAAACAGGACCACCGGCCCCAGATACACCAGCGCCGCGATGCCCAGGATTTCTACGCCGCTGTAGAGCTCCACCTTGTCCCCTATAGAGACAGAGATCTCCGTCTCCGCCCGGACGGTGAAGCTCCCCGGTTTTCCGCCGCAGCCGGCGCACTCCCCGCAGTCGTGGGCGCAGGCGCTCTGCCGGACCACCGCCACCAGGGCCGTCCCCGGCCCGGGAATATCGGTT
>CAJUQS010000148.1 GCA_910588365.1 uncultured Oscillospiraceae bacterium | reverse complement strand
TTCAACGCATTCGAGCGGGATATGACCATCTGGCGGGGCTCCCTGCGGGATGATTGCACGGTCTGGGATGACGGCGCGTTTGTCAACGGCTACATCAGCGCCGCCGCCGGCGCAGACGGGCCCCAGGGCTGAGAGGGAGGTACATCATGGCGAAGAAAACGACTGTAAACAAGATTGATCGGGCCCTGGAGACTCCTGAGTCCTCCCAGAAGGAAAACCAGTCCCCGGAGGAGAAGCGGGAGGCGTATGTGCGCTACCGGGTCAGCGCCCCCGGCGGAGTCCACCTGCGGGTTGGTCCGGGCCAAGCCTGCCGCAGCGCGGCAATCTTCACCTGCGGTACGGAGATCCTGGGCGAGGATGCGTCCCCGCTCCTGCGTGAGGACCGGCCCTCTGACGCTTCCGTTTGGCTGAGAGTTCCCTGTGCTGAAGGTGTTGGCTGGGTGGACGGGGCATACCTGGAGAGGATTGCGGATGAGCCCACTGACTGAGGCCCGGCGGGCGGAACTGCTGGCCTACTGCAAGCTGACGGAGTTCGCGGAGGACCCGGAGGTGGAGGCGCTCATCGGCACATATTACGGCGCGGCGGCGGCCTACATGTCCCAGGCCGGGATCTCTGAGCCGCCGGAAGGTACGCCCCGCCGGGCTCAGTACGACCTGTGCGTCAACGCCATGGTCCTGGACAGCTGGGACAGGCGGGAGATCTCCGTCTCCGGCACGGTCAGCGAGAACCCTGCTTTCCGCAGGGTGGTCAACCAGCTCAAGATGACAGAAAATGTGTCCAACTTGGACACATCGGGAGGATAGGACATGGCAAAACAGGCAAACGCCGGGGAGCTGCGGACCCTGGTCCGCTTCCGGCGGGTCATCAAGGAGTCGGACGAGGAGGGCTGTCCCCGGATGCGGGAGGAGCCGGTGTTCCTGGACGGCCAGGGCCGGGAGCGGCCCGTCCACTGCAAGTGGGTCAACGCCCACGGCACGGAGGTTTTTACCGCCATGCAGCTGAAGGTCCGCCAGCCGGCCACCCTGACCATGCGTTACTCCCCGCTGATTACCCCCGCGCTGCGGGTTTACAAGGGCAGCGCCCCGGTGCCCTACGAGGTGGTCAGCGTGGACGATGTGGAGGACCGCCACCGCTGGCTGGAGGTCACGGTGGAGAGAAAGGCGGCGGCGAGATGAGCGTGGAGAAGCGGATTAAGGACGCTCTGCTCCCATTCGGGGACCCGGTGGAGAAGTCGTTTCTTTATGCCGCGGCGGATGATCTGCCGCGCCAGTACTACACCTTCTCCGCCTCCTCCCGGGGGGATGATTTCGGCGACGATGTGCCGGGGTGCGAGGTCTGGCAGGTGAGCGTCCACTTCTTCGCCCCGCTGGAGGGGGATTTCTCTCAGCGGCGGCAGCAGACCAAGCGGGCCCTCCACCGGGCGGGCTTCACCTGGCCGCGGTGCATCGACGCCGGCGATCAGGAGGGGCAGCACCTGGTGTTTGAGTGCGAGATCGCGGAGGAGGTGGATCTGGATGGCGAGGTTTGACGTGGACGGCATTTTCGATTTTGACGAGCTGCTGAATGCCGGAGCTATCCCCAGTGATGTGATGAACCAGATGTACAACGACCGTCAGTACAGCCTCCTGCGCTACTCCGTCAATCCGGCGGCGAAGGAGGCCCCCATCTCCGTCAGCTTTCTGGAGGGGATGAACGCCGTGGCCGGCGCGGCGGTGCAGGT
Source organism: uncultured Oscillospiraceae bacterium (assembly GCA_910588365.1). Lineage (GTDB taxonomy): Bacteria > Bacillota > Clostridia > Oscillospirales > Oscillospiraceae > Pelethomonas. Next base: position 930 of record CAJUQS010000148.1, on the reverse strand, counting down.
AGCGCTGGCGGAGCGGTTCACAGAGGCGGTCCACGGCTCCGCCCGGGGGACCGTGTCGCTGGTGTCCGCATTCGCCGCGTCCTCCGGCCTGCTGGCGGACGTGACCCTCTCCGCCAATGAGGCCGTGGCCGCCGACCTGGCGGAGACGCTGCAAGCATCCGTCACCGGCAGCAAGGACGCCTGCGTCACCCTGGCGGCCCTGGACGGCCTGGAGGCCGATGTCTGGGGCTCCAAGGATCTGCCCGCCCGCCTGGAGCTGGCGGACGTGCTGGAGGCGGCAGCGGCGGGGAGCAAGAATATCCTGCTGGAGCAGCTACTCTCCGCCGCCCTGGCCGCAGTCACCGCCGCCACCACCCAGACCACGGAGACGGCGTCCTTCCAGCTCACCATCCCGCCCGGCGGGGAGCTGCGCATTGACAGCGGCACGTTTACCGTCACCCTGGACGGCCAGAACGTCCTCCACACCCAGTCCGGCGATTGGATCGAGGTCTCCCGTGAGCTGCTGCGCCTGCTCATCGAGAGCGCGTCCGGCGGGCAGCTGGAGGGACAGCTCGTCTATACGGAGAGATTCCTATGATCGAAGTTTTTGACAGGACCACCCGGCGGCGTGTGGCCATCCTGGAGAATGCCTGCGCCGTCTCCGAGCAGCAGCGGATCAACGCCCTGTGGCACCTCAATTTCTCCCTGCCCTGCAATGACCCGAAAAACAAGTACTGCCAGCCCTTCCACTACGTCCGCCGCGGGGACGGGGCGCTCTACCGGATTATGCCCGCCGCCCTGGCCGTGGATGAGACCGGCTGCGCGGCCTACCAGTGCGAGCACGTGCTGGCCACCCTCATTGACAACATCCTCTTTGGCTGCCACGTGGTGGGGAACCTGGGCACCTGCACGGCGGACGTGATCCGGTACGTCCTCAATCACCAGCTGGTG
>CAJUQS010000147.1 GCA_910588365.1 uncultured Oscillospiraceae bacterium | reverse complement strand
GCCCTTTGCTGTAGCTGGGCTGATTCTGCCGATGGTGCATACCCTTCGTCTGCCGCTGCCTATCGTCTACCCACGAATTCTATCGGAGGGCCCTCGGAGTCGATGCGCAGGAAACCTGCACCGCACCGATGTGCCACAGCAGGGACCTCCGATAGAATTCGTGGGTAGACGATAGGCAGCGGCAGACGAAGGGTATGCACCATCGGCAGAATCAGCCCAGCTACAGCAAAGGGCAAATCATCAAAACATGGAGTATCGCCCGGAGGGCGATGCCGGGGGGACCGGGGGCACACCCCCGGCGGCCTTTTGGTACCTTTTCCGCCGAAGGAAAAGGTGCAGAGCGTCCCCGGGGCGCGGGGCCGGGAAGCCCCGCAGAAGAAATCTTTACGATTTCTTATCCATTTCCTTTACCGCTTTCTTTACCATGCCATACTATAATCACCCCATTCCATCAGAAAAAGGAGGCATGGCTATGGACTACGTCCTGCAAACAGACAGCCTGACCAAAACCTACAAAACAACAAAGGCCCTGGACCGCCTGACCATGAACGTGGAAAGGGGCGCCATCTACGGCTTCGTGGGCCGCAACGGCGCGGGCAAAACCACCCTCATCCGCCTGATCTGCGGGCTGCAGCTCCCCACAGAGGGCTCCTTCACCCTCTACGGCTGCCCCAATACCGGCCGGGAGATCACAAAAGCCCGCCGCCGCATGGGGGCCGTGGTGGAGACTCCCTCCATCTACCTGTCCATGACGGCGGAGGAGAACCTGAAGCAGCAGTATCAGATTCTGGGCCTGCCCTCCTGCGAGGGCGTGGGGGAGCTGCTGGAGCTGGTACGGCTGCAAAACACCGGCAGGAAGAAGGCCCGGGACTTCTCCCTGGGTATGCGCCAGCGGCTGGGCATCGCCGTGGCCCTGGCCGGGGACCCGGACTTCCTCATCCTCGACGAGCCCGCCAACGGCCTGGACCCCCAGGGCATCGTGGAGATCCGGGAGCTCATTTTGCGGCTGAACCGGGAGCGGCAGATCACCGTGCTCATCTCCAGCCACATCCTGGATGAGCTGAGCCGCCTGGCCACCCACTACGGCTTCATTGACGGCGGCCGCATGGTGAGGGAGATCAGTGCCAAGGACCTGGAGGCCAGCTGCCGCAAGTGCCTGCGCCTCACCGTCAGCGACGCCCGCCCCCTCACCGCCGCCCTGGACAAAATGGGCCTGGAGTACTCCATCCGCAGCGATACGGAGGCGGACGTCTACGGCGCCCCCTCCGTCACCGAGCTGACCCTGGCCCTCCACGCCGCCGGGTGCGAGATCAAAAACATCCGCGAGCACGACGAGAGCCTGGAGAGCTACTACATGAATCTGGTGGGGGGTGCCGTCGATGAGTAACCTCCTGCGGGCCAATTTCTACCGGATGCGCCGGGACCAGATGTTCTGGGTGTGCCTCGGTACGGTGCTGGCCTGCTCCGCTGTGTTTGTGTTCTTCTGGTGCCGGGAGGCCCTCCTGCTGGGGTTTGAGACTAAGCTGGAAGCGTATTATTTTAACATGGTGATGTCGCTGGGGTTCTTTACCGCCATGTTTGCCGCCATGTTTCTGAACACAGAGTACAGCGAGGGCACTATCCGCAACAAGCTGGCCGTGGGCCGCACCCGCCGTGCTGTGTATCTGGCCCACTTTCTTACGGTCCTGACCGCGTCCCTGCTCTTTATCGCCGCATGGCTTATCGGCGGGTGCGCCGGTATCCCGATGCTCGGGCCCTGGGGATTCGGCCTTGGGGGGCTGGCGTTCCATGTCCTCATCGCCGTGGGCTCCACCGCGGCCTTTGCCGCCATCTTCACCTTCCTGGGGATGCTCCTCAGCAGGCGGACCGCCACAGTCATCGTGGTGCTGACCTGGTTTGCCCTGCTGCTGGGAGCCTCCTCGGTCGAAAACATCCTCTCCGAGCCGGAGTTTACCAGCGGCATCGTTATGACCGTGGACGGGATGCAGACAATCAGCATGGAGCCCAATCCCCGCTACATCTCCGGGGCGCTGCGGACGTTTTATGAGTTCCTCCGGGACCTCATCCCCGCCGGACAGGCGATTCAGGTGCAGAACCTGGAGGTGTTCAGCCCCCTGCGGGCGCTGCTGTGCGATCTGGGCGTGACGGCGGTGTTCACCCTGGGCGGCCTTGCGCTCTTTGAGCGCAAGGACCTGAAATAGGAGGTGCGCATGGGAAATCTGCTCCATGCCGGCCTCTCGCGGCTGGTGCGAAGCCGGATCTTTCTGCTGGCCGTGCTGGCGGAGCTGGCCTACACAGCCCTGGTGGTACTGGTCTGCTGGGACCACTACGCCACAGGGACCGGGAATTACACCCTGGAATCCGTCCTCACCGCCGGGTTCGGCCTCATGGGCTACCTGCCCGTCCCCTCCCTCATCGCCGCGCCCCTGCTGAGCCTCCACCTGGGCGCGGAATACAGCGACGGGACCTTGCGCAACAAGCTCATCGTGGGTCACACCCGCACCGGGATCTACCTGTCGGACCTGCTCACCTGCGTCATCGCCGCCGTGGGGCTGGACGTGCTGTACCTGCTGCTGGCCGGGGCGCTGTGCGCCTACCCGGTGCTGGGCATGGCCGGAACGCTGCTGCGGGTCTCCCCGGGACAGCTGCTGGCCTGGGTGGCCGTTGGCCTGCTGGCCCGGGCGGCCTGGGCGGCGGCGGTGAAGCTGGCGGTGACGCTGCTGGGCAGCAGGACCTCCGCCTCCATCGCCGGGCTGCTGCTGGTGCTGGCGGCGGCGGGCGCGTGCTCCTTCGGGTTCCACGAGCTGGAGTATCTGGCCCGGCACCCCGAGGCGCTCAACCTGGAGGGCCGCACGGCCTTCTGGCAGCTGGCCCTGGATACCCTGCCCACGGGACAGTATCTACAGATCAGCCGCCTGGACACGCCGAACCTGTGGCGGCTGCCCCTGCTGAGCCTGGCCGTCGCCGCCGCCGTGACGGGGGCGGGGCTGGTCCTGTTCCGGAGAAAGGATCTGAAGTGATGAACAACAGTTTGCGTGTCAACCTTCTGCTGCGTGCCAACTTCTCCCGCCTCTGGCGCAGTGCCTCCTTCTGGACGGCCGCGGCGGTCATGTTCGCCATCGGCGTGTTCGAGCTGGCCGCCGGGAGCCAGGCCGTGGCCTTCGGTGTGGAGGGCATTCTGGACAACCGGTACATGATCTTCGTCCTGCTGTCCGGGGTGGTCCTCTCCGCCTTTTGCAGTCTCTTTGTAGGCGCGGAGTACAGCGACGGCGTCATCCGCAACAAGCTGGCCGTGGGCCACGCCCGGGCGTCCGTCTATCTCGCCAATCTCATGGTCTGCTCCGCGGCCGGCGTGCTGGCCTGCCTGAGCTACATCCTGCCCATGACGGCGGTGGGGATTCCGCTTCTGGGGCCCTTTGTCATGAGCGGGGCGTCCCTTCTCTGGTTCACCCTCTGCGCCTTCCTGATGACCGCCGCCCTGTGCGCCGTGTTCACCATGATCGCCATGCTGAACCAGAACAAGGCGGTGGTGGCGATTATCTGTATTTTTCTGGCCTATTTTCTCCTGTTTCTGGGGATCTACTTCAACTCCCGCCTGACGGAGCCCGCCGTGATCCCGGCACAGGAGTACATCGAAAACGGCCGGATCCTGGTGCGGGAGGCCATGCCGAACCCGTCTTACGTCCAGGGGGTGAAGCGGACCGTCTTCCAGCTCCTCTACGACCTCCCCGGCTGTCAGGCGGTGCAGCTGCTGGCAACGGCGGAGGCCCGTCCCTGGCGTCTGCCGGCGGTGAGCCTGGGGACGATTGCGGCCAGCACCGGCATCGGGCTGGCGCTGTTCCGGCGCAAGGATCTGAAATAATCACCATCCAAATAACGCGAAAGGGAGTTTCGCGCAAAGTTTTCTTTTGATTCTTTTCTTTTTCAAAAGAAAAGAATGGATACCGACAGAAAGCGGGGGTGTTTTCATGGTGTACGTACTCTGCGCCGTCCTGGCCTTGACGGTCCTGCTCCTGGCGTGGAAAATCCTGCTCCTGCGCCGCTCAGCGGAGGAGATCCGCCGGGGGCTCCAGGAGCGGCTGGAGACGGACACCAACACCCTGCTGTCCATCTCCAGCCGGGATGCCGCCATGCGCCGTCTGGCCGCCGGGCTCAACGGCCAGCTGCGCCTGCTGCGGCAGGAGCGGCAGCGGCACCAGCAGGGCGACCGCGCCCTCAAGGAGGCGGTCACGGGCGTGTCCCACGATCTGCGCACCCCTCTCACCGCCATCCGGGGCTATCTGGACCTGCTGGAGGGCGAGGAGAAGAGCGAGAATGCCGGGCGGTATCTGCTGCTCATCCGGGAGCGGACGGAGCACCTCCAGCAGCTGATGGAGGAATTTTTCCAGGACTCCGTCGCCCTGGCCGCCGATCGATCCCCGGCACCGGAGGAAACCAGCCTCAACCGGGCCCTGGAGGGGGCCCTGGCGGCCTGGTACGCCGTCCTCCGCGCCCGGGGCATCGCGCCGGATGTCTCCCTGCCGGAGACGGCGGTGGTCCGGCGGCTGGACGGCGGGGCGCTGAACCGGGTGCTGAACAACATCCTCTCCAACGCGGTGAAGTACAGCGCCGGGGATCTGACGGTCTCCCTCCGCGGGGACGGAACTCTCACCTTCTCCAACTCCGCGCCGGGCATGACGCCGGTGCTGGCCGAGAGGCTCTTTGACCGGTACTTCACCGTGGAGACGGGCCGTCGGGCCACGGGTCTGGGCCTCTCCATCGCCCGGAATCTGGCGGAGCGGATGGGGGGCTCCCTCACCGCCCGCTGTCAGGACGAGGTCCTGACCGTGACGCTCCGTTTCCCGGCGGAGGACCGTTCCAGCGGGGAATTTTGAGCGTACCGCGGACTGTTTTTTGACATTTCCTGTTGACAAGACCCCCTCCGCGCCGTATAATAAGCCCATACTCCAGCCAGCAAGCAAAAGTGAATACCTTATCAAGAGTGGCGGAGGGAACGGCCCGATGAAGCCACGGCAACCTGCGCTCTGCAAGGTGCCAATTCCGGCGGTCAGCGCAAGATGAGGAAAGCGAAAACTTTCAAAGCACGCCGCCGGGCGTGCTTTTCTCGTTTTGCACCAGCTCCAGTGAAAAAGGAATACATAAAGGAGAAAATTTTATGGCAAACCGTATTTTTACATCCGAATCCGTCACCGAGGGACATCCCGACAAGGTCTGCGACCAGATCTCCGACGCGGTGCTGGACGCCATCCTGGCCCAGGACCCCGCCGGCCGGGTGGCCTGTGAGACTGTGACCACCACCGGCATGGTGATGGTCATGGGTGAAATTTCCACCAAGTGCTATGTGGATATCCCCCACATCGTCCGCCGCACGGTGGACAAGATCGGCTACAACGACCCCTCCTGCGGCTTTGACGCCCGCTCCTGCGCCGTCATGACCACCATTGACGAGCAGAGCGGCGACATCGCCATGGGCGTGGACGGCGGCACTGACGCGGACATCGGCGCCGGAGACCAGGGCATGATGTTCGGCTACGCCTGCGATGAGACGCCCGAGCTGATGCCCGCCCCCATCGCCCTGGCCCACACCCTCTGCCGCCGCCTGGCCGCGGTGCGCAAAAGCGGCGAGCTGGGCTGGCTCCGCCCCGACGGCAAGAGCCAGGTGACTGTGGAGTACGACGCCGACGGCAAGATCCTGCGCTGCCCGGCCATCGTGGTCTCCACCCAGCACAGCCCCGACGTGTCCATCGCCGATCTCCGGGAGGCCATTGTGGAGACGGTGGTCAAGCCCGTCATCCCCGCCCGCTACATCGACAAGGATACCAGGTTCTACATCAACCCCACCGGCCGCTTCGTCATCGGGGGCCCCGTGGGCGACAGCGGCCTCACCGGCCGGAAGATCATCGTGGACACCTACGGCGGCGCGGCCAGCCACGGCGGCGGCTGCTTCTCCGGCAAGGACCCCACCAAGGTGGACCGCTCGGCGGCCTACATGGCCCGGTACGTGGCGAAAAACATCGTGGCCGCGGGCCTCGCCCGGCGCTGCCACATCGAGCTGGCCTACGCCATCGGCGTCAGCGAGCCGGTGAGCGTGCTGGTGGACAGCCAGGGCACCGGGACCGTCTCCAACGAGCGCCTGAGCGAGATCGTCCGGGAGCTCTTTGACCTCCGCCCCGGCAAGATCATCACCCGTCTGGACCTCCGCCGCCCCATCTACGAGCAGACCGCCGCCTACGGCCACTTCGGCCGCACGGACGTGGACCTGCCCTGGGAGCGGCTGGACATGGTGGACGCGCTGCGGGATCGGGCAAAGTAATCCCCCGCGCCTGCACACATACGCAAAAGCCGGCACAGCTTCTCGCTGTGCCGGCTTTTTGGCGCGTCTATTTCACGAACCGGCCGGGTCGTCCGGCGGGCAGACAATCTCCTCCAGCAGTTCATAGAGCTCCAGGGAGCGCAGAATCATGTTTCCCTCACCCTCGCCCCAGACCCGGACCTCACCCTTGCCCCGGTGGCACAGGGGGAATTCGGAACCGTCCGCCATGTGGAGGGTGATCCAGCGTGAGAAGCTTCTCACGGTGTCCCCCGGGTCCGGGTCATACCGGGAGGAGGTCAGGCAGGCCCGGTTGTAGGCCGCAATCAGCTCATCCAGCTGCTCCCCGGTCACCTCCGCCCGGCAGAGGATGGCGGCGATCTGCTCCCGGGTGACGTCCCGCTGGTAGTTGAAGGAGCACTCCGCGGGGATGAGGCCCAGTCTGTCCGCTCTTTCAACATCCGCTTCGGCCCACGCCGCCGGCGCGGCCCTGGCCTGAACCGGCAGCAGGCACAGCGCCAGCAGAACGCACAACAGTCCGCGCAATCTTTTCATAATGTACCTCCTTTTGGTGGCCATTCTTTTTTCTTGAAAGAAAAAAGAATCAAAAAAGAAACTTTTTGCGCAAAGCTCCGCTTTGCTTATGAAGTGATATTACATCTGTAACATAGCATACAGGATTATTCGACATCTGTCAAGTAAAAATTCACACGGAATTCACAGTTTGTTAGCACTCTTGACACGAGAGTGCTAATTTTCCTCTTTACTTTTTTCGGGAACAGGTGTACAATCACTCTCGAAAAGAAAAAAGAACCTGCGGCGCATAGAACTCCGCCCTGATGAAAGGATAAGCAAAACGGAGTTTTGCGCAAAAAGTTTCTTTTGATTCTTTTCTTTTCAAAGAAAAGAATGAGGAGGCACTGTACCATGAATTTTGACAAATACACCCAGAACGCCCAGCAGGCGGTGGCGGACTGTCAGTCCATCGCCATTGAGAACGGCCAGCAGCAGCTGGAGGGCGAGCACCTGCATCTGGCGCTGCTGCGCCAGCGGGAGGGGCTGGTGCCCCGGCTCCTGACCTATATGGGCCTGGACGTGGAGACCCTCTGCCGCCAGGTCCAGGGGGAGATCGACCGCCTTCCCAAGGTCTCCGGCAGCGGGGCGGAGCAGCTCTACGCCAGCCGCCGCTTCTCCCGGCTGCTCACCGCGGCCGAGCGCGCCGCCCAGCAGTTCAAGGACGAGTACGTCTCCGTGGAGCACCTGTACCTGGCACTGGTGGAGGAGTCCGGCACCCCCAGCGCGAATATCTTCCGCCAGTACGGCATTGACAAGGAGAAGATTTTACAGGCCCTCACCAAGGTCCGGGGCAGAGCGCGGGTCACCAGCCAGAACCCGGAGGAGAGCTATGAGGCCCTGACCAAGTACGGCCGGGATCTGGTGGACATGGCCCGCCAGGGCAAGCTGGACCCGGTCATCGGCCGGGACGCGGAGATCCGCCACACCATCCAGATCCTCTCCCGCAAGACCAAGAATAACCCCGTCCTCATCGGCGAGCCCGGCGTGGGCAAGACCGCCGTGGTGGAGGGCCTGGCCCAGCGAATCCTCAACGGCGACGTGCCCGAGGGGCTCAAGGACAAGACCATCTTCGCCCTGGACATGGGCGCCCTCATCGCAGGGGCCAAGTACCGGGGGGAGTTCGAGGAGCGGCTGAAGGCGGTCCTCAATGAGGTGGAGAAGAGCGACGGCCGCATCCTCCTCTTTATCGACGAGCTCCACAACATCGTGGGCGCGGGCCGCACCGAGGGCAGTATGGACGCCGGGAACCTCCTCAAGCCCAAGCTGGCCCGGGGGGAGCTCCACTGCATCGGCGCCACCACCCTGGACGAGTACCGCAAGTATATCGAGAAGGACGCCGCCCTGGAGCGCCGGTTCCAGAAGGTGCTCATCGGCCAGCCCACGGTGGAGGACACCGTCTCCATCCTCCGGGGCCTCAAGGAGCGCTTTGAGATCCACCACGGCGTGCGCATCACCGACGGGGCCCTCATTGCCTGCGCCACGCTGTCGGACCGCTATATCACCGACCGCTTCCTGCCGGACAAGGCCATCGACCTCATGGACGAGGCGGCCAGCAAGATCCGCATGGAGATCGACAGCCTCCCCGGGGAGCTGGACGAGATCAACAGGAAGATCATGCAGCTGGAGATCGAGAAGCAGGCCCTGGGCAAGGAGGAGGACCAGGGCTCCAGGAACCGGCTGGGCCACATCGATGGGGAGCTGGCGGAGCTGAAGGCCAAAAACGACGCCATGCGGACCCAGTGGGAGACGGAGAAGCAGTCCATTGCCGGCATCAAGCGCATCAAGCAGGAGATCGAGGACACCCGCCATCAGATGGAGGAGGCGGAGCGCAATTACGATCTGGAGAAGATGGCCCGCCTCAAGTACGACACCCTCCCTACGCTGGAGAAGCAGCTGGAGGAGGAGCGGCAGCGCGTGGAGGCCGGCAAGGACGAGCACCTGCTCAAGGAGGAGGTCACTGAGGAGGAGATCGCCGCCGTGGTCAGCAAGTGGACCGGCATCCCGGTGAGCAAGCTGGTGGAATCGGAGAAGGAGAAGCTTCTGCGCCTGCCGGACATCCTCCACCGCCGGGTCATCGGCCAGGACGAGGCCGTCTCCGCCGTCAGCGAGGCCATCCTCCGGGGCCGGGCGGGGCTCAAGGACGAGAACCGGCCCATCGGCTCCTTCATCTTCCTGGGCCCCACCGGCGTGGGCAAGACGGAGCTGGCCAAGACCCTGGCCCAGTCCCTCTTTGACGACGAGCGCAACATCGTGCGCATCGACATGTCCGAGTATATGGAGAAGCACGCCGTCAGCCGCCTGGTGGGAGCGCCTCCGGGCTACGTGGGCTACGACGAGGGCGGCCAGCTCACCGAAGCCGTCCGCCGGAAGCCATACAGCGTGGTGCTCTTTGACGAGATTGAGAAGGCCCACCCGGATGTGTTCAACATCCTGCTCCAGCTCCTGGACGACGGACGGCTCACCGACAACCAGGGCCGCACCGTGGACTTCAAGAACACCATCATCATCATGACCAGCAACATCGGCTCCGCCTATCTGACGGAGAACATCCACCAGGACGGCTCCATCGACCCGGAGGTGAAGGATCGGGTCCGGGGGGAGCTGAACCAGTACTTCCGCCCGGAGTTCATCAACCGCGTGGACGACATCGTGGTCTTCTCCCCCCTCACCGAGGCCCAGATCGCCGGCATCATCGACATCGCCATGGCCGCCGTCTCCCGCCGTCTGGCGGACCGGGATATCACCCTGGAGCTGACGGAGGAGGCCAAGAGCTTCATCGCCCGGGCCAGCTACTCGCCCTCCTTCGGCGCGCGGCCCGTGAAGCGCTACCTGCAAAAGTACGTGGAAACCGAGCTGGCCGCCATGCTCATTCGCGGCACGCTGTCCGACGGCCAGCGGGTCCGCGTGGGGTGCAGCGGGGAACAGCTGATATTCGAGACAATGTAAGAGCCTGTTTAATATCTCAGCATGTGCGGATTGGCGAGATAGATTTTTTGCCCTGCAAGGCAAAAAGCCGCAGCAATCCATATCGTGCAATGACCCCATCCGTGGGCCCGCCTGGGGCGGGCTTAGCGCTGAAAGCGCCGCCATGCGGCGCTTCACGGAGGGGTCATGCACGATTATTCTGCACAGGCGCTC
>CAJUQS010000146.1 GCA_910588365.1 uncultured Oscillospiraceae bacterium | reverse complement strand
TTTTTGGTTCCTTTTTGTGCGCACAAAAAGGAACCGCGGGGCGCGGGGCCGCGCAGGCCCCGCCAAGGATGCACCTTAATAGGTGCAGGGGTTGAGCTCTCCCCACAGCTTTTTGGACTCCTCCAGGATATGGGCGTTGACGGCCTCCTCATCCACGCCCACCAGCTCCCGGTCCTTCATCAAAATCTTCCCGTTGCAGATGGTGGTCTGGCACTGGCGGCCCGTCATGCCGAAGAGCATGTGCCCGTCGATGTTGGCGTCAGAGAACGGCGTGAAGGGCCTGTAGTCCATGACGATCACGTCCGCCGCCGCGCCGGGCGCCAGCCGCCCCAGAGGCACGCCAAAATATTTCTCGCCAATGGCGGGGTTGTTTTTGAAGAGCATGTCCGTCACCTCGCACCAGCCCACGTTGGGCATACAGGCGTTGTGCCGCTGGATGGCAAGGGCCGCCTTCAGGCTCTCCAGCATGTCATTGGTATAGGCGTCGGTGCCCAGGCCCACGGTGATCCCCCGCTGCATCAGCTGGAGCACCGGTGAGCAGCCCACGGCGTTGCCCATGTTGCTCTCCGGGTTGTTCACGCACATGGTTCCGGTGGACTGGATGATCTCCATCTCCGCGGTGTTCACGTGGATGCAGTGGCCCAGAATCGTCCCGGGCCCCAGAATGCCGTGGTCCTGCAGCCGCTGGACCGGGCGGCGGCCGTATTTCTGCAGGCTGTCGTAGACGTCGTTCATCCCCTCGGACACGTGGATATGGAACCCCGTGCGGCCGTTGTTGGCCTCCACCATCTTCTCAAAGGTCCTGTCGCTGATGGTGAACAGGGCGTGGCCGCCGAACATGGCCGCGAGCATATCGCTGGGGTTTTTCCCGCAGTAGTCCAGGAAATCCCTGTTCTCCCGCACGGCCTGGTCCGCCTTCTCCTCCCCGTCCCGGTCGCTGACCTCGTAGCACAGGCAGGAGCGGATTCCGAACTGCCTGGCGCTGTCCGCAATCCGGAAGAGGGAGCCGGGGATCTCGCAGAAGGATGCGTGGTGGTCAAAGATGGTGGTGACGCCCTGCTTGATGCAGTCCAGGTACAGCGCGTCGGCGCTGGCCCGGGTGCCCGCCAGGGTCAAATGCCGGTCAATATACCACCACTGGCCGTCCAGCACCTCGTAGAAGCTGGTGGGGCTGAAGCCGTTGATGCTCAGCCCCCTGGCCAGGGCGGAGTAGATGTGGGTGTGGGCGTTGACAAGCCCCGGCATGATCACGCCGCCCCGGGCGTCCACGAAGTCCGCCTCCGGGTATTTCTCCCTCAGCTCCGCCGTGGAGCCCACGGCGGCGATCCTCGTTCCCTCGATGGCCACGCCGCCGTCCGGCAGGTAGGGGAGCGCACCGTCCCGGGTGATGAGCCTTCCGTTGGCCAGTATATACATACCGCATTCCTCCTTTTTGTTGTTGAAAAGAAAAATGTTTCAAACCTCCCGGTTTGAAACACCCAAGCATACGCCGAGTGATAGTTGCAGCCCGTGCGCAGAGCACTTCGTTACAGCTACCACCGTATTTGATTCCTGACTTTATTATATCGAACTTTCCGGCGGATTGCAATGGGAACATTTGAAAATCCGTTTGGCCGCCTGACAAAATTTCTGGTTCGGGTTTGTGCGCTTTGACGAAAGGCGGAGCCGGGAGGCGGGCGGCCTCCCCCGCTCCCCCCCGGCCGGCGCGAAGCCGCCCTATCCCCTCATCCCGTCGATGAGCTCCCGCAGCTCCTGGCCGGTGAAGCGGTAGACGGTGTCGCAGAACTGGCACCCCAGCTCACAGCCCCCCTGTTCTCTGAGCAGATCCTCCAGCTCCTCCGCGCCCATGCTGATGAGGGCCCGCTCCACCCGGTCCCGGCTGCAATAGCACGTATAGGCGATGGGGCTGGTTTCCAGGATCTCCACCTCAAAATCGCTGAGCACCGTCCGCAGCAGCGCCTCCGGATCGCTGTTTTTGTCCAGCAGGCTGGTGACGGCGCCGGCGGCCATCACGCCGCCCTCCACCTTGGCGATCACGTCCTCCCCGGCCCCGGGGAGCAGCTGGATGATATAGCCGCCGGCAGCCCTGACGCTCTGGTCCCGGGCCACCAGCACCCCCAGGGCGCAGGCGGTTGGGATCTGCTCGCTCTCCGCGAAATAAGCCGCCAGATCCTCGGCAATCTCACCTCCCAGCAGGCCCACGCTGCCGATATAGGGCTCCTTCATACACAGATCCTTGATGACCGTCAGGGTTCCCTCCGCGCCCACTGCGGCCCCCACGTTCAGCTTTCCGTCCTCCCGGAGAGGGAGATCCACATGGGGGTTCTGGATATAGCCCCGGACGTTCCCCCGGGCGTCGGAGACAGCCAGGACCGTCCCCAGGGGGCCTCCCCCCTTGATTTGCAGGGTCAGGCTGGCGTTTTCCTCTTTCAGGGCGTTGCCCATCATGGAGGCCGCCGCCAGGGCTCTCCCCATGGCCGCCGTGGCCACCGGCAGGGACTTGTGGATATTTCTTGCTCTCTCTGTGAGATCCTTTGTTGAGACTGCGACCGCCTGTACCATTCCGTCGGCGGTGATCGCTCTGACTAATTTGTCCATTGAAGTCCTTTCTTTGCCGCCCTCCGGGCGGCAAGGGTGGTTGTTTCTTTTCGATGGCCCGGGGTTCCGCCCCCGGACGGCGGGTTACTTTTTGCTCGCACAAAAAGTAACCAAAAATGCGCCAGAACCCATGGTTCTGGACTCCTTTCTCGGGGACGGCCCTTGGCCGTCCGCCTCGGCGGGGGACTTTCGATTTGCTCTGCAAATGAAGAGCTGCCCTGCCCCGTGAACGAGACAACCCTTCGGGCATCTGATCTGCGGTCTGGCTGTCATTCGGCTCCGGCTGATGCCCTGTTAGTGGGGAAGAGGCTGCTATGGGGCCTGCGCCGAGGCCCCCTGCTCCTCCGGGAGCCACTCCAGGATGTCGCCCGGCTGGCACCGGAGGATATTGCAGAGTATTCCCAGACTTTCTACACTGATTGCCGTACTTCCTGTTCGTATTTTCTGCATGGTTCCTTCTGCAAGGATTTTATCCTCGCGTATGCGATAGGTCGAGTATCCCGCCTTTTTTAATTCCTGTAACACATCAAGCCTATATCGAAGCATAAAATCTCCCGTAATGTCATTCAATAAATGTTGACATTATCTTTTTTTGATGTATAATAATTGTATTCTTTTATAGGAGGCGGCGCATATGAATAGAGATATTGACGGACGGCTGGCCGAGATCCAGGAAACCTTTATAGATCTCGGGGGAGATCTGCTGGCTCTGCGGACTGTGGCAAAAGCGGGGGTCCCAGACCCGGGCGGTGAATGCGGAAGGAGCTGTTTAACCCGCATCTTAGGCTGCGTTATACAGCATACCCGTGATATCGAATTGCTCAGCAGGGCCATTATTGAGGAGCTGTCTGCCGTCAGGAAGCCCCTCGCAGAGTCTGTCCCTTTAAGAGGTCGGCAGGCGGAGCTGGATGATCTCCAGTCCGTCAGATCAGATGTAAAAAAAGTCCGTTCACGGGGCAGGGCAGCTCTTCACTTGCAGGTGTGTCCGAAAAGCCCCCGTAAAACTGCGGGTTCTTAGGCGTTAGGTGGCCTTTGGCCGCCCCAGCCCTAAGCGGCTTTTTGGTTCCTTTTTGTACGGACAAAAAGGAACCGCTGGACCCGGGGGCTCTGCGCCCCCGATACAAGCGGCAGAAACTACTTCCCCCGTATGGCGGAAAAATAGATCCGCTGCTCCCCCTCCCTGGGGGCCGCCATCCGGCAGTCCCCATAGGTCCGGATGCGGTTGAAGCCGGCCTCCAGAAGCCAGGCGCGCAGCTCCTCCACCTCGTAGGCCCGCTGGCGGTGCTCCTCCCCCGCCCGATCCCATCCGCCGTCCCCGCGGCGGGTGAACAGATCGATCCAGTAGGAACAGATCCTGCTCCGCTTCTCGTACTCCGTCCGCCACACGCAGTACACGTCCTCCGTCTCGTCCAGAAACACCTGGCCGTCCAGTCCCGCCAGCTTGGCGGCGCTGTTGACGTCAAATACCAGCAGCCCGCCGGGCGAGATGAACAGATGCAGCCGCTGGAAGGTCTTCTGCACGTCCCTGGGGCTGGTCAGATAGTTCAGGCTGTCCAGACAGCAGACCGCCGCGTCCACCGTGCCGTACAAATCCAGCATCTGCATGTCCTGGTTGAGAAATACCGGCGGCTCGCCGCGAAGCCCGGCCGCCTTCTCCCGGGCGGCGGCCAGCATGTCCGGACTGCCGTCCACCGCGATCATCTCGTATCCCCGCTCCGCCAGCAGGCAGGTCATGGCTCCCGTGCCGCAGGCCAGATCCAGCACCGTGCGCACCGGGATGCGGCTCTTCTGAAACAGCCGCTGAATGTAGTCCGCCCGCCGCTCGTACCCCACATCGCCGGTCAGCGCGTCGTAGACGCCCGCCAGCGGCCCGTAGGCGCTCATTTGCCCTCCTCCGTCCCGGGCGTCCGCTCCGCGGGCTCCGCCTGGCGGTCAAAAAACACCTGGTACCCGCCATGGCCAAAGGCCAGGGAGCGGTTGACCCGGCTGATGGTGGCGCTGGAGGCCCCCGTCCGCTCCAGGATATCGTTGTAAATCATCCCCCGCCGGAGCAGGACCGCCACCTCGAAGCGCTGCTCCATGGCCCGCAGCTCCGTGACCGTACACAAATCCTGAAAAAAGTTATAGACCTCCTCCTGGGTCTTCAGCGTCAGAATGGCCCGGTACAGCCCGTCGCTCTTTTCCTTCTTTGTAATTCTCGCCATCAGAATCCTCCTCCATTCCGGTTCTGCCTCCATTTTAACACTTCAGCCCGTGAAAGTAAACACCTTTCCCCAAAAATCGAAAATGTCCCCCTTTCCCCCGCCGGAACCGGACATTTTGGAGGATTTGGGAGAAAATAGCCAGACCGAATCCCCGGAAGCCGTAAAATTTTGTCAAAATCCACGTTATCCGACAAATTTATTTGTGACTTTTTACTGTTAAAAACTGGTGCACCCCGCCTTGACGCTGGGTGGACAAGTGGGGTATAATATGAAAGAATACAGCCATTGGCGCTTTTTCCAGCGGCTGACACATTGGAGGATCATTATGCCCTACAGAGAAGCAGATGAATTGAATACCTACCTCTTCCACGAGGGAACAGCGATCAGTGCCTACGAGTATATGGGTGCCCATGCTGTCACCCACGACGGAACCGACGGCTACATGTTCCGCGTCTGGGCGCCGCGGGCACAGGCTGTCTCCGTAGTGGGTGATTTCAATTCCTGGGACGCGCTCGCCCATCCCATGCGCAAGATTACCGGCGGCATCTGGGAGCGCTTCATTCCCGGCGGCGCGACATACGACGCCTACAAGTTTGCCGTCACCGGCGCGGACGGCCAGATGCGCATGAAGGCCGACCCCTACGCCTTCCACGCCGAAACCCGCCCCGGCACCGCCAGCAAGCTCTACACCATCGACGGCTATCAGTGGGGCGACCAGGCCTGGCGGGAAAACCGCCGCAAGACCTCCATCTATACCGCCCCCCTGAATATTTACGAGGTCCACCTGGGCTCCTGGCGCCGCCAGGACAACGGCGAGTTTATCGGCTACCGGGATCTGGCCGGCCAGCTTGCCGCCTACGTCAAGGACATGGGCTTCAACTTCATCGAGCTGATGCCCATCACCGAGTACCCCTACGACCCCAGCTGGGGCTACCAGTGCACCGGGTACTACGCCCCCACCTCCCGCTACGGCACGCCCGCGGACTTCATGTACTTCGTGGACAAAATGCACCAGGAGGGCATCGGCATCATCCTCGACTGGGTGCCCTCCCACTTCTGCAAGGACGCCCACGGCCTCTACGAGTTCGACGGCAGCCCCTGCTACGAGTACGCCGACCTGCGCAAGGGCGAGCACGCCGCCTGGGGCACCCGGGTGTTTGACTACGGCCGGCCCGAGGTGAAGAGCTTCCTGCTCTCCTCCGCCGCCTTCTGGCTCAGGGAGTACCACATCGACGGCATCCGGGTGGACGCGGTGGCCTCCATGCTGTATCTGGACTACGACCGGCCCGACGGCCAGTGGGTGCCCAACCAGCACGGCGGCAAGGAGCATCTGGAGGCCATCGACTTCCTGCGCGAGCTGAACAAGACCGCCTTCACCGTCAACCCCGACGTGCTGATGGTGGCCGAGGAGTCCACCGCCTGGCCCCTGGTGACCAAGCCCGCCGACGTGGGCGGCCTGGGCTTCAACCTGAAGTGGAACATGGGCTGGATGAACGACATGTGCCACTACCTGAAGATGGACCCCTGGTTCCGCCAGGGCAACCACAAGGATATCACCTTCTCCATGTTCTACGCCTTCTCGGAGAACTACGTCCTGCCCCTCAGCCACGACGAGGTGGTCCACATGAAGGGCTCCGTGCTGGGCAAGATGCCCGGCGACGCCTGGCAGAAGATGGCCGGTGTGCGGGGCTTCTACGGCTACACCATGGCCCACCCCGGCAAGAAGCTGAGCTTCATGGGCGTGGAGCTGGGCACGGAGCAGGAGTGGCACTACGAGGACCAGCTGGACTGGGGCATCCTCAGCAACGAGCCCAACCGCCAGCTCCACCAGTATATCCGGGATCTCAACCGCTTCTATCTCAGCGAGAGCGCCCTGTGGGAGGACGACTACAGCTGGGACGGCTTCCAGTGGCTGGTCAGCGACGACAACCAGAATAACATCGTGGTCTTCCTGCGCCGGGACAAGGCCGGCAACGAGCTGCTGTGCGCCATCAGCTTCAACCCCAACACCTATGAGGACTACCGCTTCGGCTGTCCCCCGGTGAAGGAATATGTGGAGGTGTTCAACTCCGACGCCGCCGTCTACGGCGGCACCGGCGCGGTGAACGCCGCCCCCTGCAAGGTCAGCTGGACCCCCTCCCACGGCCAGGAGAGCTCCGTGGCCATCCGCATCCCGCCCTTCGGCGCCGTGTTCTTCAAGGGGCAGGGCAAGCTGCGGGCCAAGCCCAAGGCGAAGGACGCGGACGGGACCGGGACGAAAAAGCCCTCCGCCAAGAAGGCGGCCGCCGCGGAGACAGTGAAGGCGGAGGCCGTTCCGGTAAAGGCCGCGCGCACCCGCAGGAAGGCCGAGAGCGTCCCCGCCCCCGCGCAGGAGGACGCCGTGGTGGTCAAGACCAGAAAGCCCAGGGCCAAGAAGGAGGCGCCGGCGGAGGCCGCTCCCGCCGCCTCCGTCAAGACCAGAAAGCCCAGGGCCAAGAAGGATCCCGCCGCTCCCGCCGCGGAAAAGAAGGTCCCTTCCCGCAGGAAGAAGGACCCTTCCGCAGCTGAATAAAAAACGAGAGAGGATGAGCAAGCCATGAAAAAAGAGTGTATCGCAATGCTCCTGGCAGGAGGGCAGGGCAGCCGTCTGTACGTGCTGACCAGCGATGTGGCCAAGCCCGCCGTACCCTTCGGCGGCAAGTACCGCATCATCGACTTCCCCCTGTCCAACTGCACCAACTCCGGCATCGACACCGTGGGTGTGCTGACCCAGTACAAGCCCCTGGAGCTCAACAGCTACATAGGCTCCGGCCAGCCCTGGGATCTGGACCGGCTGGACGGCGGCGTCCATATCCTGCCCCCCTACATGCAGGAGGGGGAGAAGGGCAGCTGGTACAAGGGGACCGCCAACGCCATCTACCAGAACATCGGCTTTGTGGACATGTATGACCCGGAGTACGTGGTGATCCTGTCCGGCGACCACATCTACAAGATGAACTACGGCAAGATGGTGGAGTCCCACAAGGCCGCCGGGGCCGCCTGCACCATCTCCGTGCTGGAGGTGCCCTGGGACGAGGCGTCCCGCTTCGGCATCATGGCTGTGGACAGCGCGGACAACATCGTGGAGTTCCAGGAGAAGCCCAAGCAGCCCAAGAGCAACCTGGCCTCCATGGGCATCTACGTCTTCACCTGGAAGAAGCTGCGGGAATTCCTCATCAACGACGAGGCGGATCCCGACTCCAGCAACGACTTCGGCAAGAACATCATCCCCAAAATGCTCAGCGCGGGCGAGAAGATGATTGCCTACCGCTTTGACGGCTACTGGAAGGACGTGGGAACCCTGGAGAGCCTGTGGGACGCCAACATGGACATGCTCAGCCGCGGCGATCTGGACCTGCTGGAGAGCAGCTGGCCCATCTACGCCCGTCTGCCCGCCGAGCCCCCCGCCTTCATCGGCAAGAGCTCCCTGGTGGAGCACAGCGTGGTCACCCAGGGCTGTGAGATCGGCGGCACGGTGAAAAACTCCGTGCTCTCCCACGGCGCACGGGTGGAGGAGGGCGCCGAGGTGTCCTACTCCGTGCTGATGCCCGGCGTCACTGTCCGCCGGGGCTCTGTGGTGCGCTACGCCATCCTGGGCGAGAACTGCATGGTGGAGGCCGGCGCCACAGTGGGCGAAAATCCCGAAAACTGCGATCCCGAGAAGTGGGGCGTCACCGTTCTGGGCCCCGGCACCGCTATCAGCGCCGGCGAGACGGTCCTGCCCAACTCGATGCTCAACCGCGATCACAAGGAGGTGTCCAGATGAAAGGACTGCATGGAATCATCTTCTCCTACGAGAAGCACAACGGCCTGGGAGAGCTGACCGCCGGCCGCACGCCGTCTTCCGTCCCCTTCGCGGGGCGCTACCGCATCATCGACTTCATCCTCAGCAGCATGGTCAACGCCGGCATCACCGACGTGGGCGTGGTGCTCCACGGCAACTACCAGAGCCTGCTGGACCACCTGGGCTCCGGCAAGGACTGGGACCTGAGCCGCAAGCACGGGGGCCTGCGCCTGCTGCCCCCCTTTGAGCAGACCCGGGGCCTGGACGGCGCCCGGGGCAAGGTGGAGGCCCTGGCCGGCGTCCGCTCCTATCTGGCTGACATCCGGCAGAGCCACGTGGTTCTGGCCGACAGCGACCTCATCATCAATATCCCCATTCAGGACGTCTACCAGGCCCACCTGGCCTCCGGCGCGGACATCACCGCCGTGTGCACCAGCAGCGTGGACTCCGAGGGCGACGTGACCTTCTTCCGTCTGGACAAGTCCGGACGGGTCAAGGACACCCTCTTCCCCCTGCGGGACCGCACCGGCTGCCACCGCTCCCTGGAGATCTACATCCTGTCCAAGGAGCTGCTGCTGGAGCTGGTGGACGAGTGCATGAGCCACGACCAGGTCAGCTTCCGCGGCGCGGTGCTCCAGGCCAAGGCCGATTCCCTGAAGATCCAGAGCTACGTCTGGGACGGCTACGCCGCCCAGATCCGCAGCCTCAACGAGTACTACAGGCGCAGCCTGGAGCTGCTTGACCCGTCCATCCGGCGGGAGCTCTTCCCCGCCGCCCGGCCGGTCCACACCAAAGAGCGCAACGACGCGTCCACCTACGTGGATCCCGCCGGCACCTGCTGCAACTGCCTGGTGGCGGACGGCTGCACCATCGAGGGAACGGTGGAGAACTCCATCGTCTTCCACGGCGTCAGCGTGGCCAAGGGCGCCGAGGTGAAAAACTGCATCCTGATGCAGGACGTCACCGTCAGCCGGGACGCGGTGCTCCACCACGTAATCGCCGACAAGGCTGTGGAGATTATGGACGCCCGGACGCTGATGGGCCACGACCACTACCCCATGGTCATCGCCAAGGGCAGCAAGGTCTGATAACGCGGCAAAGCTATCTTGCAAGGAGGGCGGCCGGCCCGCCCTCCTGTTTTTCTGTGCCCAACTTGGGTATTTTGTTTCCATTCCAATAAGGAGGTTTTCCCTATGAAAATCCTGTTTGCCACTTCCGAGGCCGTCCCCTTCTGCAAAACCGGCGGACTGGCTGACGTGGCCGGCAGCCTGCCCCAGGCCCTGGCCAAGGCGGGCAACGAGGTGGAGGTCATCCTCCCCCTGTACCAGCGGGTGAGCGACAAGTGGAAGGACCAGCTCGGCTTCGTCTGCAACATCGAGGTCCCCCTGGGCTGGCGGCGGGTCTACTGCGGCCTGTTCAGCCTGGAGAAGGACGGCGTGACGTGGTATTTTATTGACAACGAGTACTACTTCAAGCGCGACGCCCTCTACGGCCACTACGATGACGGCGAGCGCTTCGGCTTCTTCTCCCGGGCCATCATCTCCCTGCTGCCCGCCCTGGGCTTCATGCCCGAGGTGATCCACTGCAACGACTGGCAGACCGCCCTGGTCCCCATCTATCTCAAGGACGAGTGCGTCCGCTGGCCGGAGGTGCGGGGAATCAAGACTGTCTTTACGGTGCACAATATCGAGTACCAGGGCCGCTATGGCAAGGAGACGCTGGAAGACCTGTTCGGTCTGGCGCCCGGCTGGTTTGCCGACGGCACCATCGCCATGGACGGCGACGTGAACCTGCTCAAGGGCGCGCTGATGACCTGCGACGCCATCACCGCCGTCAGCCCCACCTACGCCCAGGAGCTGCGCTACGCCTATTTCGCCCACGGCATGGAGAGCGTCATGCAGCGCAACGCCGGCAAGGTTTACGGCGTGCTCAACGGCATCGACATGGAGCGCTACGATCCCTCCAAGGACAAGAGTCTGGCCGCCAAATACAGCATCAAGGACATGAAGGGCAAGGCCAAGAACAAGGCCGCCCTCCAGGAGCAGATGGGCCTGGCCGCGGAGCCCGACGTCCCCGTCATCGGCATTGTCAGCCGCCTGGTCGGCCACAAGGGGCTGGACCTGATTTGCAAGGTCTTCGACCAGATCATGGACCTCAACTGCCAGTTTGTGGTCCTGGGCAGCGGCGACTGGAATTACGAGCAGTTCTTTGAGCAGAAGCTGGCCCAGTACAAGGGCCGCATGGCGCTCTATCGGGGCTACAACGAGGCGCTGGCCAACGCCATCTACTCCGGCGCGGATCTGCTGCTGATGCCCTCCAAGAGCGAGCCCTGCGGTCTGGCGCAGATGATCGCCATGCGCTACGGCACCGTCCCCATCGTCCGGGAGACCGGCGGGCTGAAGGACACCGTCCACCCCTACGAGGCTTGGTGCGGCGCGGGCAACGGCTTCACCTTCGCCGACTACAACAGCGGCGACATGCTCTACGTCATCCGCCAGGCGGTGGATCTCTACTACAACAACCCCACCGCCTTTGCCAACCTGCGCAAGGCGGGCATGTCCGAGGACTTCAGCTGGAAGCGCAGCGCGGAGGCCTACAACGATATCTACCGGACCATTCGCTCCTGATCCGAAGGGCGGCCCAGCCGTCTTTTCAAACGGGAAGGTCCGGCAAAGCGCCCGGACCTTCCCGCCGTCCGACCATACCAAGAAAGAAGAGAGGAAAACTCTATGGAGAAATTTACCAAGAACTCCATGAAGCAGGCCATCAGCGACAAGCTGAGTCTCAATTTCGGCTGCTCCGTGGAGGAGGCTACCGAGGGGAACATGATGAAGGCCTGCGCCATGGTGCTGCGTGACCAGATGAGCATCCAGTCTGTGGACACCCGCAGGAAGGTCCGGAAAAAACAGCTCAAGCAGGTCCACTACATGTCCCTGGAATTCCTGATGGGCCGGTCCCTGATGAAAAACGCCTACAACCTGGGCGTTCTCCAGCCCATGAAGGAGGCCATTGAGGAGATGGGCTTCAAGCCCGCCCACATTTTCGACATGGAGCCAGACGCCGGCCTGGGCAACGGCGGCCTGGGCCGTCTGGCGGCCTGCTACCTGGACAGCCTGACCACGCTGGAGATCCCCGCCTGCGGCTACTCCATCTGCTATGAGCTGGGCATCTTCAAGCAGAAGATCGTGGACGGCCAGCAGATGGAGCTCCCCGACAACTGGAAGGATCAGGGCGACGCCTGGCTGATCCCCCGCCCCGACGAGGTGGAGGAGGTCCACTTCGGCGGCACCCTCCGGGAGTTCTGGGACGGCGACAGGCTCCACGTGGTCAACGAGGATTACACCAAGGTGCTGGCCGTGCCCTGCGACATGTCCATCGCCGGATACGACACCGCCCATACCAACATCCTGCGCCTGTGGGACGCCAAGAGCCCCACGCCCATTGACATGAGCGTGTTCAACCAGGGCGACTACCTGCGGGCCGGCGAGGAGAAGGCCATGGCCGAGGCCATTGCCAAGGTCCTCTACCCCGAGGACAACCACTACGAGGGCAAGAGCCTGCGCCTGCGCCAGCAGTACTTCTTCGTCTCCGCCACGGTCCAGTCCATCGTGCGCAAGCACATCCAGACCTACGGCACCCTCACCAACTTCCACGAGAAGAATGTCATCCAGATCAACGACACCCACCCCGCCCTGGTGGTTCCCGAGCTGATGCGGATCCTGATGGACGACGCGGGCCTGGATTGGGACACCTCCTGGAACATCACCATCAACTCCGTCGCCTACACCAACCACACCGTGCTGGCCGAGGCCCTGGAGCGCTGGCCCCAGACCCTGATGCAGAGCCTGCTGCCCCGGATCTGGCAGATCCTCTGCGAAATCGCCCGCCGCTGGCAGGTGAAGGTCACCGAATTCTACCACGGGGACGAGAGCAAGATCCGCAACATGGCCGTCATCTGGGACGGCGAAGTGCGCATGGCCAACCTGTGCATCGCGGGCGGCATGGCGGTCAACGGCGTGTCCGCCCTCCACAGCGACATCCTGCGTAAAGACGTGTTCCGCGATGCCTGCGCCATGGAGCCCGAGAAGTTCAAGAACGTCACCAACGGCATCGACCACCGCCGCTGGCTGGCGGAGATCAACCCCGGCCTCGACGGGCTGATCTGCGATCTCACCGGCGGCAACGACTATCTCCGCCACCCCGGCTCTGCCCTTCCCAAGCTGGACAAATTCGCCACCGACAAGGCGGTCCTGCAGCGTCTGGAGCAGATCAAGCAGGCCAACAAGGCCGCCTTCGCCAAGTTTGCCAAGCGGTCCCAGGGCTTTGTGGTCAACACCGACGCCATCTTTGACGTACAGGTCAAGCGGCTCCACGAGTACAAGCGGCAGCTGCTCAACGTCATGCACATCATCCACATCTACAACCAGCTCCGGGATAACCCCAACATGGAGCTGCGGCCCCACACCTTCCTCTTCGGCGCCAAGGCGGCCCCCGGCTACGCGGTGGCCAAGCGGATCATCCGCCTCATCAACTCCCTGGCCGACCAGATCAACAACGATCCCATCTGCAAGGATAAGCTGCAGGTCTTCTTCCTGGAGAACTACCGGGTCTCCATGGCGGAAATCCTCATGCCCGCCAGTGAGGTCAGCCAGCAGATTTCCACCGCCGGCAAGGAGGCCAGCGGCACCGGCAACATGAAGTTCATGATGAACGGCGCGCTGACCGTGGGCACCCTGGACGGCGCCAACGTGGAGATGCACGAGGTTCTGGGGGACGAGAACATGTTCCTGTTCGGTCTGAAGACCGAGGAGGTCAAGGAGGTCCGGGACCGGGGCTACAACCCCTTCAACCTCTACAGCCGGGATCCCAACCTGCACCGCGTTCTGGACCAGATCAGCAACGGCTTCCGGGACGGCGTCCGCTACGACGAGCTGGTGCAGTATCTGCTGCTGGGCAGCAACGGCTCCATGCCCGACCAGTATATGCTCCTGGCGGACTTCGCCTCCTACTGCGCAGCCATGCGGCGCATGGCGGAGACCTACGGCAACCGCACCAAGTGGAACCAGATGAGCCTGCACAACATCGCCCGCTCCGGCATCTTCGCCGCCGATCGGTCCATCGCGGACTATGCGGAGACCATCTGGCACGTCCCCTATAAGAAGTAAAACCGGGACTTCCCGGCCAGAAAACGCCTCCAATCAGCAATCAATCCAGGTATCCGGGTGGGTGATTCCGCCCCGGATACCTGGATTTTCCATGCAGTTGGACGACAGCAGCCGGGAGTCAGCCGGCGCTGTCAAACAGGCTCAGCTGCTCCAGCTCCGCCCCCGGCAGGGCCGCCCGCTCCGCCGCCGTCAGGTTTCGCAGGATGCTGTCCCGCTGCAGCTTCAAGCCGTCCAGTATTTTCCCTTTACAGGTAATGAAATACTGCGCCCGCTTCATGACAACCCCCAGCTTGCGCAGGTCCTCGTGCTCCAGCTTCCGGGCCCGGCGGGCGTAGAGAATCCGCTTGGCCGACACGGTCCCCACCCCCGGCACCCGCAGCAGCTCCTCCCTTCCGGCGGTGTTCACCTCCACGGGGAAGAACTCCGGGTGGTTCAGGGCCCAGCTGCACTTGGGGTCCACCAAGGGATTGAAATTGGGGTTGTCCTCGTCCAGCAGCTCCTCCGCCCGGAAGCCGTAGAACCGCAGCAGCCAGTCCGCCTGGTACAGCCGGTGCTCCCGCAGCAGGGGCGGCTTGGTGTCGAGGGAGGGCAGGAGCGTGTTCTCCACCACCGGCACATAGGCGGAGTAAAAAACCCGCTTGAGCCGGTACTTGTCGTACAGAGACTGGGTCAGGGAGAGAATATGCCGGTCCGAGTCCGGCGTCGCGCCAATAATCATCTGGGTGCTCTGCCCGGCGGGGGCGAAGCGGGGGGCGTGGCGGTACTTCACCAGCTCCTCCCTGTTCTCCTGGAGGGTGCTGGTGATGAGCCCCATGGGCCGGAAGATGGATTTTCTGGTCTTATTGGGCGCCAGGGTGGTGAGCCCCCGCTCCGAGGGCAGCTCAATGTTGACACTCAGCCGGTCCGCCAGCATCCCCAGCCGGGTCACCAGCTCCGGCGACGTGCCCGGGATGGCCTTGGCATGGATATAGCCGTTGAAGCGGTGGTGATTGCGCAGAAGGTCCAGACAGCGGATCATCCGCTCAGTGGTGTAGTCCGGGCTGACCAGTACGCCGGAGGACAAAAACAGGCCCTCAATATAGTTGCGGCGGTAGAACTGGACCGTCAGATCCGCCAGCTCCTCCGGGGTAAAGACCGCCCGGCGGGCGTCGTTGGAGCAGCGGTTGACGCAGTACTTGCAGTCGTAGACGCAGCAGTTGGTCATCAGCACCTTCAGCAGCGTCACACACCGCCCGTCCCCGGAGAAGGTGTGGCAGCATCCGGCAATCGACGAGGAGGTGCTGCCGATATACCCCTTCCGGTGGCTCCTCTGGGCCCCGCTGGAGGTACAGGCGGCATCGTACTTGGCCGCATCCGTCAGGATTGTCAGCTTGTCCATCACGTCCATCTCTCGTTTCCTCCAGTCAAAACAGATGTTCCTATACAAATATAGAACAAACGGACGAAAAAGTCAAGATGAATTTTACAAAATTTCGTCTTGACAAGGCGAACAACTGTTAGTATACTGTGTCTGTACTAACAGTCGTTCGTCTGGAGGCGCTATGACAACCAAGGAGAAAATTACGGAGACGGCCCTGGACCTGTTTTCCCAGAGAGGCTATGACGGGGTGTCCGTCCGGGATATCGCCCGGGCCGTGGGCATCCGGGAGAGCTCCATCTACAACCACTTTCAGAGCAAGCGGGCCGTCTTTGACGCCATCGTGGATCTCTGCGTCCAGCAGTCGGAGCGCTATTTCCGGGAGGGCGGGCTGCCCTATGACGCCGGGGACGACGCGTCCGTCTATGCGGGAATCGGGATGGAGGATTTGCAGGAGCTGATTGAGCGGACCTTCCGCTTCTTCTTCGACGACCCCTGGAACGCCCGGTTCCGGCGTCTGCTGCTGCTCAGCCAGTACGCGGATCCCCGCTGCCGGGACATCTACCGCCGGCTCTACCGGGACAAGTGCGTCCGGGTGCAGGCGTACATCTTTGCGGCGCTGATGGACGCCGGAGAACTGCGGCGGGAGGACCCGCCGGCCGTGGCGGCGGAGTTCCACGGGCCCATGTTCATGCTCATTCACACCTGCGACAGCTTTGAGGAGGCCCGGCCCTTTATCCGGGCCCATGTAGAGCAGTTCCGGAAAAACTACGAACGGAGGGCGGATTCGTGAAAATCTGCGCCGTATACGGCACCGAACGAAAGGGGTGCACCTGGCACATCGCCCAGGAGATCCTCTCCCGCCTCCCGGAGGCGGAGGTCACGGAATTTTTCCTGCCCCGGGACTGCCCGGAGTGTTGCATCTCCTGTTTCCGGTGCTTTAATGAGGAGAACCACTGTTACTACAGTGCGGGTGCGCGGACGATTCTGGCGGCCATGCTGGACGCGGATGTGATTCTCCTGACCTCCCCGGTCTACGCCCTGCACCTCACCGGGCAGATGAAGACCTTCCTGGACCACTACGCCTGCACCTGGATGGTCCACAAGCCCAATGGCGAGATGTTCGGCA
Source organism: uncultured Oscillospiraceae bacterium (assembly GCA_910588365.1). Taxonomy (GTDB): domain Bacteria; phylum Bacillota; class Clostridia; order Oscillospirales; family Oscillospiraceae; genus Pelethomonas. The sequence goes on along the minus strand of CAJUQS010000146.1, from coordinate 2,077 downwards.
AGCAGGGCGTGGTGATTGCCTCCGCGTCCGGCCCGGTGTACCGGGCCGCCCTCAGGGAGATGAAGGACAGCCTGGATTTCTGGGGCGTCGCCCATACATACAAGCTGGGCTTCACGTTGATGGAGATCAGCTGGGACCGCCTCTCCCCCAAATTGAAGCAAAAAATCTCAAGGCAGGCGGAACGGACGGCGGCGAAGCTCCGGAGAGGCGTGCCGGGTCCGGGGCTCAAAACGCGCTGCCTGTTCTATGCCATGCGGCTGGCGCAAAAGTATATCTGGCGGGACTCGCCGGACGCGGGCTGGTGGCGGTCCCACGGGTGGCTGGACCGGGAGCGGCCCTGGAAATCCACGGGAGCCGCTCCGCGCCGTGGCGGAAAAAGAGAGGACACACCATGAAGACATGTAAAGGCGTTATCGGCGTATTCTCATCCTCCTATCCCATCACCGCGGAGGCCCCGGAGGCAGCGGCGCGGGCGGCGGCCTACCTGCAGTCCCGGGGCTGGCAGGTCAAGCTGGGGGAGCTGGCCGGGAAACGGGATTTCTACCGCTCAGGGACCATCCGGGAGCGGGCGGCGGAGTTCAACCACCTGCTCCGCGATCCGGAGGTGACGCACCTGATGGCCTCCGTGGGCGGCATGGTGTCCAACGCGCTCCTCCCCTATATCGACTACGGCTTCCTGCGGGAGCACCCCAAGCCGGTCATCGGCCTCTCCGATGCTGCGGCGCTGCTCCTGGGCATCTATCAAAAGACCGGGCAGACCACCTACTACGGCCCCAATCTGGTCACCGTCTTCGGCCAGAGGCCGCCCCTGCTGGACTTCTCCCTGGAGCGGATGGAGGCGGTCCTGGGCGGAAGCCCGCTGCCCCTCCCCTGCCCCATGCCGCCAGTTTACTCCGACGAGCCCACGGACTGGAGCCGGGAGGTCCCGGAGCGGACACAGCTGCCCAACCGCTGGGTGACGGTGCGGCCCGGAGCCGCCGAGGGCCGGCTGCTGGGCGGCAACCTGAACACCATCAGCGGCATCATGGGCAGTCCCTACATGCCGGACTTCCGGGAGGGGGACATCCTCCTTCTGGAGGATACGGAGAAGTTCGCCGCCCACGCGGAGCGGTACTTCGCCATGCTGTCGCTGTGCGGCGCGCTGGACAAGGCCGGCGGCATCATCCTGGGCAAGCACCGTAAGTTCGATGACCAGGGAACCGGACGAACCCCGGCGGACATCCTGCTGGAGCTCCTGGACGGCCGGGACATCCCCATCCTGGCGGACGTGGACTGCTGCCACACCGTCCCCATGCTGACCCTGCCCATCGGCGGGACCGTCCGGCTGGACGCGGGAGAGCGGACGATAACCATTCTCAGGCAGTGACAAGGAGGCTTTTATGGACAAGACCATTATCATCTACCGCAGCAAGACCGGCTTCTCCCGGCGGTACGCCCAGTGGCTGGCGGAGGATCTGCGGTGCCAGGCAGCGGACTACCGGGAGCGGAAGCGCCTGCGCCTGCCGGAGTACGGCACCATTATCCTGGCGGGCGGGCTGTACGCCGGGCAGATGTCGGGGCTGGGGTGGCTGAAAAAGCAGCTGCCCGGCCTCGCCGGAAAGCGCATCGCCGCCCTGGCGGTGGGCTGTGCCCCGGCGGACACGCCGGATCTGCCGGAGAGCATGGAGAAGCTGTTCGGCCCCCTGCCCCAGGTCCGGGGCTTCTACTGCCAGGGCGGGCTGGACTACGAGCACATGGGCGCGGTGGATCGGGCCATGATGGCCGCCCTGCGGGCCTCCCTGCGGGGAAAGCCGGAGATGGCGGACATGCTGGCGGGCATCTCCCGCTCCTTTGACGCGGCGGACCGGGGCAGTCTGGCGCCTCTCGTCCAATGGGCCAGGAACGCCTGACAGCCCATGGACTTTTCCGCCCGGACGCGGGTAATATTTCCGCATTAAGAACCTGTATTCACAGCCGTTGAATGGGTCTTGGCGGCTCTTTTGCCGCCACTCTTTGTTAAATTTTCTTGCCATCCGTCAGGATTCTGCAACAGGCGCATCGAGCGCCTGTGCAGAATAATCGTGCATGACCCCTCGAT
>CAJUQS010000145.1 GCA_910588365.1 uncultured Oscillospiraceae bacterium | reverse complement strand
GAGAACAACGTCATCATCCCCACCATCGCCCAGATGCAGAACCCCGAGAGCATCCCCGGCGCCATCCAGGAGAAGCTGAAGGGCGTGGGTCTGTGGGACGTGAACCCCCTCAACCTCTTCCGCATCACCTGGAAGAACGAGGCCAAGGAGTCCGGCGGCCTGTTCCAGGCCGTGCCCAACTACGTGGAAATCCCCAGCAAGCTCTCCGGCGTCCCCTGCCGCATCATCGCCATGGCCGGCAAGTGGTTCCCCACCGGCTGCCACAAGGTGGGCGCAAGCTTCGGCTGCCTGGCTCCCCGGCTGGTCACCGGCCAGTTTGACGCCACCTGGCACAAGGCCGTCTGGCCCTCCACCGGCAACTACTGCCGCGGCGGCGCGTTCAACTCCAAGCTGCTGGCCTGCGAGAGCGTGGCGATTCTGCCCGCCGAGATGAGCCAGGAGCGGTTCAGCTGGCTGAAGAGCATTGCCGGCGAGGTCATCGCCACCCCGGGCTGCGAGAGCAACGTGAAGGAGATCTTCGACAAGACCTGGGAGCTGAAGCAGGATCCCCAGTACATGATCTTCAACCAGTTTGAGGAGATGGGCAACCCCCTGTGGCACTACAACGTCACCGGCTGCGCCCTGGCGGATCTGTACGAGGCGGTGAAGAAGCCCGGCGACCGGTTCGCGGGCGCGTGCTTCACCAGCGGCAGCGCCGGGACCATGAGCGCCGGCGACCTGCTCAAGGAGCGGTATCCCCAGCTGAAGCTGGCGGTGGGTGAGGCCCTGCAGTGCCCCACCATCGTGAACAACGGCTTCGGCGGCCACCGGATCGAGGGCATCGGCGACAAGCACATCCCCTGGATCCACAACGTGAAGAACACCGACATGGCCATCGCCATTGACGACGAGGACAGCCAGCGCCTGCTGCGTCTGTTCAACACCCCTGACGGCCATGCCTATCTGAAGAACGAGCTGGGCCTGGACGACGAGCTCATCGAGAAGCTGAGCTGGCTGGGCATCAGCGGCATTGCCAACGTGCTGTGCTGCATCAAGATGGCGAAGTACTACGAGCTGGGCGAGCACGACGTGGTGGGCACGGTGCTGACGGACTCCGCCGCCATGTACCAGAGCCGGATCACGGAGCTGGACGAGATGCACGGTGCGTACAACGCCACGGAGGCCGCTATTGACCACAACCTGCACATCCTGGGGATGAAGACGGACAACATGCTGGAGCTGACGTACACCGAGCGCAAGCGTGTACATAATCTGAAGTACTACACCTGGGTGGAGCAGCAGGCCCGTGACGTGAAGGACTTGAACGCCCTGTGGTACGACGTTGAGAACACCTGGGACGCCGTCCACGCCCAGGCCAGGGAGCTGGATGAGCTTATCAACGAGTTTAACGAGGCCACCGGCCTGCTCAGGAATCTCTAAAAACCGCAGGAGGGCGGGGCTTCTGCCCCGCCCTTTTCCCTATCAGAGCGCCGCCGGATGCCCTAAGGCAATTCTCGTTGTTCCTTTTTGTGCGCACAAAAAGGAACCAAAAAGGCGCTCAAGGGGGTTTTACCCCCTTGAGAATCCCCCAAATTATTATTTATTTGCCCTTTGTCCTGGATGGGCTGGTTCTGCCGGCGGTGCCTGCCCCCTGCCGCTCCCCCGCGTCTACCCACGGTCCTATCGGGAAGCGCGGCGGCCCTATAAGTCCTCCCCGTCCCCATCCGCCAGATACATCTCCTCCGCATCCTGCTGTGCCCTGATCAGAATGTCCTGCGCTTCAATATAATTCTGCCTCTGTAGCGCGTCAATCGCATCGGTGATGCTGTTGAATAAATGTGCATAATATTTGGGAAAGTTTTCCATAAAAATCCCCTTTCTTTTTAATGCAACCAGTATAACTGATTTTCGTTCCGATCGCAATATAAAATAATTGCAATTCGCAGCGCAGTCAGCAGTGCGCATAATGTAATACAATTTGTCTTACAATACGTAAGGCGAGGTGCATTATGCCAAAATTTAAACTTCCCCAACCACCCAAATCTACAACAAAATCTGTCCGTTTTCCGAACGATATTATCAGCGAAGTAGAGGATGCCGTCCGGGGAACAGATTGTACGTTTACGGCCTTTGTTGTAGAGGCAACCCGTGTAGCACTAGAAAATCTGAAGGAGGATGAAGAATCTAGCGGGGACCGCTGACCGCAGGGGCCTGTGGGCCTGCCAGCCTGCCGGTAGGGCCTGTGGGTAGGCGCTGGCGGCTGGCGGGTTCTGCGCCCTGGCTGTCCTGGAGGGTGGAGAACCCCATTGTGGTAAAAAAACAACAAATAAGAGGGGTCCGGACCTTGGTCCGGCGGTTTTTGGGTTACTTTTTGTCCGCACAAAAAGTAACCGCAGGGTACGGGGGCGCGCAGCCCCCGAGGCCAGCAAATAAGAAACAAGTACCCTCGCGCCCCCAGGGCGCGAAGAAGGAGTAAAAAATGAAAAACGTCCTCCATGCCAAGTGTGTAAAGTGCGGCAAAACCTACGAGGCCGCCCCCAACCTGACCAACTGCACCTGCGGCGGCATTCTGGATATCATCTATGACTATGATTACATCAAAACCACCCTGACCAAGGAGAAGCTGGCCCAGCGCGGCGACAATTCCATGTGGCGCTACCGGGAGCTGCTCCCGGTGGAGGAGAGCACCCAGGCGCCGCCCCTGCGGGTGGGCTGGAGCCCCCTGTACGAGGCAAAGGCCCTGGCAGCACAGCTGGGGATTAAAAAGCTCTATGTGAAGGACGACGGCCTCAACCCCACCGCCTCCCTCAAGGACCGGGCCAGCTCCATGGCCGTGGCCAAGGCGGTGGAGGCGGGCGCGGGCGTCATCGCCTGCTCCTCCACCGGCAACGCGGCCAGCTCCCTGGCGGGCAACGCCGCGGCCGCCGGGCTGAAGACCTATATCTTCGTCCCCTCCCGGGCGCCCAAGGGCAAGGTGGCCCAGCTGATGACCTTCGGCGCCACGGTGATCTCCGTCCAGGGCAGCTACGAGGAGACCTTCGAGCTGAGCAAGGCCGCCATTGAGAAGTGGGGCTGGTATAACCGCAATGCCGCCATCAACCCCTACCTCTCCGAGGGCAAAAAGACCGTGGGTCTGGAGATCATGGAGCAGCTGAACTGGATGGTACCCGACTATATCGCCATCTCCGTGGGGGACGGCTGCACCATCGCCGGACTGTGGAAGGGGCTCAAGGACCTCCACGCCATCGGCTTTATCGACCGCCTGCCCCGGCTGATCTCCGCCCAGGCGGAGGGCTGCTGCCCCCTCAACCGGGCCATCGCCGCCGGCGAGGACTGGCGGCCCATGGAGGAGAATACCCTGGCCGACTCCATCGCCGTGGGTGTGCCCCGGAACGCGGACAAGGCCCTCATGGCCATCCGCGAGTCCAACGGCCTGGTGGTCAACGTCTCTGACGAGGAGATCATGGCCGCCCAGAAGCTGCTGGGCCGGACCTGCGGCGTGTTCGGCGAGCCGGCCGGCGTCACCGGCCCGGCTGGCCTGAAGAAGCTGTGCGAGCAGGGGAAGATCCCGGCGGACGCCGCCGTGGTCAGCGTGGTTACCGGCAACGGCCTGAAGGACGTGGCCAACGCCATCGCCGCCTGCGGCGAGCCCATCTCCATCCCCGGCACCATGGACCGCCTGCTGGAGGCCTTTGAGGAAAACGGCATCCACCCCGGCAAGTCCGCTTGAGACAGCCGCCATTGACGAAAAAAACCCACAGCACAGACGGCAAAAAGAGCGGGGCTGAGTGTTTCAGTCCCGCTCTTTTTTCATATTTCCACTGTTCAAACGAACTTCGGAGCCTGTATTCATAAGCGAATTTGTGCATTGCAAGAAAATTTGACGCAGAACGGCGGAAAAAGGACCGCCCAGACGGCGCTTGAGGCTGTGAATGCAGGTTCTTAATCAATCAGGCTCTTTCCGTCCATCTCAGGCGGGCAGGCCAGACCCATGATATCCAGAATCGTGGGCGCGATATCCGCCAGACGGCCGGGGTGGAGCTTGGCGTCCGCCCCCACCAGGATGAAGGGCACCAGATTGGTGGTATGGGCGGTCATGGGGGAGCCGTCGCCCTTGCGCATCTCCTCGGCATTGCCGTGGTCCGCGGTGATCATGGCGATGCCGCCCATGGCCCGGGTAGCGTCCACCACCCGCCCCACGCAGGTATCCACGGTCTCCACCGCCTTCACGGCGGCCTCGTACACACCGGTATGGCCCACCATGTCGCAGTTGGCGAAGTTGAGGATGATAACGTCGTAGGCACCCGACTCAATGCGCTCCACACAGCGGTCCGTCACCTCGACGGCGCTCATCTCCGGCTGGAGGTCGTAGGTGGCCACCTTGGGGGACGCTACCAGCACCCGGTCCTCCCCGGGGAACACCGCCTCGCTACCGCCGTTGAAGAAGAAGGTGACGTGGGCGTACTTCTCCGTCTCGGCGATGCGCAGCTGGGTCATGCCCATCTTGCTCAGGTACTCGCCCAGGCCGTTGGCCACCAGATTCCGGGGGAAGGCCACCTGGACGTTGGGCATGGTGGCGTCGTACTCGGTGGTGCACACATAGGTCAGGGGGAAGATCTCCCGCTGGAAGCCGTCAAAGGCCGGGTCCACGAACACCCGGGTGATCTCCCGGGCCCGGTCGGGGCGGAAGTTGAAGAAGATGATGCTGTCGTTGTCGCTGATCACGCCCTCGCTGTCGCAGACCACGGGCTCCACGAACTCGTCGGTCACGCCGGCGGCATAGCTCTTTGCCACCGCGTCCACCGGGTCCGGATTCTGCACGCCCTGTCCGTAGACCATGGCGTCATAGGCCTGCTCCACCCGGTCCCAGCGCTTGTCGCGGTCCATGGCGTAGTAGCGGCCCATCACCGTGGCGATTTTGCCCACGCCGATCTCCGCGCACTTTTCAACGGTTTCCGCTACAAAGCCCTTGCCGCTGGTGGGAGAGACGTCCCGGCCGTCCAGGAATGCGTGGATGTAGACCTTCTCCACCCCGCGCTGCTTGGCCATGCGCAGCAGGGCCCACAGGTGGGTGTTGTGGGAGTGGACGCCGCCGTCGGAGAGCAGCCCGTACAGGTGCAGGGTGCTGCCCTTGGCCTTGCAGGCGTCCATGGCGGCACAGTAGGCAGGGTTCTCGAAAAAGCTGCCGTCCTCAATGGACCGGGTAATCCGGGGCAGGTCCTGGTAGACCACCCGGCCGCCGCCGATGTTGGTGTGGCCCACCTCGCTGTTGCCCATCTGCCCGTCGGGCAGACCCACGTCCAGCCCGGAGGCGGAGAGGGTGGTATGCTCGCACCCGGCAAACAGCTTATCCAGGACGGGGGTTTTCGCGTGGACGACGGCGTTGCCGTCGGAGTCGCTGCGCAGGCCGAAGCCGTCCATAATGATCAGAGTCGTTGGCGTTTTATTCATAGTAACCTCATTACCTCGATTTCTAATAGAAAGCAGGTGATCGTCGGTACGGTGGGGACGAAGCCCGCCTGTGAGTGAGACAGTACCCGCCTGTGCAGCGGGTACTGCGCTCAAAGCATGATTAGGGCTTGTATGAAAAATGTCAACACGCCCAAAGAGCGGCCCTTTTGCCGCCATACTTTGCCGGTTTTCCTTGCAATCCACCCAGGATTCCCGCGTCAAACCGGCTTCATCTGGCGGCAAAATTTCTCGCCCTTGGTCATATTTCCATTTTTCAAACTGCGCCTACTCCTGGTTGGCGGCGTTGATGATGTCCACAAACTGGTCCGGCTTCAGGGCGGCTCCGCCGATGAGGCCGCCGTCCACGTCGGGCTGTGCCAGCAGCTCGGCGGCGTTCTTGGGATTCATGGAGCCGCCGTACTGGATGGTGATGGAGCGGGCGACCCGGGCGCCGTAGAGATTGCGGATGGTGGCACGGATGGCGGTGCAGACCTCGGCGGCCTGCTCGGCGGTGGCGGTCTTGCCGGTGCCGATGGCCCAGATGGGCTCATAGGCCACCACGCACTTGCGGACCTTGTCCGCGGCCACGCCGGCCAGGGCGCTCTTGACCTGCAGGGCGATGAGCTCCATGGTCACGCCCATCTCCCGCTGCTCCAGGCTCTCGCCCACGCAGATAATGGGGTGCAGCCCCGCCTCCAGCGCGGCATGGACCTTCTTGTTGACGGTGATATCGGTCTCACCGAAGTACTGGCGGCGCTCGGAGTGGCCAATGATGACATACTTGACGCCCAGATCCTTGAGCATATCGGCGGACACCTCGCCGGTGTAAGCGCCGCTGGGCTCAAAGTACAGGTTCTCCGCGCCCACGGCCACGCGCATATCCTTGAACGCCTTCAGCGCGGCGGGAATGTTGACGAAGGGGACGCACACCACCACCTCACACCACTTGGCGCGGGGCAGAATGGGCTTGAGCTCCTCGGCAAAGCGCTTGGTGTCGCTGGCGGTCTTGTTCATCTTCCAGTTGCCGGCGATGATAGTCTTGCGGTATCTTGAGTTCATGTCGGTATTCTCCTGTATATATCAATTAAAATAAAAGAACGAACAACAGCGGATCGGCGTCCAGCGCCCGGGCGCTTACTTGTCCAGCAGGCACGCCACGCCGGGAAGCTCCTTCCCCTCCAGGAACTCCAGGGACGCGCCGCCGCCGGTGGAGATGTGGGTCATCTTATCGGCAAAGCCCAGCTGCGCCACAGCGGCCGCGCTGTCGCCGCCGCCGATGATGGTGATGGCGTCGGTCTCGGCCAGGGCCTTGGCCACCGCGCGGGTGCCCTCGGCGAAGGCGGGGAATTCGAACACGCCCATGGGGCCGTTCCAGATGACGGTGCCCGCGCCCTTGACGGCGGCGGTGTACTCCTCAATGGTCCTGGGGCCGATGTCCATGCCCATCATATCATCGGGAATGGACATGGCGTCGTGCAGAACGGGCTGCGCGTCGGCGGAGAACTCCTTGGCGCACTTGGTGTCCACAGGCAGGAGGAGCTTGACGCCCTTCTCCTTCGCCTTGGCGATCATCTCGTTGCAGTAGTCCAGCCAGTCGCTCTCCAGCAGGCTGGTGCCCACGCTGCCGCCCTGGGCCTTGGCAAAGGTGTAGGCCATGCCGCCGCCGATGATGATCATGTCGGCGATGTCCAGCAGGTGGTTGATGACGCCGATCTTGGAGGACACCTTGCTGCCGCCCAGAATCGCCACCAGGGGGCGCTTGGGGCTGGCCAGGGCGCCGCCCATGATCTCCAGCTCCTTCTCGATGAGGAAGCCGCTGACGGCGGGCAGGCAGGCGGCCACGCCGGCGGTGGATGCGTGGGCCCGGTGAACCGCGCCGAAAGCGTCGGAGACATACACCTCCGCCATGGAGGCCATGGCCTTGGCAAGCTCGGGGTCGTTCTTGGTCTCGCCCTTCTCAAAGCGGGTGTTCTGGAGAAGCATGACCTGGCCGGGCTTGAGGGCGGCGGCCTTGGCCTGGGCGTCGGGGCCCACTACGTCACCGGCAAGAATGACGTCCTTCCCCAGAAGCTCGCCCAAGCGCTCCGCCACGGGCTTCATGCACAGGGCCTCCAGGCTCTTCTCCCACTTCTCCCTGGTGAGGGAGGCGGGGTCCTTGCCCTTCTCCGCCTGCTTCTTGGCCCACTTGTCAAAGTCGGGCTCCGGCTTGCCCAGGTGGGAGCAGGCGATCACCGCCGCGCCCTTCTCCAGCAGGTACTGGATGGTGGGGAGGGCGGCGCGGATGCGCTTGTCGTCGGTAATCACGCCGGTGGTCTTGTCCTGGGGGACGTTGAAGTCGCAGCGCAGAAGGACCTTCTTGCCCTGAACGTCAATATCCCGTACTGTCTTCTTGTTGTAATTCATCTTCCTATCAAAGCTCCTTTCAAACTGATGTGACGCTGGTTTGATTGGTGTGATAATCGTTTCCTTCCGTGTGCGGGCGCGCCATCTCCCCCGTGTCCAGAAGGCCGGGAAACCCGTTCTGCCGCAGGGCCTCGTAGACCAGCACGGCGGCGCTGTTGCCCAGGTTCAGGCTGCGCGCCCCGTCCACCATGGGCAGCCGGAGGCAGCGCTCCCGGTACCGCTCACGGAAGTCCGGCGGAAGCCCCGCCGTCTCCTTGCCGAAAAACAGCCAGCAGTCCGGCGAGAAGGCCGCCTCGCAGTAGGACCTGGGTGCCTTGGTGGTGGCCAGCCACAGATCCTCCGCCGCCTCCGGGTGGCGGAGGAACAGGGCCTCCAGGGAGGGGTGGACCGACACCTCTACCAGATGCCAGTAGTCCAGGCCAGCCCGCTTCACCGCGCGGTCGGACACGTCAAAGCCCAGCGGCTCCACCAGATGCAGGCGGCTGCCGGTGGCGGCGCAGGTCCGGGCGATGTTGCCGCAGTTGGGCGGAATCTCCGGCTCTACAAGCACAACATTCAGCACACCCCATCCCGCCTTCCCGGCCCCGGCGCCTTTACGGCGTCCGCCTATTTTTGTAACAGCGTATATTGTAAAACAAATCCTTTCCAAATTCAAGCACAATCGTAGAAATTCTTCATGAATTTTTACGAAAAAGACGGCCTGTCCCGGCTGTTTACAGGAAATCACAAAATTTCCCGAATTTCGCAAAGAAAAATTGTGCAAAAGCTCCACTTCGCCCTCTCCCGCCCGGCTTTTCGGAAAATCTGTACAATATTGCAAATTCCCCCTTGCATAAAATGGCGGTTCTGATATAATGGGGCATATCATAGTGGCAGGAGGTCAATCCAATGGATAAGAAATGTATTGTGATCTTCATGGACGAAGAGACCGATCAGACCTATAACAGAAAGCCGCTGATGCTGCAGGACGTGTTATTCTGCCCCGTATTGAACTGGTGTATGCGGGCGTGGATGAAGAAGGGCGTCATGCGGTTTTTTATTGTCTGTGAGGAGGAGTACCAGCAGGAGGCCATGGCCTGCGTCCCCGAGGGGGCCGCCGCCGCCGTGGGCACCGAGGAGGAGTACCACCGGGACATCGGCGAGTTTGCCCACGGGCGCTGGGTGGAGGAGGTCCGCGAGGCCATGATGCCGGTGGGCAGCATGATGCTCTCCTTCCGCACGACGGCGGAGCTGGTCCGGCTCCGGCAGGCCGTGAAGGAGGACATCGCCATCTTCCACCAGAAAACCGGCGTCCGGGTTCTGGACATCGACTGTACCTACATAGATCCCCGGGTGACCATCGGCGCGGGCACCACCATCCTGCCGGGTACCATCCTGCGGGGCCACACGGTCATCGGCGAGAACTGCGAAATCGGCCCCAACGCCATGATCGTGGACTGCGAGATCGGCGACGGCTGCGTGGTCAACGCCTCCCAGGCCTTCGAGAGCGTCCTGGGAAAGGGGGTCCATGTGGGGCCCTACGCCCACATCCGCCCCAACTGCCGTCTGGGCGACGGCTGCAAGGCTGGGGCCTTTGTGGAGATTAAGAACGCCTCCTTCGGTCCGGGGACCAAGATGTCCCATCTGACCTATGTGGGGGACGCCGACGTGGGCAGCGGGGTGAACTTCGGCTGCGGCACCATCACCTCCAACTACGACGGCTTCCGCAAGCACCGCACAGTGATTGGCGACAACGTGTTCATCGGCTGCAACACGAACCTGGTTCCCCCCGTGGAGGTGGGCGGCGGCGCGTATATCGCCGCGGGCACCACGGTGACCCAGGACGTGGAGGCGGACGCCCTGGCCATCGGCCGGGTCCGCCAGGAGAACAAGGCCGGCTGGGCAAAGAAGCGCAGGGAGCTGGGCGGAAAGTAAAACAGCGTGCCAAAGTGTGTTTTACCCGCAGCAGGAACAACGACGAAAAAGAAGAAATGAGAGGGAGTTGAAATGATCTCACACGGAAAAGACATGAAGGTTTTCACCGGCAATGCCAATGTCAACCTCGCCAGGGACATCTGCAAGCTGATCGGCATCCAGCTGGGCAGCTCGGAGATTGGCCACTTCGCCGACGGCGAGGTGTTCGCCTCCATTTACGAATCCGTCCGCGGCTCTGACGTTTTCCTGATCCAATCCACCAGCCGCCCTGTCAACGACAACCTGATGGAGCTGCTCATTATGATCGACGCCATGAAGCGGGCCTCCGCCGGGCGCATCACCGCCGTCATCCCCTACTTCGGCTACGCCCGCCAGGACCGCAAGGCCAAGGCCCGCGACCCCATCTCCTCCAAGCTGGTGGCCAACATGCTCACCGCCGCTGGAGCGGACCGGGTGCTCACCATGGACCTCCACGCCGCCCAGATTCAGGGCTTTTTCGACATCCCTGTGGACAACCTCTACGGCAACCCGGTCTTCGTGGACTACTACGCCAAGAAGTTTGGCGAGAAGTGCGAGGAGATGGTGGTGGTCTCCCCGGACGTGGGCTCCGTCTCCCGGGCCCGGGCCTTTGCCCAGAAGCTGCATATGAACCTGGCCATCGTGGACAAGCGCCGTCAGAAGGCCAACCAGTGCGAGGTGATGAACGTCATCGGCGACGTGGAGGGCAAGGACTGCATCCTCTTTGACGATATGGTGGACACCGCCGGCAGCCTGTGCAACGCGGCCAAGGCCATCGTGGAGGTGGGCGGAGCGAAGAACGTGTACGCCTGCGCCTCCCACGCGGTCCTCTCCGGCCCGGCCATTGAGCGTATCAACAACAGCGTCATCACCGAGCTGGCGTTTCTGGACACCATCGCGGCCATTGACCCCTCTCTGAGCAGCAAGATCAAATACCTCACCGTGGCACCCATGTTCGCCGAGGCCATTGAGCGGATCTACCAGGAGATCTCCGTTTCCAAGCTCTGGATCTGAGAGCCTTCATCTGCCGTTGACCTCCCGGAAAGCAAAACGCAGTTTTGCGCCAACAGTTTTCTTTTGATTCTTTTCTTTTCCCAAAAGAAAAGAATGTATGCCGAAACAAGGAGCGTTCCCCATGGCTTTTGGAAACAGCGGCTTTCAGTGGCTTCTGGTCTGTCTGGGCAACCCGGGCAGGGACTATGAGAATACCCGGCACAACATTGGCTTTATGGCCGCCGACGAGCTGGGGCGCCGGGAGGGCGTGAAGATCAACAAGCTCCGCTACCGGGCCCTTACGGGCGAGATCCGCCTGGGCGGCCAGCGGGCACTGATCCTCAAGCCCCAGACTTTCATGAATCTCAGCGGCGAGTCGGTGAAGCTGGCCGGCGGGTTTTACAAGATTCCCCCGGACCATGTGCTGGTGATCTCCGACGACGTGGCCCTGCCCCTGGGCAAACTGCGCATCCGCGCCGGCGGCAGCGCCGGCGGCCACAACGGCCTGAAAAACATCATCTCCCACCTGGGGACAGACCAGTTTCCCAGGGTCCGCGTGGGGGTGGGCGCCCCGGCCCACCCGGAGCACGAGATGATCGACTGGGTCATCGGGCACTTCACCCCCCAGGAGAGGAAGCCTGTGGAGGAGGCGGTGGGGCGGGCTGTGGATGCCGCGCTGTGCGTGATGGAGCACGGCGTCTCGGAGGCCCAGAACCGTTTCAACTGATATAGAGAAAAGCCGCAGCGGTTTGACACCGCTGCGGCTTTTTTTATTGTTCCGGCACGTACTCAATGATGTCCTCCACCCGGCAGTCCAACATCCGGCAAAGATCGTCCAGCGTGGCGGTGGAAATATTCTTCCCATGTTTGAGGGAGTGCAGAGTCCCCTTGCTAAAATGGAACCTGCAAATCAGAGTGTAGGTAGTGATCCCTCTTTTTTCCATTGTCCGCCACAGCGGCGCATATGAGATCATACTTCCACCCCCCTCTGTTTTTCATTATAAAAGGCAGATTCTCTCTTGAATATTCCCGATAAACCGGGTATAATCTGGAGTAGGAGGTATGTAGTATGAGCTATTTTGACGGTATCATTCCAAATGCCTGCCGCAGCTGCTTCGCCTGGGACGGCCAGAAATGGGTGCAGATCGACGAGGGGCTGTGCGATGCGTGCGAGTACATGCTGGACATGTTTCCGATTCTTGACGCGGACAAGGCCAAGGAGCGGGACAATCTGGCGCTTTTGTCAACCCTTCCGCCGCCGGAATGGAGCACTTCACAAAAAACACGGTGACAATTTCGTCACCGTGTTTTCCAATTTTATCTTGTACTGCCGGAAAAACCGCTATATAATAAGGGCAGTTAACGCCTCCGACCAGAGAGGCGCATGATACAAGGAGGGCTTACCATGAAACGAATCGGTATGCTGACCAGCGGCGGGGACTGCCAGGCCCTGAACGCGGCCATGCGGGGCGTCGCCAAGACGCTGTTCAACGCGGACGAGAAGGTGGAGATCTACGGATTCCAGGACGGCTACCAGGGCCTGATCTACGGGCGCTTCCGCCTGCTCAACTACAGCGACTTCACCGGCATCCTCACCAAGGGCGGCACCTTCCTGGGCACCAGCCGCACACCCTTCAAGACCATCCAGATCCCCGGCGAGGACGGCGTGGACAAGGTGGCCGCCATGAAGCAGACCTACTACAAGCTCCAGCTGGACTGCCTGGTCATCCTGGGCGGCAACGGCACCCACAAGACCGCCAACCTCCTGCGCCAGGAGGGCCTCAACGTCATCACCCTGCCCAAGACCATCGACAACGACCTGTGGGGCACGGACATGACCTTCGGCTTCCAGAGCGCGGTGAATGTGGCCACGGAGGCCATCGACTGCATCCACACCACCGCCGCCTCCCACGGCCGCATCTTCATCGTGGAGGTCATGGGCCACAAGGTGGGCTGGCTGACGCTGAACGCGGGCATCGCCGGCGGCGCGGACATCATCCTCATCCCCGAGATCCCCTATGACATCGACAAGCTGGCCAAGAAGATCAAGGCCCGCCACGACAGCGGCAGCCGCTTCACCATTCTGGCCGTGGCCGAGGGCGCCATCTCCAAGAAGGACGCCGCCCTGAGCAAGAAGGAGTACAAGAAGAAGATGGCCAACTACAAGTACCCCTCCATCTCCTACGAGATCGCCGAGAAGCTGCGGGAGCGCTGCGGCCTGGAGGTGCGGGTCACGGTACCCGGACACACCCAGCGCGGCGGCAGCCCCTGCCCCTATGACCGCGTCTTCGCCAGCCGACTGGGCGGCGAGGCCGGCAAACTGATCCTCAAGGGCGAGTACGGCTTTATGGTGGGCTACAAGAACCGGGAGATCGTCAAGGTGCCCCTGGAGGATGTGGCCGGCAAGCTGAAGATGGTGGACCCCGACTCCTCCATCGTCAAGGAGGCCAAGCTGCTGGGCATCAGCTTCGGCGACTAGGTCCTGCCAGAGTCCTGCCGGACGGGCAATGCGGGACTATACTGCGGCAGTTGACCAAGTCTGGGGCCCGGTGACGCAGATTTTTCTCAATGGAAGAAGTTGTCCTGCCAGACGGGCAATGCGGGTAACAAGCGTACACAGCAGCAGACAGGGCGGACCGCCTCAGCGGTCCGCCCTGTTCTAACCCATATAAAGTTCTTTTTCATTCTTTTTCTTTCAAGAAAAAGAATGTCTACCTGGCGTACCCCTCGTAGAGCGCCACATGGTCAAAGATGCACCTCCAGCCGCTCCAGGCCTGGGCGGTGACACACAGGTACCGCTTCCCGGCGCTGTCCTGGGCGACGCTGGCGGCGCAGTTGCCGGACTGGGTGACGTAGCCGGTTTTCGCCCCCGTCACCTGGATGTGCTCCGGCATGTGGTCCTCAATCTTGCGGATGAACCAGTTGGAGAGCTCCAGCCCCTCCGGGTGGGCCTCGCTGGGCGCAATGGCGTAGATGCGCTGGCCCAGCACCTCCCGGCAGAGGGGGTTGTCCAGCGCCGCCCTGAGGATCAGCGCCATATCATAGACCGTGCAGACGTTGTTCTCGTCATAGACCCCCACGCTGTTGGCAAACCGGGCGGTCTGGGACACGCCCAGCTCCGCCGCCTTCTCATTCATCAGCTCCACAAACGCCTCCTGGGAGCCCGCCGCGCAGATGGCCAGAGCCAGGGCCCCGTCCGCCCCGGAGGGCAGGATGGTGGCGTAAAACAGGTCCCGGATGGGAATTATCTCGCCGGGTAAAAATCCGGCGGCGGAGCAGTCGTTGCGGTAGCAGTAGTCCGTAATCTCCTGTGTCATGGTGAACCCGGCATCCAGATCCGTGATCTGCTCCGCCGCCACCAGGATGGTGAGAATTTTCGTCATGGACGCGGGACTGATGATCTCCCCGGCGTTTTTCTCCGCCAGAACGATACCCTCGTCCAAGTCGATGAGCACCGCGTTATTGCTGACAATCTCCTCGCCCAGCTGGACGGCGTCCGCGGCGGACAGGACGGCGCGGGGCGGCTCCGGCTCTGGATCAGCCGCCGGCTCCGGTTCCTGGTCCGGTTCCGGATCGGCGGCCGCGGACTGGACGGCTGGCGCCGCCGCCCGGGCGGCGCCCTCGCCGCTCTCGCCCCGGTGCAGTCCCCAGGCGATGGCCGCCCCTGCCAGCACCACCACGCCCAGCACCGGCAGCAGGCGCAGCAGCATTTTCCTGCGTCTCTCCCGCTCTCTCTGGCGGCGGGCCGCCATCCGCTGGGCGCGCCGGGCGGCGCGCTCCTCCTCTGTGGTTGTGAAACGGTAGTCGTTGTCCATAATGCCGCCTTTCTCCGGTGGGTGAACCGCTTTGCCGTCCATTATAGACGATTTCCGTCGAATGGGCAAGCGGCCGGCGGCGTTTTCTTTTGAAAAAAGGGTTTTCCGGGGATCCCGGCAGGCGCGCCTAAGCCGCCTTTTCCAGCCGCATGGTGAAGCGGTACCAGCATTCCCCGCCATCCGTTCTGGGGATCAGCAGGGTGCCCAAGCTGGAGCCGTCCCCATAGCCCTCCTGCTCCAGCTCCGCCGTCAGGGTGAAGCCGTCCTCCCGGTCCGTGGATGCCTCCCCGGCCCAGAGGTTCTCCAGAACCCTATGCGTCAGGCCGTTCCTCGTCAGCTCCCAGCCGCTGCCCCTCGTGCCGCAGAAGGCCAGCACCGCCAGCTGTACCCGGTTGGCGGGCAGCCACACCCAGCTGCCGTCCTTCCCGGCGGCGAAGTGCTCCTCCTGCTCCAGGGTCACGGCGGTGACGAACCCATTTTCGTCCGTCTCCACCCGGTAGACCGGCTCGTCGTCAAAGGGCTCGCCGTAGACGTAGTGGACCACGGGCCCGCCATTGGTGCTGACGTTCATGGTCTGGTCCGCCAGCTCATAGCCCTCCTCGTCGAGCCACAGGTTATAGCCCAGCCGCCTGGACTGGAGGTTCACGTTCTCGAAGAACTCCGCCGGGGTGATATCCCCCCGGTTGGGGGGCAGTTCCGCTTGAAAGCCCACCCACACGGACACCGCCGCCACGGCCAGGATCAGGACCATGTTCAGCACCGCCCCGCCCCTGGGGCCCCAGCGCTCCCCGGTCCGGCTGTAGTAGAGGTTCCCCTCATTCCAGTCGTAGTAGAGGGGCTTGTTCTCCCGGCAGGTCTTCCAGCACTGGTAGTGCCGGTAGATGTTGTAGAAGGGGACCTGATAGCCGTAGCCGGTGCCCAGCACGTCCCAGGTCCGCTGGAAAGCCTGGGAGAAGCTGAGCTTCCGCCCCCGCTTGTCCCGCAGCTCCAGTCCCATCAGCCACTTTCCCGGCGTGGTGCCCAAGGTACTGAGCAGCAGGGGCTCCAGCACCAGCACCAGGCCCCAGCACAGCACGGTTTCCAGGATCGTCACCGGCAGGCTGTCGCCGTTGGTGTTGAGGTGGAACACCAGCGCCAGCAGCGCCGTGATGGCCAAATCCGCCAGGCCCATGTCCAGCATCCGTGCCCAGAAGCGCTGCCAGGGGTTGAAGGCCCAGACGGCCCCCTCCACCGGCGGGACCTGGGGCGGCTCCTCCCATTTGACCTGGTCCGCCCAGGGCAGGGCGGCGGGGTTCTCGTACCGGGCGGGGTCCAGGGCCGGATAGGCCGTCTGGTCCTCCAGCATGGCCCGGCACACGGCCTGGGCCCGCTCCAGCCGGGCCGCGCTGCTCTCCAGCAGCGCCAGCTGCCGGGACACCGCGTCGTGCAGGGACACGTCCCCTGACTGGACCGCCCGGATGGTCTCGATGGGCATATCCAGCTGGCGGAGCAGCCGTATTTTTTTCAGCGTCTCCACGTCCTCGTCCGTGTACACCCGGTAGTTGTTCCCGCTCCTGGCCGGGTGCAGCAGGCCCTCCTTCTCGTAGTAGCGGATGTTGGCCCGCGGGATCCCCAGCTGGCTCTCTATCTCCCGTATGTTCATCCGTCAGTGCCTCCTCTCTCCTTTTCTGCCCCTATTGTAAGGCATAAAGCGGGTTTACAGTCAAGAGGGAATCCCTCTTTTTGCCAAAAAAGGAGGTAAAATTCCTTGCGCCGAACGACTGGCCCGGTGGCACAAGTGCCACCTTGTTACTTTTTGTACGCACAAAAAGTAACCAAAAAGGCGCCGGGGGTGTCCCCCCGGTCCCCCAAAATATACGGGGGTTTTTCGGACACGCTCTGCAAGTGAAGAGCTGCGGTGCCCCGTGAACAAGAATATCCTACGGGATTCTGATCTAGGGGTCTGGTACTTGAATGACTCCGGCTGACGCCCTGTTAATGGGGGAGAGTCTGCAAGGGGGAACGCTCCGAGTCGCTGCGCAGTAAACCTGCACCGCACCGATGTGCCACAGCAGGGAGTGCGTTAGAACCCGTGGGCAGACGCTGAAGGGCGGCAGACGAAGGGCAGGCACCGCCGGTAGAATCAAATCCGCTCCATCGTAGCGTAACCAAACAATACATTGGGGATTCTCAAGGGGCGGCGCCACTTGAGCAACTTTTTGGTACCTTTTTGTGCAAACAAAAAGGTACCCCGGGGCGTGGGGCCGGGAGGCCCCGCACAGGAGAAGCCCCCGCTTACTTCTCCTTCAGCTGGTGCCTGAGCTGGCGAAACGATCTGCCGTGGAGATTATTTTGGTCGATGATCGCAGAGATCCGCCCCTCGGCGGCCTCCACCTCCTCCTTGAACTCCCGGGCGGACACCCGCACCGCCCCGTGTCCCAAAATGATCAGCTGCTCCAGATTGTCCGACGTGGCCACCCGGACCCGGTGCTCCCTGGCAATCTCGTAGGTGGCCCGCTCGATGTAGGCGTCGGCCGTCTCCGCCTCCTTGGTGTAGACCACGTGGATGTTGCGGTAATGCTCCACAGATCCCGGGTTCCCCTTGACCTTGTAGGCGTCAAAGACCAGTATAATCACGCATTTTTTATACCCCTGGTAGTTGCAGAGCAGGTCCATCAGCAGGTGCCGGGCCCCCTCCAGGCTGTTTCGCGCCACGGCCTTCAGCTCGTCCCAGGCAAAAATCACGTTGTACCCGTCCACCAGCAGGTACTCCGGCCCGGCGGCACGGGGCGGCACGGTCCGCTTCTCCGTGGAGGGCAGGGGCTTGGGCCGCGGCCGGAACGCCTCTCCCGGGTCCGGCCCCCGGCGCTTCACCTGGCCGTAGGTCCGCTCAAAGATGGCCTGCAGCTGCTGGTCCTCCTCCCGGGACCGGGGGTATGGCACGGCGGGCCGTGCGGGCGGCGGGTCCAGGGCCTCCGGCTCCGGCGCCGCCTCTCCCTCCCCGTCCAGGTCCACTCCGCTGTCCAGATGGGCGAAGGAGGGCACCTGGTCCCACTTCACCGGGAAGCCCGCCCCGTGGCCGCAGAAGATGGAGTCCGGGGAGTTGTCCAGATCCCCCTCCGGATCGTAGGCCAGCTCCTCGATGACCGCCTGGGCGTTGTGGCACGCCTCGTAGCCGCCGGGGGTACAGCTCAGCCGCCCCCGGCCCTTGGTGTAGGCGGCCACGTCCTGCCAGTACTCCCCCAGCTCCGACACCGGGGCCCGGCCGGTGAGCAGGGCCGCCTCCCCGTCCATCTGGGGGGGATCGAAGCGGCCCCCCATCTGCTGGATGTCCGTCATGGCCCGGCCCAGGTTCTCCGCAGGGACCTCCAGGCGGAAGTCGTACCAGGGCTCCAGCAGCACACTCTCGGCCGTCATCAGCCCCTGGCGCACCGCCCGGTAGGTGGCCTGCCGGAAGTCGCCCCCCTCGGTGTGCTTGATGTGTGCCCGGCCCGCGGTGAGGGTGATGCGCATGTCCGTAATGGGGGACCCGGTGAGCACGCCCAGGTGCGCCTTCTCCGCCAGATGGGTCAGCACCAGCCGCTGCCAGCTTCGGTCCAGCCGGTCCTCGCTGCACGCGCTGGCGAAGTGGAGCCCGCTGCCCCGGGGGCCGGGCTCCAGCAGGAGGTGGACCTCGGCGTAGTGCCGCAGGGGCTCATAGTGGCCGATGCCCACCGCCGGGGCGGCGATGGTCTCTTTGTAGACGATGCCCCCCGGGCCGAAATCCACCTCCAGGCCGAAGCGCTGGGCGATGAGCCGGCGCAGGACCTCCAGCTGGACCTGCCCCATGAGCTGGAGGTGGATCTGCCCAAGCCGCTCGTTCCAGACCAGGTGGAGCTGGGGGTCCTCCTCCTCCAGCAGGCGCAGCTTGTCCAGGACCACGTGGGGGTCCGCCTCCGGGGGCAGGAGCAGCTGGTAGTTCAGCACCGGCTCCAGCTCCGGCGGGGCGGACAGGCCCTCCGCCCCCAGCCCCTGGCCCGGGAAGGTGCGGGTCAGGCCGGTGACGGCGCACACCGTCCCCGCCTCCGCCCGGTCGATGGCGCGGTACCTACTGCCCGAGTAGACCCGCAGCTGCTCCGCCTTCTCCTGCCACTCCTCCCCCGCCTCGTCCTGGCCGGAGATCAGATCCTTTACCGCCAGTGCGCCGCCGGTGACCTTCAGATAGGTCAGCCGCGCCCCCCGCTCGTCCCGGCCGATTTTGAACACCTTGGCGCCGAAGTCCCGGGGGTAGGCGGGCCGGGGGGCGTACCGCTCCAGCCCCTGGAGAAATTCCCCCACCCCCTCCAGCTTCAGCGCCGAGCCGAACCAGCAGGGGAACAGGGCCCGCTCCCCGATGAGGGCGGCCAGGGTTTCTTCGGAGAGCGTGCCGCTCTCCAGATACTCCGTCAGCGCCTCCTCGCTGGCCGTGGCCGCCTCCTCAAGGAGGGCCTCCCGGGGGCCGCTGAAGTCCACGAAGCCCTCCCCCAGGCCGGCGCGCA
The DNA here is from genome assembly GCA_910588365.1 of uncultured Oscillospiraceae bacterium. Lineage (GTDB taxonomy): Bacteria > Bacillota > Clostridia > Oscillospirales > Oscillospiraceae > Pelethomonas. Next base: position 38,454 of record CAJUQS010000145.1, on the reverse strand, counting down.
GAGCGGAGAGCAGGCCGGCGCGCTCCACGCTCCCGCCGCCCACCAGATCCATCTTGTTGATAAAGAGAAAAACAGGCACGCCGCGGCCCTCCAGAAGCTGCCAGAGGGTGCGGGTGTGGGCCTGGACGCCGTCGGTGCCGCTGATGACCAGGATGGCGCAGTCTATCACCTGCAAGGTCCGCTCCATCTCCGCAGAGAAGTCCACGTGGCCCGGCGTGTCCAGCAGCGCAGCCTCCGCCTCCCCAAGGGGGAAGACCGCCTGCTTGGAGAAGATGGTGATGCCCCGCTCCCGCTCCAGCGCCTCCGTGTCCAGGAAGGCGTCCTTGTGGTCCACCCGGCCCAGGGAGCGGATGGCGCCGGTCTGATAGAGCAGGGCCTCGGACAGCGTGGTCTTCCCCGCGTCCACGTGGGCCAGTATCCCGATAACCAGTTTCTTCATATGTACGCCTCTCCCGTCGATTCGTTTCCCCCAGTATACCATAGTTTTTCCACAGTTCCACACCAATTTTTTCCGCCGCCGGAAAAAGTTATCAGAAATGTTGCAATTTCGATGCCTGATTGATGTATCATGTCTTTCAAAAGGAAGGAGGTCCCTGCTGTGATTCAAGTTCTGATTGTGGAGGATGAAAAGCCCATCTCCAGCCTCATCCGCCTGAGCCTGACCAAGGAGGGGTGCGCGTGTACCTGCGCCTACGACGGGGCCCAGGCGGCGGACCTGCTGGAGAGGAACCGGTATGACCTCATCCTGCTGGACGTGATGCTGCCCGAGGTGGACGGCTTTGAGCTGATGGAGTACATCCGGCCCCTGGAGATTCCCGTGATCTTCCTCACCGCCAGATCCTCGGTCCGGGACCGGGTGAAGGGCCTGCGGCTGGGGGCGGAGGACTACATCGTCAAGCCCTTTGAGACCATCGAGCTGCTGGCCAGGGTGGACGTGGTGCTGCGCCGGTACAAGAAGCGGGACGCGGTGCTGGAGATCGGGGGGCTGCGCATCGACACCGGCTCCATGCAGGTGTGGCGGGACGGGGAGGAGATCTGCCTGACCCGGACGGAGTACGAGCTGCTGCTCCTCTTCGCCCGCAGCCCCCGGCGGGCCCTCTTCCGGGAGACCATCTACGAGCGGGTGTGGGGGGAGGAGTACCCCTTCGGCAGCCGGGCGGTGGACCTCCACGTCCAGCGCCTGCGGAAGAAGGTGGGCTGGGAGCACCTGCTGCAGGCGGTCAACAAGGTGGGCTACCGGCTGGAGGTGGACGGGTGAAATTCCGTCTGAAGCTGATGCTGTACATGGCGGCCCTGCTGTCGGTGCTGTTCGGGGCCGGGGGCAGCCTGCTGATCACCGGCAGCTTCCATGACGCCCTGGAGCGGGAGAAGGAGGCGGCCTTCGCCTCCTACCGCATGGCCTGGAGCGCCCTGCAAATCGTCAACGGCCTGGACCCCTATCTGGACAGGGGGGCCCTGGTCCAGACCATGGAGCAGCTGTGCGCCCAGGGCCGCTCCGCCTGGACGGCCCTGCGGCTGTCCGCCGGGGAGGAGACCATCTACGAGTCCAACGCCGCCCTCTCCCCCCTTCTGGGGGGCGTGGAGCCCACCCAGGCGGGCTCCTGCCGGGTCCAGATCGCGGCCGGACAGCTCCCGGGGCGCTATCTGATCCTCTCCGGCACCGTGGAGACCAACGGCGAAACCCTCTGCCTCCAGACCGCCCAGGAGATCTCCGCCCCCTACGACGCCCGGCAGAGCCAGCTGGAGAATTACCTGCGGGTGTTCGCCGTGCTGGCCGTGCTGTGCGCGGTGCTCTCCTACACCACCGCCCGGGTGCTGACCGCGCCCCTGGTGAGCCTCAGCCTGGCCTCCCGGGCCATCGCCTCGGGAAGGTTCTCCAGCCGGGTCCGGATCCGCTCCCGGGACGAGGTGGGGGCCGTGGGCGAGGACTTCAACGCCATGGCGGAGCAGATGGAGCGGACCGTGGCCCAGCTCCAGCAGGCCGTGGAGCGGCAGGAGCGGTTCGTGGGCAGCTTCGCCCACGAGATGAAGACCCCCATGACGGCCCTCATCGGCTACGCGGAGCTGCTGCGCAGCGGCACCCTGAGCCCCGGCGAGCAGAGGGAGGCCGCGGGGTACATCTACTCCGAGAGCAAGCGGCTGGAAAACCTGTCCCGGAAGCTGCTGGATCTGCTGGTGCTCAAGCAGGGGGATCTGCCCCTGGTGGAGGTGTCCCCGGCGGAGCTGGTGGGGGAGCTGGCGGAGCGGCTGCGTCCCCTGCTGGAGCGCCGGGGCATCTCCGTCGCCTGCGCCTGCCGGGAGGGGCTGTGCCTGCTGGAGCCGGATCTGGTGTGGTCGCTGCTGCTGAACCTGGCGGACAACGCCCAGAAGGCCATGGACAGAGGCGGGTCCATCCGCTTTGAGCAGGAGATGCTCCCCGACGGGTGCCGCTTCCGGGTGCTGGACAGCGGGAAGGGCATCCCGGAGGAGGCCCTGGCCCACCTGACCGAGGCCTTCTACCGGGTGGACAAGGCCCGCTCCCGGAAGCAGGGGGGCTTCGGCCTGGGACTGGCCCTGTGCCGGGAGATCGCGGCGCTCCACGGCGGGTCCATCCGCTTTGAGAACCGGACAGAGGGCGGGGTCTGCGTCACCGTTGAGCTGAGAGGGGGGGCCTGCCGGACGGGCAATGCGGGACTATCACACGGTGACCGGCCAGGCCCACAGCCCACGGATAACGATACTGCACGCTTGACTGGGGGAGCTGTATGAGAAATCGGTTCAAAAATGTGGTCCTGCCCCTGCTGACCGCGCTGCTCATCGCCGCCGGGGCCGCCATGCCCTACGCGGCCTGCCGTTTGCAGGACAACCAGCTGGACGGCGCGGAGGAGCGCTCCCTGGACTCCGTGAGCCTGACGCTGCGGCAGAAGGGGGGCATCGGGGAGACCGCCCGGCTGATGGCCGACCGCTACTCCATGGTGGAGTGGTCCGGGGAGACGGCCATGACGGAAGAGGAGGTCCTGGAGGTGGGCCTGAAGGCCCTGGAGGAGATGCGCCGGGCGAACCTGATCCCCGCGGGCCGGCTGAACGTACTGAAAAATCTGGACAGCGGGGGCGCCGTTCCCGCGCTGGTGGTATCCCACGGCGGGGAGCGTTCCGGCATCATCTGGCAGTGCTGGTGGACGCTGGAGGAGGATGAGCTGATGGAGTGGTTCCTCCTCATCGAGGACGCCACCGGGCTGGTAGTGGAGGCCACCGTGGGCGGCGCCTACTTCACCGTTGATGAGGATATCTACCTGCAGATGGACCGTTGGCTGACATTTTTCCAGGACTACTACGGTATTGAGATCCCATCCGTCCAGGAGGGGCTCCTTTACTCACCTCCGTGGCGGTTCCTCATGGCCTTTGACCCCGGGGACGGGCTGGAGGGCCAATGCGAGCTGGTACTGGACATGTACAACGGCGTAGCCTCCTTCTTTTTCACGAACGCCGGGCAGTGGGACAACGTTCCTGTGCCGGAAGGCGAGGTCACATTTGATGCAGGACCGATGCAAAAACGATAACGTCCAGATACAGAACGGATGGTACTTCTATGAACCCCCCCGCTATAATAGGCTTATCCCAATCACAGTGAGGTGTTTTTCATGTACCAGAGACAATTTTCCGGTGGAGGAAAGCGCCGGCGGCGCGGTGCCGGGCGGCTGTCCCTCCCCGCCGCCGCGCTCCTGCTGGCGGTCGCCGCCTTTACCCTGTCCTTCACCATGGATCCGGCCTCCGGCGCCGCGCCGGGGCCCGCGCAGCAGAGCCTGCCGGCCCACTCCCTTGGCTCCCTGCCGGATCTGGGGGGCGAGGAGCCCCCGGTGCCCTCCCAGGCCCCGGACCAGGAGGACTGGCGCCTGACCCTGGTCAACCCCTGGCACTCCCTGCCGGAGGACTATGAGCCGCCCGTCCTCACGGAGCTCTCGGGCGGCCACGCGGTGGACAAGCGGTGCTATCCGGATCTGCAGGAGATGATGGATGACTGCCGGGCGGCGGGGAACTCCCCCCTGATCTGCTCCTCCTACCGCTCCCAGGAGAAACAGGAGTCCCTCTATCAGAACAAGGTGGACCGCCTGCGGGCCCAGGGGTACTCCCCCGAGAAGGCCAAAGCCGAGGCGGCCAAATCGGTGGCACTCCCCGGCACCAGCGAACACCAGCTGGGGCTGGCGGTGGACATCGTGGACGTGAACAACCAGAATCTGGACAAGTCCCAGGAGAATACCGCTGTCCAGAAGTGGCTGATGGAGCACAGCTGGGAGTACGGGTTCATCCTCCGCTACCCAGGTGACAAGAGCGAAACCACGGGCATCATCTACGAGCCCTGGCACTATCGCTACGTGGGGAAGGAGGCGGCCGGGGAGATCCACGAGCAGGGGATCTGCCTGGAGGAGTACCTGGAGGCCCTGGATACATAAATCAAACGGGCGCTGCCTTACCGGCAGCGCCCGTTTTTTATCTCCTATAACAGAGCCTCCTGGCTCCTACTCCTCCAGCTCCCACAGGCGGCGGTCCCGGCGAAACGCCAGACACACCAGCACGCCCGCGCCGGCAATGACCAGAAACAGCGCCGCCGCGCCGGTTCCCTTGCCGCTTCCCAGCAGGGTCCGCAGCAGCGCCCCCTCCGGCAGGGAGGCCATCAGGGGCTCGAAAAAGCGGTCCACCAGGGCCCCGCCCAGCAGGTATCCCAGCGGGATGGTGAAAAATTGCAGGGTGTTCCGGGCGGCGTAGACCCGGCCCTGCATCTCCACCGGGATGCGCAGGCGGAGCAGGGCGTTCATGTTGGTGTTCATCACCGGGATGAGGAGCCACCCCAGCACCGCCCCGCAGCACCATACCACCGGCCCCCGGCCCAGGGCCAGCAGCAGGTTCTCCGTACTCATGGACACCAGCAGGCTGTTGCAGATGACCCGGACCCGGCTCCTGGGCTCCGGCAGAGCGGAGGCCAGGAGGCTCCCGGCCAGACTCGCCAGTCCCGTCACCGCCTCCACCAGTCCCAGCACCGTCTCCCCGCCGCCGGGGCGGGAGAGGAGCATGGCCGGCAGGGCCGCGTTGTACATGCTGGCGATGAGGTTGATGCAGGCCAAAAACAGGATGAGGTCCAACACCCCCCGGTTGGCCGCGAGCCACCCCAGGCCCTCCCGGGCAGAGCTGGTCAGGGAGGGGCGCGCCGCCGGAGCGGCGGCCTCCGGAATCCGCACGGCGAAGGCCATCGTCCCCACCGCCACGGCGCAGGTGAGGAGGTCAAAGGCGATCACCGCCTCCAGCCCCAGCAGCGCCAGCACCGCCGCGGCGAACACCGGGGACAGCAGGCTCACCAGGGAGCCGGAGAGGCTCAGCAAGCCCGACACCCGCTGGACCTGCTCCTTGGGGGACAGCAGGGTCACGAGCACCTCGCTGACCGGGTTCTGGATGGTGTTCATCAGGCCGCTGAGGGCGTTGAGGACGTAGAGGTGCCAGATCTCCAGCCGCCCCGTCCGCAGCAGCGCCAGCACCGCCAAGGTGGTCAGGGCCGCGAAGCTGTCGCAGGCGATCATGGTCCTGCGCTTGTCCCACCGGTCCCCCAGACTCCCGGCGAAAATGCTCAGCGCCACGTAGGGGGCGTAGGAGCACACGGAGAGCAGGGCCGTGGTCAGGGCGGAGCCCTTTTGCTGATAGGACCAGATGACCAGGGCGAAGCTGGTCATGGAACTGCCCAAAATGGACAGGTTCTGGGTGCTCCAGACGATGAAGAACATCCGAAGCCCCGCAAAGGCAGATAGAAACTTATTCATAGCAGACTTTGCTCCTTGTATATTTATTGAACATAATAAATACACAAAGCCTGCCCGGACAATCAAATTACGCGGAAATCACTCGCTCCATGCCATCCTGTCCGGATCAGACCCTGCATGGAGCGCCGCCAATGCACAGACGCTGCATCGCTCTCCCCCCCCCTTTTTTTTGTCATGAATTCTGAAGCTTGCTATAGGGCTTGTATGAAAAATGTCAACACGCCCAAAGAGCGGCCCTTTTGCCGCCTTTGGTCATATTTCCATTTTTCAAACTGCGCCTAAGTTTTCTTTTGATTCTTTTCTTTTTCAAAAGAAAAGAATGGCTGCCTACGGTGAGACGCTGTACAGCAGCCGGCCGCCCATGGCGTTGACGTACCAGGAGACCGCGCCGTCCAGGTACACGGGCTGGCAGTCATAGGACAGCCGGGCGAAGGGCAGGGCGCGCACCTCCCCCAGCGGCCGGCCGCCGCCGTCCACCTGGACGCACCGGACGCCGTTGTCCGCCACATTGTAGGAGCTGCCGCTCTGGCCGTAGTCGAACTCCTCCCAGAGCACCAGGAAGCGGTCCTGGCCCAGCTTTACCAGATAGGGGGTGCTGCCCAGCTTTCCCTGGCCGATATAGCCGGTCAGGGCGATCCGGCTCACGCCGGCGGCGCTTGTGTTCCCCTTGCCGCTGACCAGCAGCACCACGTCCCGCTCGTCCAGCTCCAGCCCCTGGAGCTCATAGCTGTCATAGGAGCGCACCTTGCTGTGGTCCACGGTATTGATGGCCACCAGATAGTTTCCCCCGGAGACCTCAAAGCCCCCCAGGGTCACGCCGGTGCAGTTGGCGCCCACGGCCCCGGGAATCTCAAAGAGGTCCACCGCCGTGTAGGTCCCGCCCGCGTACCGGTTGAGCACGATGCTGCGGGGATATCCGTCGCCGTGGTCCACCAGCACGTGGTTTTCACCGTCGTACTGGGCGAACTGATTGAAGGAGTGGCTGACGTGGTTGCCCTGGAACTGGCCCAGTTGGTTTTTGACTGCCATCCGCTCCGTATCCACCACCAGCGTCAGCTGGGATTCGTGGTGAATGCCGTCCGCGGAGGCGTACTGCTCCCGTGAGGAGTGGATCACCAGCTCCCCGCCCCGCTCGCACATCCGCGTGGTGCCCGCGTCAAAGGGCTTGGTCGCGCCGCACTCGCCCCCGGTAACGGAGACGGAGGCCAGACGGTTGAAGTCCTTGTCGTACTTGACCACCCGGAGGACCTCCCGCCGGTCGTTCTCCTCCACGTTGTTGCTGCCGAAAACCATATAATTGTACTGCTCCCCGGCGAAGAAGCCGCCAAAGAGGTCCAGCTCCATGGGGATCTGCCTGCTGCCTGTCAGGGCCCAGGTTCCCCCGTCATAGGTGTCCGCCGTGACGGTTTTTGCGCCGGAGGCGTCCACAACGGTATACGTCCCCCCGCCGCCGTAAAGATAGGAGACGCAGGTCTCGCTCCAGCGCTGGGTGCTCTTGCCCCGGTTCATGGTCCGCATGGCCGCGCCGCCTCCGCCCTCCAGAAAGCGCAGGCCGTCCCCGACGCCCGTGTAGACGCACACGCTGTCCGACGCCTGGACCCATGTGACGGCGAAGGACAGCGCCTCCCCCAGATCCCGCAGGCGGTAGTAGTTGCTCCCGCCGATGTTGTAGGCCGCGGCGTCCGTCCGCCGCCCGTCGATCACCAGCTCCGCCGGCGAGGGAAGCGCGTCCGCGGAGGCGGCGGGCCGGGCCGTCTCCGCCCCGCCGGTGTAATCCGTGCCCCGGGTGAGCTCCACCCGCTTGCTCCGCTGGTTCCAGCCCACGTCAAAGCGGCTGGCGGTCCCGGCGAGGGCCGCAGCCAGATCACGCAGGCGGTAGTAGTTGTTCCCGCCGATGTTGTACCCCGCGATCTGGACTTTTTGATCGTTGACATAGACCTCGGACGTGCTGCGGGAGACCCGCACCGTCCCGGCGGCCTGGGCCCGGGGCGCCAGAGCCAGCAGCAGGCACAGTGCCAGCAGGCAGCCGGCCAGTCGTTTCATGGTTTTCATGGTGTTCTCCCCCTCTGTCTGCCGCCCTACCGGCAGAATTTCTCAACGTAGGCGTCAAAGGCCCTGCGGACCACCTCCACCGCCTCCTTCCGGCCGTGGACGCTGTCCACCTCCGCGTTCTTGTCCGGCTCCAGGTGCTTGTACACGCTGAAAAAGTGGCTGATCTCGTCAGAGATGTGGGCGGGCAGCTCCCCCAGGTCCTGGTAGCTGTTGTACATGGGGTCCTCGTAGGGGATGGCCAGGATCTTGTCGTCCATCGCCCCCCCGTCCCGCATGGTGAAGTACCCCACCGGGTAGACCCGCACCAGGCTCATGGGCCGGATGGGCTCGCTGCACAGCACCAGCACATCCAGGGGATCCCCGTCGTCGGCGTAGGTCCGGGGGATGAAGCCGTAGTTGGCGGGGTAGTGGGTGGAGGTATACAGGATGCGGTCCACCCGAAGCGCGCCGGTCTCCTTGTCCAGCTCGTACTTGTTCTTGGACCCCTTCTCAATCTCAATGACCGCAAGGAAGTCCTCCGGCTGCATCCTGGCGGGCCGGATATCGTGCCATAAGTTCATCTCGCGCTCTCCTTTCGCTTTTCTCTCCCTCGGCGCCTGTATTCCCGCTGAGCGCCGCCCGGGCGGGCACCAGCTGTGAGTATCTATAGCAAGCTTCAGAATTCGTGACAAAAAAGGAGGGGAGGGCAAGGCGGAGGACGCAGGCGGGCTGACGCCCGTAAAGGACGGCAACGCGGCCATGCGCACTTTATACCTCCGAACTTTTGCCAGGAATTCTGATGATTGCTATAGTATACCACACTCTTCCCCATCCGGCAATATGATTCCGGGCGTGTCCCCCCTTTTCCCCACCATTGACAAATCATATAAGGAATGTTAAAATAAACAAAATTTGCGTTTTGAGCGGGGGGGGGGGGCGGTGGCCGTGAAACCAAGAAAAAAGCAGTTGATCATCGCCGCAGCGGCGGCCGTCCTGCTGGCTGTTGTGTTGTTTCTCTCCTGGCCCCGCATCTACTTCATGCTCTATCCCCGCCGGAACTTCCATGCCCGCCAGCTGACCACCAGCGCCACGGAGCCCGCCTTCCAGACCCTGGCGGAGGCCCATCCGGAGATCCAGGCCATCCGCTGCTACGATTTCCATGGCCGGATGTTTGTGGGCATCTCCATCAACACAGGCGCCAAAGACGCAGTGGCCAGAATTGCCGCCGCAGCGGAGGCGGCCCTGGGATCGGATGAGTTCGTCTCCGCACTGGTGGTGGAGCCGGACGGCTCCCTGGACCACTACAGAATTCAATGTCCCCTGATTCTGACCATCTATCAGGACTACCAGGAGCGGCTCTACCGCAGCTGGGCCGAATATTTTGAGGAGGGCACGGCCCCCGACGACCCGTACATCCTGGACCATGTAGACGGCTTCCAGACCTGGACCGGATACTATGCCGACGATCCGTCAGGCGCGTTCTATGAGCCTTGGTACGAATAACAAGCAGGTCCCGCAGGAGTACTCCTGCGGGACCTGCTTGTGTCAAAAAAGTGGCAACGCCACTTTTTTGAGAAAGGGGTCCGGGCCGAGTTCGGCCCGCAAAGTATTTTTTCGAGGTATACGCCCCCGAAAAAATAATTTAATTTTAGAACCTGTATTCACAACCGTTGAACGCTGTCTGGCCAGTCTTTTTCCCGCCATACTGTGTCGCTTTCCCTTGCAATCCGGCAGGATTGCTGCGGAAGATCTCCTTGTCTGACGAGAAAAATACTCGTCCATCCAGCATCCCCCGGTTATGAATACAGGTTCTTATTTTCGCCTTCGGCGAAAGCTCCTGCGGGACCTGCTTGCTGCATTCACTTATTTGGCCTGCTTCATGGACAGAGAGATCCGCTTCTTCTTCTCGTCCACCTCCAGCACCACCACCTTTACGATGTCGCCGACGCTCACCGCCTCGGAGGGGTGCTTGAGGAACTTCCCGCTGCTGATCTGGGAGATATGGACCAGCCCGTCCTGGTGGACGCCGATGTCCACGAACACGCCGAAGTCGATGACGTTGCGCACCGTTCCGGTGAGCACCATCCCAGGCTGGAGGTCCTTCAGCACCATCACGTCCGTGCGGAGGATGGGCGGCGGCAGCTCGTCCCGGGGGTCCCGGCCCGGCTTTTGCAGCTCCTTGGCCACGTCCAGCAGGGTGGGTACGCCCACGCCGCACGCCTCCGCCAGCGCCTGTGCGCCGCTCTCCCGGATGCGCGCGTCCAGATCCCCCAGCCGTCCCGCAGCCACGTCCGCCATGGCGTGGCCGGTGAGGGCGAGGAGCTTCTCCGCCGCGGCGTAGCTCTCCGGGTGGACGGCGGTGTTGTCCAGGGCCGTCTTGCTCTCCGGCACCCGCAAAAAGCCCGCGCACTGCTCAAATGCCTTGGGCCCCAGCTTGGGAACCTTCAATATCTGCTTCCGGGAGGTGAACGCGCCGTTCTCCTCCCGATATTTTACCACGTTTTTCGCCGTGGCGGCGTTCAGCCCCGCCACCCGCTGGAGAAGGGACGGCGAGGCGGTGTTCACATCCACGCCCACGGAGTTGACGCAGTCCTCCACCACGCCCAGCAGCGCCTCGTCCAGCCGCTTGGGTGGCATATCGTGCTGGTACTGGCCCACGCCGATGGCCTTGGGGTCGATCTTCACCAGCTCCGCCAGGGGGTCCTGGAGACGCCGGGCGATGGACACGGCGGAGCGCAGGTTCACGTCGTACTCCGGGAACTCCTCCGCCGCCAGCTTGGAGGCGGAGTACACCGAGGCGCCGGCCTCGCTGACAATCATATAGCTGACGCCGCCGCCCACCTCCCGGATGAGGTCCACGGCCATTTGCTCCGTCTCCCGGGAGGCGGTGCCGTTGCCGATGGCGATGCAGGTGACGCCATGGCGGCGGATAAGCCCCGCCAGCTCCCTGATGCAGGCCGCCCTCTGCCGCTCCCCGTGGGTGGGGTAGACCACCGTGGTATCCAGCACCTTGCCGGTGCCGTCCACCACAGCCACCTTGCACCCCATTCGGTACCCCGGATCCAGGCCCATGGTCACCCGGCCCTTCACCGGCGGCTGCATCAGCAGGGGCCGCAGGTTCAGGGCGAAGTTGTGGATGGCGCCCTCGCTGGCCTCGTCGGTGAGAGTGCTGCGGATCTCCCGCTCCAGAGAGGGGTAGAGCAGCCGGTCATAGGCATCCTCCGCCGCGGATTTGATGAAGTCCATGGCCCGGGATCCCGGCTTCACCACCGCCCGGCGCAGCAGCACCAGGGCCGCGTCCCGGTCCGTGACCACGCTGGCCTTCAAAAAGCCCTCCCGCTCACCCCGGTTGATGGCCAGTACCTGGTGTCCCTGGACCTTCCCCACGCTCTGGCGGAAGTCGTAGTAGAGCCGGTAGACACTGTCCTCCTCCCCGGCCGCGCCGGTCTCCAGCACGCTCTGGCGCAGCATGAACGCCCGGAGCGCCTTGCGCACCCCCGCGTCGTCGGAGATGTCCTCGGCGATGATGTCGCTGGCTCCCTGCAAAGCGTCCTCCGCCGTCTCCACACCCTTCTCCGGGTCAACGTACCCGGCGGCGGCCTCCAGAGGCTCTGGACAGTCCGGCCCCTGGGCGAACAGCAGGGCCGCCAGGGGCTCCAGCCCCCTCTCCCGGGCCGCCGTGGCCCGGGTCCGGCGCTTCTGCTTGTAGGGGCGGTAGAGATCCTCCACCTCCGCCAGGGTCGCCGCGCCGTCGATGGCGGCCGCCAGCTCCTCTGTCAGCTTCCCCTGGCTCTCAATGGCTCCCTTGACCTCCTCCCGGCGCTTGGCCAGATTGCGCAGGTACTGCAGCCGGTCCTCCAGCGCGCGCAGGGCGGTATCGTCCATGGAGCCGTGGAGCTCCTTTCTGTACCGGGCAATGAAGGGGATGGTGTTGCCCTCGTCCAGTAGGGCGACGACATTGGCCACGTGCTGTTCGCTCTTGTCCAGCTCCCGGGCCAGAATCTGAATGATGGTTTCCATTTGTCTCCTCTTTTACTCGTTGTAAACCCGCACCTGGCACATTTTCAGGACCTTCAGGGCATTGCGGTGGCTCTCCGGGTTGACCCCGGCGCAGCAGGCGGCGTCCACCGCCAGCGGGACCTCCGGCAGAAACGCCTTGATCACCAGGGCGTTGGAGATGACGCAGATGTCCGTACACAGCCCCGCCAGCTCGATCTCCTCAATGGGCTCCTCCCTGTTCCGCCCGGCGAGGATCTCCGCCAGATCCTTGCTGCCGAAGGTGGACTTGGTGAGATAGAGGGTGCTCTCGTTCCGGCCGGCCCCCTCCGACAGGGCGGCGCGGACCACAGGCGCGATGTGCCAGCCCGGCGTCCCCTGGATGCAGTGGGGGACGGGCAGGACGCGGCCCTCCTGCGTCTCCAGGTAATCGGAGAAGTGGGTATCCTGGGTGGCGTAGATGGGGCCGGTCCAGGAGCGGATCTTCTCCACCACCCGGGGCACAGCCGCCGCGGCCTCGGGCGTACCCAGAGCGCCGTCGATGAAATCGTTCTGCATGTCAATGACCACTAAAACCTTCATATCCGCTCCTGCTGCTCAAAAATCTTCTCCACATGGACGTGCTCGGTCCTGGAGAGAAACCGCGTCCCGTCAAAGTCCAGCTCCACGACAAAGGGCATCCAGTCGATGATCCGCATAAAGGACGCGCAGTCATAGCTGGGGTCGTAGTGGTTCAGAATGGTGCTGAGGGCCGTGCCGTGGGTGCCGATCACCACCGTTCTGTCCCGGTTGGCCTCCAGGATCTCCGTGAGGGCCGCTATATTCCGCTCCTGAACGGAGCGCAGGGACTCCCCGCCGGGCTCGTGCCAGCCGAAGTCCGCCCACCGCTTCTCAAAGAGCTCCCGGCAGTTGCCTCCGGGGACCGTTTCCCGTTCCCGCAGGCGCTCATCCGTCAGGATGGCCTGGCCGTAAAACGCCGCCGCCTCCCGGATGGTGTCCATGCTCCGCCGGTAGGGGCTGCAATAAAAGGCGTCCACCTGTTTGTCCCGCAGAAATTCCAGCACAACATGCGCGTCCTCCCGGCCCTCCGCCGTCAGGCCCCGCTCCCGGTCGGGGCCGCTGCGCCAGTCGGACTGGGCATGACGGACGAAATATAATGTTGTCATAGGAGCCTCCTTCCATTACTTATAGTAAAGCCTCTGCCGCTCATATTTGGCCTCATAGCTCACGTGCATCCCTAGGCGGCGGTAGAGCTTCTCATCCACATCGCTGAGCACCACCGTGAAATGGGCCCCGCAGCCCTTCAGCCGGGGCAGCTGCTGCTGTGCCATGCCGGCAATGGGGTTGGTCAGGGCGCTGACGCACAGGGCGATGAGCACCTCGTCGCTGTGGAGACGGGGGTTCTTGTTGCCCAGGGAGCCGGTCTTCAGCCGGCAGATGGGCTCCAGCACCTGGGTGGAGATGAGATCCAGCTCCTGGTCAATGCCACCCAGGGCCTTGAGCGCGTTGAGCAGCAATGAGGCGGATGCCCCCAGCAGATCGCTGGTCTTGCCGGTAATCACCCGCCCGTCCGGCAGGACCAGGGCCCCGGCGGGCGCCCCCGTCTCCTCCTCCTTCTCCAGGGCGGCGGCCACGGCGGGGAAGATGGCGGCTGTCACCTCGGCCCGCTTCATCAGCAGCTCCAGCTTGTAGACCACCTCCCTGTCCACCGTGCCCCGCAGACAGCCGGTGAGGGCGGTATAGTACCGGCGCAGGATCTCCATGTGGGACGCCTCCCGGCACGCCTCATCGTCCACGATGCAGCTGCCAACCATATTGACACCCATGTCCGTAGGCGATTTGTAGGGGCACTCCCCCAGGATGGACTCGAAAATGGTGCGCAGGACGGGAAATACCTCCACGTCCCGGTTGTAGTTGACGGTCGTCACGCCGTAGGCCTCCAGGTGGAAGGGGTCGATCATGTTCACATCGTTGAGATCCGCCGTGGCGGCCTCGTAGGCCAGGTTGACCGGGTGCTTCAGGGGCAGGTTCCAGACCGGGAAGGTCTCGAACTTGGCGTACCCGGCCTTTTTCCCCCGGCGGTGCTCGTGGTAGAGCTGGCTGAGGCAGGTGGCCATCTTGCCGCTGCCGGGGCCCGGCGCGGTGACCACCACCAGGGGGCGGCTGGTCTCGATGTAGTCGTTGCGGCCATACCCCTCGTCGCTGACGATGAGCTCCACGTTATGGGGATACCCGGGGATGGGATAGTGGCGGAAGGCGGGCACCCCCAGGGCCTCCAGCCGCTTGAGGAAGGCGTCGGCGGCGCTCTGGCCGCTGTACTGGGTGACCACCACGCTGCCCACGAAGAGCTCCATGCTGCGGAACTCGTCAATCAGCCGCAGCACGTCCTCCTCGTAGGGGATGCCCAGATCCCCCCGGACCTTGTTCTTCTCAATGTCCCCGGCGGAGATAGCCACCACGATCTCCACATCGTCCCGCAGCTGCTGGAGCATCCGGACCTTGCTGTCCGGCTCAAAGCCCGGGAGCACCCTGGAGGCGTGGTAGTCGTCAAACAGCTTCCCGCCGAACTCCAGGTACAGCTTCCCGCCGAACTGCCCGATCCGCTCCCGGATGCGGGCGGACTGCGTCTCAATGTACTTTTGATTGTCAAACCCGATTCTTGTCATAGCGCTCGTCCCTTTTCTCCTCCTCTGCGGCCCGCCGGCCGCCCACACAACCACTCCCGCGAGGGCTCTCCCCACCCCCGCGGGCAAAACCTACTGCCAGGGCTTATCCAGCTCCGTATGAGTACAAACCCGTAAAATCTCCCGCTGGAGCGACTTCAGATCGTCAAAGGCCTCCGGCCTGCGTCCGGGGTCCCGGAGCAGCGCCGACGGGTGGTAAAAGGCCGTCACCCGCATACCGTCCACGTCGAACCACGCCCCGTGCTCCCTGGTGATGCGGAACTTGGGGTCAATGAGCCGCATGGCCGCGATGCGCCCCAGACAGACCAGAATCCTGGGCCGCACCAGGGCCATCTGGCGGCGGAGATAGCCGATGCAGGCGTCCTGCTCCACGTTCAGCGGGTCCCGGTTCCCCGGCGGACGGCACTTGACGATATTGGCGATATAGACCTTGGTGCGGTCCAGGCCGATGATGGCCAGCATGTCGTCCAGCAGCGCCCCGGCCTTGCCCACAAAGGGGACGCCCTGTTCGTCCTCATTGGCTCCCGGCCCCTCCCCCACCAGCATGATCTCCGCCCGGGGATTCCCCACGCCGAATACCACGTTTTGCCTGGTCTGGCTCAGGGCGCACTCCCGACAGCGGGCGCACTCGTATTGCAGCGCCTCCCAGCTATCCTCCATAGCGCACCTCCTCGTATAATCTCCCGGGGAGCGGGGATGCTATACATTCGGAAACACTGCCTCTGATTCAACCAGTAAAGAAAAGGAGCATCCCCATGTCCCGGTGGTTTCTGTATATTTTCTTCTACAGTCTGGCCGGATACGGCCTGGAAAAAGTGTTCGCACGGGCGGTCCGGTCCGAGCACCAGATCCGCAAGTGCTTCCTGCTGCTGCCCCTGTGCCCGGTGTACGGCCTGTCCATGGCCGCCGTGCTGGCGCTGGTTCCGGCGGACAGCGGCCTCCCCGCGCTGATTCTGGCCGGCGGGGCCGTCTGCACGGCGGTGGAATACCTGGTCCACCTGTTCTATGACGCGGTTTTCGGCGTCCGGTTCTGGGACTACAGCCTGCTGCCCGGACACCTGGGCGGCCGGATCTGCCCCCAGTTCGCGTTGATCTGGGGAGGGCTGTCCGCGGCGGCGGTCCGGTGGATCCAGCCGCTGCTCGAGCCGGCGGCAGCGGCCGTTCCGCCGGCGGCCGTCCTGGTCCTCTGGATGGTGCTGGCGGCGGACTGCGTACTCACCAGCGCCCTGCTGCGGCAGTACCGGAATATCGATCTGCTGAGCCTGCGGGCGGCATCCGCTCAGGCCCGGGCCTCCAGCCAGTCCAGCACGTCCTGATAGACATACAGCCTGCTGGCCTCGTTGAGAATTTCGTGGCGCAGGCCGTGGTAGAGCTTGATGCTCAGATCCCGGATGCCGGCCCTGCGGAAGCAGTCGCAGGCCCTTCGTACGCCCTTGCCCATATCGCCCACGGGATCCTGGTCCCCGGCGATGAAGAACACCGGCAGCTCCTTGTCCATTTTGTTCATATTGGACTGCCTGGTAATACAGGACAGCCCGTCCAGCATATCCCGGAAGAGGCCCAGGCTGGTGTCCCCGCCGCACAGGGGGTCGGCGATGTAGGCGTCCACGTTCTCCTCGCTGGCGGAGACCCAGTCAAACCGGGTGCGGGCGGGGGCGAAGCTCCTGTTGTACGCGCCAAAGGCCAGATCGTCGGCCCGGACGCTGTAGGCCCGCTTCCCCAGCCGCCGGATCTCCATGTCCGCCACCAGCTTGCCGCCGGCGATGACGGCCCGGGGCTGGTGGCCCGTGCCGCACAGGACGCAGCCGTCCAGCCGGCCGGGGTAGCGGATGAGGTGGGTCCGGGACAGGAAGGAGCCCATGGAGTGGCCGAAGAGGAAGTAGGGCTTCCGGGGGAAGAGCTTGGCCGTGCGGCGGCGCAGCTCCTCCATGTCGTCCACCACATGCCACCAGCCGTCCTTCTCCCCCAGGTAGACCATGGGCGCCCCCTCGATGAGGGACTGGCCGTGGCCCAGGTGGTCGTTGGCCACCACCACGAAGCCCCGCTCGCACAAAAACCGGGCAAAGGGCGCGTAGCGGGCCCCGTACTCCGCCACGCCGTGGGCGATCTGCACCACCCCCGCCACCTCCCGGTTCGCCGGCGTCCACTGATTGACGTGGATCAGCGTCCGGCCGTCGCTGGACGGAAAGAAAAACTCCGATACAATCTCCATAGAAAGCTCCTCCCTCGTATATTCTGACTCTGTGCTCCCCATTGTACCATAAACTCCGGAAAAAGCATAGGAGAAATTGGGGGAATTTTTCAGGCCGGCGCGGCCGCCTCCGCTTCCGAAATCCCCGCTCCGCCCGGCATCCCCCAGTTATGAATACGGGTTCTGAATGACAGCTCCTACAGGTCCTGCCGGGCCAGCAGCGCACACAGGTCCTCCCCCGCCCGCCCCTCCAGGCCGGCGGACAGGACCCGCTCCCGAAGATCGTCCAGGCGGAACCGGCAGCCCGTCAGGGCCCGCTCCAGCGCCGGGGCAAGCTGCCAGTCCATGGCGTCTGTGTAGACCGCCGCCCCGCAGACCATGCCGCCCTCCACGGCCAGACGCAGCTCTATCTCTCCCCAGGGGAACCGGTCCCCGCACTGGAGCGTACAGGCCAGCTCCCGGCCGTAAAGCCACTCCCAGCCTGCATTGCGCTCCGCCAGAGCGTCAATATACGCCCGGTCAAAGGACGGCTCCTCCAGCCGCCGGGCGCTCAGGCCGTAGACCGTCTGAAAAGCGGCCTCCATCTGCTCCGCCATCCCGCCGGCGGTCAGCTCCGGTTTCAGCTCCCGCAGGTTGACCACCCGGGAGCGGACCGACGCCACCCCCTTGGCCTCCAGCTTCGCCCGGGAGGGGCTCAGATAGCGGCTCATAGCCGCCATGTCCACATCCACCAGCAGGGTGCCGTGGTGGTAGCTCTTGCCCCGGTGCTCATAGAACGCGTTGCCGGAGAACTTCCGGCCGTCCGAGAGCACGTCGTTGCGGCCCGAGCACTCCGCCGGGATGCCCAGGGCCCGGCACGCCTCCACAATCACCCCCAGCTGCCGGGGCAGGTCGTAGTCCCTCTTGTTCACCAAAAAGGTGAAGTTCAGATTCCCCAGATCGTGGAACACCGCGCCGCCGCCGGACAGGCGGCGGGCCAGGAACCCGCCGTCCGCCTCCAGCGCCGTGGTGCGGCACTCCCTCCAGGCGTTCTGGTTGCGGCCGATGACCACCGTGCGGCGGTTCTGCCACAGATAGAGGATGCAGGCATCCTCCGGTACGGTTTCCAGCAGGTACTGCTCCACCGCCAGGTTGCGGTAGGGGTCTGTGCAGTCCGTGCGGTAAATTTGCAGTTCTCTCATAAGCACCTCTTTAACTTTTATTATGGAACAGAGGCGCGCATCACACGCGCCCCGTTCATTGATAATTTTCTGATTTTCGCAGATACTACCCCTGACAAACGCAGCGGAGGGAATCAAATGGAAGTACTGACCACCAATCTCAGCGAGAACCAACAGGCACTGGACACCCTGCTGGGGGCGAGCCGCAACTACGACGTCATCA
This sequence comes from uncultured Oscillospiraceae bacterium, assembly GCA_910588365.1. Lineage (GTDB taxonomy): Bacteria > Bacillota > Clostridia > Oscillospirales > Oscillospiraceae > Pelethomonas. Next base: position 20,383 of record CAJUQS010000145.1, on the reverse strand, counting down.
GCAGGGATCTGTACATCGGCCAGCGAAAGGGCCGGCTGTACGTTATCGACGGCTACGGCGACGACGGCGTCATTGAACGCATCACCTCCTTCCTGCTGGGACAGGGCGGGACCCTGGGGCAGGACGCGGGGGACATGCAGGAGTTTATCGACCGGTGCGTCACCTTCTGCGAGGTGGACTGCGAAAACAACCTGGACAGCATCCTCACCGGCGCCTTTATCGGCAAAACCATCCTGCTGCTGGAGGGCTTCGACTACTGCGCCATGATCGACGCGAAGAAGTTTCCCAGCCGCAGCGTGGAGGAGCCCTCGGACGGGAAGGTGCTCCGGGGCAGCCACGACGGCTTCACCGAGACGCTGGTTCAGAACACCGCACTGCTCCGCCGCCGCATCCGGGACCCCAACCTGACCCTGGAGAACCACAAGGTGGGCGGGCGCAGCCGGACGGACGTGGTGCTGGCCTATATGGAAAACCAGGTGAACAGGGACGATCTGCAGAAGCTGCGGCAGAAGCTGGAGCGCATCGACGCGGGCTCCATTGCCATGAGCCAGGAGAGCGTGGCCGAGGCCATCGTCAAGCCCCAGTGGTACAACCCCTTCCCCAAGGTCCGCTACACCGAGCGGCCGGATACGGCCACGGCCTGCATCATGGAGGGCGACATCATCCTCCTGGTGGACAACTCCCCCTCGGTGATGCTGATGCCCACCTCCCTGTTCGACTTTATGGAGGAGGCAAACGACTACTACTTCCCGCCCCTGGTGGGGACCTACCTGCGCTATCTGCGGATCATCGTGATGCTGCTGGCACTGTTCATCACGCCGGTGTGGTACCTGCTGGTAAAGGACGCCTCCCGGGTGCCGGAGGCCCTCAGCTTCATCGTACCGGAGGAGCCGGGCAGCGTGCCCCTGCTGCTGCAATTGCTGTTGCTGGACTTTGTGGTGGACCTGCTGAAGCTGGCCTCCCTCAACACCCCGGACGCCCTGAGCAACTCCTTCAGTATGCTGGGGGCGCTGATTCTGGGGGATTTCGCGGTCCAGGCCCGGTGGCTGGTGCCGGAGGTGCTGGTGTACATGGCCTTCGTGGCCATCGCCAACTTTGCTCAGCCCTCCTTCGAGCTGGGCTACGCCCTGAAGCTGACCCGGATGCTGTTTCTCATCCTGGTGGCGCTGCTGGACGTGTGGGGCCTGATCCTGGGCACGGCGGGGCTGTTTGTCATGCTGCTGTCCACCAGGCCCATCCTGGGCAGGGGATACCTCTACCCGGTCATCCCCTTTGACGGCAAGGCCCTGGGCCGCCTGCTGATCCGCCAGCCCATCAGCAGGAAGAACACGTAAGCGGCAGCCATTCTTTTTTCTTGAAAGAAAAAAGAATCAAAAAAGAACTTTGCGGCAAAACTCCGTTTTGCCGCAAAAGTTTCTTTTGATACTTTTCTTTTCAAAGAAAAGTATGGCTGCTACAGCCGCCTTACGCCCCGAAGTCAGCGGCGGTCTTTTTCAGCATCTCCCGGATGGGCAGCTGGTAGGGGCAGCGCTCCTCACAGGCCCCGCACTCCACACAGTCCCCCGCCTTGGCGGGCATGGCCTCATAGCGGCTGCGGGCCCAGTCGGCCAGGCCGTAGCGGCTGAGGTAGCCATGGAACAGGAAGGCGTTGGGGATGCTGATGCCCACGGTGCAGGGGGCGCAGTAGTTGCACCGGCGGCAGAAGCTGGTGCCCAGCTCCTTTCGGATCTGCTCCATCCTGTCCTGCTCTTCCTGGGACAGAGGGGCGGCGTCCGCCACGGCGGCGGCGTTCTGCGCCACCTCCCCGGGGGCGTACATACCGGGAATCACCACGGACACATGGGGGTTGGCGGCGATATAGCGCAGTGCCAGAGCGGCGTCCTCAATGGCGCCCCCCGCCAGGGGCTTCATGCCGATAAAGCCCACGTTCTTCTCCGCCGCCTGCTCCATGAGATCCGCGCCCTGGTTCTCCACGATGTTGTAGGGGAACATGACCGTCTCCACCCAGTCCAGCTCCAGCGCCCGCTGGAACACCTCCAGGGAGTGGGCGGTGAGGCCGAGATGGCCGATCCTTCCGGCCTCCTTCGCCTCCAGCAGGGCCTCCAGGGCGCCGCCGGGGGCGCAGACCTGCTCCAGCTGCTGTACGCTGGGGTTGTGAATCTGATAGAGGTCGATGTAATCCGTGCGCAGGTTGCCCAGGCTGGTCTCGATATCCTTGGCCATGGCCTCCCTGTCCCGGGCCATGGACTTCGTGGCCAGGACGAACTTGTCCCGGCGGCCCTCAATGGCCTGCCCGATGAGCTCCTCGCTGACGGTATAGCCCCGGGCGGTGTCGATGTAGTTGACCCCGGCGGCCTCCACGGCCTCCAGCAGCGCCTTGGCCTCCTCCGCCGTCACCCGCTGGATGGGGATGCCGCCGAAGCCCATTTTGGACACCCGCAGCCCGGTCTTCCCCAGTGTGATGTACTCCATTTTCTTCTCCTCCTGCTTTATTTATTCTATCGTGTTCTGCTGCACAGCGATTTCATGCAAAATATCTGAAAATGCCTCAGACTTGGATTCCAGCAGCCCGTGGGTGGTATCCTCCATCATGTAGAGTTTTTTATAGGGAGCGTCGATCTCCTCAAAATAGTTTTGCGCCAACTGGTAATTGGTCTGATAGTCGCAGTCCCCGTTGATATTGTAGAACGGTACCGTATACTCGGCCCTGCCCGTCAGGGAAAACCTGTCGAATTCGTCCGACACAATGAAATCCATATATACGGAAGGATCGGCTGAGAGATAATCGATCCAATCCGCCAGAGAATAATATGGATTAAATATGATAGCGGCCGGCAGACTGTAATCGCTCCCATCCCTCATCATGCCGTATCCATATTTTTCCATCAGACGGTTCTTCGCCTCAAAGTGCGACGGCGTGAGGCGATCTGGTGTAAGCGCTTTCAGAAGCTCCAGGGCTTCCTCCTCATTGCCCGCCCACTCCGCAGCGGCCTCCTGAAAAGCCACCTCGTTTTCGTACATATCCACCAGTTGGCCTGCTCCGATATAGCAGCTGTAATATTCCGGATGTGCCAACACCAGATTGCACCCGTAATAGGTCCCCCAGGAGTGCCCCAGGAGCGCAATTTTTTCCACATCCAGGTAGTCAATCAGATACTGCGTCACTGCCAGTCCGTCGTCCATCATGAGATCGTATGTCAGGGACGCCGAATCCCCGCCCTTTTCGCAGCTTTTGCCACAATTTCTCTGATCCCAGGTCACGACCGTATAGACATCCGCCCATTTTCTTGTGAAGACATAATCAAACGCGCTTGTCGATGACCCCGGACCGCCGTGGAGGTACAGCAGGACCGGGTTGTCTATGTCCTCTCCATAGATGCTGATCCACTGTTTCGTACCATTTATTTCAACATACATGGACTCGTTGATTCCGCCCGAGGGGGTCCTGCCGTTGATTCTCGTTCCGATGAATCTAACGAGGAGAAACAGGAGAAGCAGCGCCGCGAGGACGCACAGGACGTTCCGCACGACCCTCAGTACTTTGGCAGCTATCTGCCTCATCCCTGCTCGCCCCCGTCCTCCGGCGGCTCACTTGGCTCGCCCCCGCTCTCCGCGGGCAGCTCCCCGGAGACCATCGGCATGGGGATCGGCTCATTGGTCATGCTGATGTGCCGGGCAGGGGCCTCAATGGCGGCGTCATTGGCGGCGGGTACGCCGTAGTACTCCTCCTTGTCCGGATCCCGGCCCTCCAGAATGGCCATCATCTGCGCGCCGGTGATGGTCTCCTTTTCAAACAGGTAGGTAGCGATGGCGTCCAGCATCTCCCGGTTCTGGCTCAGCAGCTCCGTGGCCTCGTCGTGGCACCGCCGGAGCAGCGCCGCGACCTCCCGGTCGGCGGCGGCAAAGGTCTCCTGGGCGCAGTTCATGCTATAGCCGCCGTCCAGGTACTGGCTCTGGACCGTCCCCAGCGCCATCATGCCGAACTTTTCGCTCATGCCGAAGCGGGCCACCAGATTCCGGGCCAGCTCCGTTGCCCGCTCGATGTCGTTGGCCGCGCCGGAGGTCTGGGTGTTGAATACCAGCTCCTCGGCGCACCGGCCGGCCAGCAGGGTGCGGATCTCCGTGAGGATGTCCTCCCGGCTCATGAGGAACTTCTCCTCCTCCGGCAGGTGGAGGGTGTAGCCCAGTGCCCCCTCAGTGTGGGGGACAATGGTGATTTTGGTCACAGGCTGGGCATTCTTCTGCTTGGCGGCGGTGAGGGCGTGGCCCACCTCGTGGTAGGCGATGATCTTTTTCTCCTGCTCGGTGATGACGGTGCCCTTTTTCTCCGCGCCGGCGATGACCACCTCGAAGGAGGAGAGCAGATCCTCCTGGTTCACCGCGTGGCGGCCGCAGCGCACGGCCCGGAGGGCCGCCTCATTGACCGTGTTGGCCAGATCCGCGCCCACGCAGCCGGCGGTGGCCTGGGCGATCTTATTCAGATCCACGTCCTCCGCCATGCGGATCTTCCTCGTGTGGACCTGGAGGGTTGCCAGACGGCCGGCCAGGTTGGGCCGGTCCACAGTGATGCGCCGGTCAAACCGGCCCGGCCGCAGCAGGGCCTTGTCCAGCACCTCGGGGCGGTTGGTGGCGGCCAGGACGATGATGCCCTTGCTGGGGTCGAAGCCGTCCATCTCCGCCAGGAGCTGGTTGAGGGTCTGCTCCCGCTCGTCGTTGCCGCCGCCGAAGCGGGAATCCCGCGTCTTGCCGATGGCGTCGATCTCGTCGATGAAAATGATGCAGGGCGCCACCTTGGCCGCCTCCTGGAACAGGTCCCGGACGCGGCTGGCGCCCACGCCCACGAACATCTCCACAAAGCCGGAGCCGGAGATGGAGAAAAAGGGCACCCCGGCCTCCCCGGCCACAGCCTTGGCCAGCAGGGTCTTGCCGGTACCCGGCGAGCCCACCAGCAGCGCCCCCTTGGGCAGCTTGGCGCCGATGGCGGTGTATTTGCCGGGATTGTGGAGGAAGTCGATGATCTCCACCAGGGACTCCTTGGCCTCGTCCTGCCCGGCCACGTCGCTGAAGGTGACGCCGGTGGACTTCTCCATATAGACCTTGGCGTTGGACTTGCCCACGCTACCGATGCCGCCGATACCGCCGCCCTTCCGGGTCATCAGGTTCATAAACAGCACAAAAGCGCCGATCAGCAGCGCCGTAGGCATGATGTACGTGATCATAAATTCCAGGATGGGCGACATCTCCGGCACGTGGGGGTTGGTGTAGTTTTCTACGCCGTACTCCTCCAGCGTGTCCAGCAGGGCGGGGTCATAGATGCCCATCTGCATGGTAAAGAGGGTGAAGTCCTTGTCGTAGGCGTTGCCGTCCTCATCGGTGTAGACGTAGCCGTCCACCATGGTAATCTCGATCTTCCCCTCCGTCAGCTCTACCGACTCCACCTGGCCCTCCCGCACCAGCCGCTTGAACTCGCTGTACTGGATCTCGTGGGTGGTCTCGGCGCTGGCGGCCTGCTTGCTGTAGACCGAGAGGTAGTTGAACAGCACCGTCAGCACGACGGCCCAGGCCACCAGAATCAGCAGGCCGTTGAGATTTTTCTTGTTTTTATTGTTGTGATTGGAATTTTTATTTTGGTTGTCGTTCATTACTGTCTCCTTCTATTGCAACAGGCAAATCCGCCCTATCATGAGCCGCTACAGAGCATCCTACCACAAATTCCGACCAGCCACAAGGACTGACTGCGGATTTTCTGTGAAATTTCTGTGAATACCCCTTCCGCAGGCCCCCCCGTTTGTGGTATACTGGCATTATTCCAGGCGTCTGACGCCATACTTGCGACAAAATCAGCCATTGCCGGAGGATTTTTCTTATGAGAGAGCACGACGCGCGCCCCGCGGCCGAGGGCCTGATCGAGGGGCGCAACGCGGTGACAGAGGCCCTGCGGGCCGGAACCGCCATTGACAAGCTGTACATCGCCAAGGGGGAGACCGACCGCACCCTGGCCCGCATTGCCGCCAACGCCCGGGAGGCCGGCGTGGTGGTGGTGGTGGCGGACCGGCGCAAGCTGGACGCCATGAGCGGCACCCACAGCCACCAGGGCGTCATCGCCGTGGCCGCCGCCGCGGCCTACGCCACGCTGGAGGATCTGCTGGACCGGGCGGCCGGGCGGGGCGAGCCCCCTCTGCTGGTAATCTGCGATGAGATCTCGGACCCTCACAACCTGGGCGCCATCATCCGCACCGCCGAGTGCGCCGGGGCCCACGGCGTCATCATCCCCAAGCGCCGCAGCGCGGGGCTCACCGCCGTGACGGCGAAAACCAGCGCCGGAGCGGTCAGCTACCTGCCGGTGGCCCGGGTGCCCAACCTGCCGGCCGCGCTGAAGGATCTGAAAAAGCGGGGGATCTGGATATTCGGCACCGCCGCCGACGGGGCCGTGCCCCTATACGGTGCGGATCTCCGCTCCCCCGCCGCCATCGTCATCGGCAGCGAGGGGGACGGCATGGGCCGCCTGGTCCGGGAGAGCTGCGACTTCCTGGTCAGCATCCCCATGAAGGGCAGCATATCCTCCCTCAACGCCTCGGCGGCCGCCGCCATTCTCCTCTATGAGGCCGTGCGGCAGAGGAGCTGATCCTCACAGCGCCGCCCATCCCCGCCTGCAAAAGAAAAGAGACTGCGTATGACAGATAAACAGGATTTTAACAACCCAATAGACCCCTTGATGGACACCCAGCGTCTCCTGCTGGGCGTGGAGCTGCCGGAGGACGGAACCTTTGATTTGGATGAGATCCTGGCGGAGTACGGCAGCAAGCCGGCACCCGCCGCGGACGCCCCCCGGCCGGAGGAGCCCCCTCCGCCGCCCGATCCGGAGCCCAAAGCGGAACCCGAGCCGGAGCCGGAGCCTGCGCCAACGGATCCGCCGGATCAAGAGGAGCCGGCCCGGCCCGCCCGCCGCCGCTGGCGGCTGTTCGGGCGGCGGGAGCCGGAACCGGACGCCGCCGGAGAGGCGGAGGTCTCCATAGAGGAGGAGGTCCCGCCGGATCCCCCTCCCGTCCCGGTCCCGCCGGATCCCCCTCCCGTCCCGGCCCCGCCGGATCCGCCGGAGAGTGAACCGGAGACTCCGCAGGAGGCCTCCGGCATCTCCGAGGAGGATCTGATGGATCAGGCATTCTGGGAGGATCTGGGGCTGAGGGCCGAGGTGCTCCAGGACGCCGCGCTGGAGACGGAAGCCGTACCGGATACGGAAGCCGTACCGGAGCCGCAGGAGGAGGCCCCTCCCCCGCCGGAGCGGGAACCAGAACCCGAGCCCGAGCCGGAGCCCGCACCGGAGCCGGAGCCCGCTCAGGAAGAACCGCCCCCCGTATCCATGGAGGACGTGGTGGCCAGCACCGTGGACGCGGTGAAGGAGGAGCAGGAACAGCACCAGGAGAAGCTGCGCCGGCGTCTGGAGAAGCTCCGGCGCAAAAAGACGGACCGCACGGTCCGGCGGCGGGAGCCCACCCCCCAGCCGCCCCTGCCGGAGACGGAGAACGAGCCCCTGCCCAGCGAGCTGGCGGGCTGGCACAAGCGGCGGTTCCGGGAGTGCCGGAGGGCCCTGCTGCTGTCCGTGCCCCTGCTGGCCCTGCTGTGGGCGCCCTGGGTGCTGGACCAGTTCGGCGTCAGCGTCCCCTTTTTCAGCGCCAGCGCCGACAACGCGGCCGTCAGCGTGCTGGTGATCCAGACGCTGACCAGCATCCTGTGCTGGCCGGTGTACCGGGCCGCGGTGGAGGGGCTGCGGGAGCGGTGCTGGAACGTGTGCGCCACCGCCCTGCTGTGTACGGCCGTGACGCTGCTGGATGAGATGACCATGCTTCTGCTGCCGGAGCGGGCCGGAACGCCCCCGCTGGGGGGCATCGCCGCGGCCCTGTCCGTATTCGTCCTGTGGGGGCTGAACGGGCTCCACAGGGGCATGATCGAGACCATGCGCACCGCCGCCATGGGCGCGCCCAGCCGTCTGGTGGACCGCTGCGAGCACGGCGTCGCCAAGGGCGCCGGGGGCATCGCCGGCTTCTGCACCCGCTCCGGCATGGAGGACACCTCCTCCCAGTGGCAGAGGCTGCTTCTGCCGCTGCTGGCCGCGGCCTCCCTGGTATTCGGCGTGCTCTCCTCCGTGGGGCAGGAGCGGAACCAGGACCTGCTCTGGTGCTGGTCCGTGGTGCTGTGCGCCTCCTCGTCCCTGGTCTTCCCGCTGGCCTTCTGGGTTCCCTTCGGGCGGCTGGCGGAACGCCTGTCCCGGAACGGCGCCGCCGTGGCGGGGCACTACGGCGCGGCGGCCCTGGCCTCCTCCACCCGTCTGGTGGTGACCGACGGCGATCTCTTTCCGCCCGGGGCCGCCGTGGTGGGCGGACTGAAGCTCTACGGCGAGGAGCGTGAGCGGGCCGTGTCCTACGCGGCCACCCTGGCGGTCCAGGGCGGCGGCATCCTGGGCCGGATGTTTGGGGAACTGGCCCGCAGCGGCAGCGTGGACTGCCAGACGCTGGAGCACTTCCACATCCACGACGACAGCGGCGGAATGAGCGGCATGATCCACGGGGAAACCGTGCTGGTGGGCGTGCCCTCCTTCATGCGGCACAAGGCGGTGCGCCTGCCCGCCAGCCTGCCCTACAAGACCTGCATCTGCCTGGCGGTGGACGGGGAGCTGACGGCGGTGTTCTCCATCAAATACCGTGCCGCCGACACGACGGAGATCGCTATCCGCGCCCTGCGGCGCAACGGCTTTCAGCTGGTGCTGGCGGTGCGGGACGGAAACGTCACCCCCAAGCTGCTCAAGGGCAAGTTCGGCACCGACTGCTCCGCCGTACAGCTGGAGATGAGCGAGCGGCTGTCCCTCAGCGACCCGGAGCGGGAGGCGGGAGGCCCCAACGGCCTGCTCTACCGGGAGGGCCTGCTGCCCTACGCGTCCCTGGTCGCCGGCAGCCGCCGGCTGTGCCAGACGGCGGCGGTGGGGAACCTGATCTCCATCTTCAGCAGCATCGCCGGCGCCCTCCTGGGCTTCTACCTGACCTTCACCGGCAGCTACGGGGTGCTCACGCCTCTGCTGCTGCTGACTTTCCTGCTGCTGTGGACCGCCCCCATGCTGCCCCTGGTGTGGACGGTGGACAAACTGTAGCTCCGCTATTGCTGGATTCATCAAAAAATCCAGGGAGCTTTTGGTTAATCTGTCTAAAATCCTTCCTATTATAAAAATTCCAGTTGTGCTAAAACGGAAAAAGTACTATAATTAGTCCGTTAGGCAAATTCCCGATCCACGGGACAGGGGGGAGCGCTTGTTTCGTCAGCGGCGCTTCCCAAGATAAACGGAAGGAGACATAAACTCTATGGACATTCGCAACATCTGCCTGCTGGGCCACGGCGGCAGCGGAAAGACCTCCCTGGTGGAGAGCATGCTGTACATCACCGGCGTCACCGACCGCCTGGGCAAGAGCGCGGACGGCAACACCGTTTGTGACTATGACCCCGAGGAGATCAAGCGCCAGATTTCCATCTCCCTGGCTATGACGCCCATCAACTACGGCGGTGTGAAGATCAATGTCCTGGACGCTCCGGGCAACTTCGACTTCGCCGGCGAGATGCAGTCCGGCGTCCGGGCCGCCGAGGTGGGCGTGCTGGTGTGCGCCTCCAAGGACGGCCTGAGCGTGGGTGCGGAGCGCTGCTGGAAGTACCTCAAGGAGCAGAAGAAGCCCTGCATCGTCTACATCTCCAAGGAGGACGAGGAGAACGCCAACTTCTCCACCACTCTGGAGGCCCTGCGGGAGAAGCTGTCGAAGTCCATCGCCCCTGTGGTCGCCCCCATCTGGGATGAAAACAAGCGCACCATCGGCATCATCGACGTGCTCAACAAGAAGGCCTACCAGATGCCCGAGAACAAGAAGGGCAAGCGGGTGGAGATCCCCATTCCCGACAGCAAGATGAAGGTTGTCGACGAGCTCTACGGCCAGCTGATGGAGGCCGTGGCCGAGACCACGGAGGAGAACATGGAGAAGTTCTTCGCCGGCGAGGCCTTCACCAAGGAGGAGATCATGACCGGCCTGAAGGTCGGTATGCACGAGGGCACCCTGGCTCCCGTGGTCTGCGGCTCCGCTCTGACGGGCCTGGGCACGGAGATGCTCCTCTCCACCATCGTGGATCTGGTCCCCGGTCCCCAGGAGATGCCCGCCGAGACGGCCACCGACGAGTCCGGCGAGAACAGCATGGAGATCAAGCGGGATCCCAACGGCCCCACCGCCGCCATTGTCTTCAAGACCATCTCCGACCAGTACGGCAAGTACTCCCTGGTCAAGGTCGTCTCCGGCAAGATCACCGGCGATATGTCCCTCTACAACCCCACCACCGGCAAGGCTGAGAAGCTGGGCCGCCTGTACACCATCAGGGGCAAGAAGAACGAGGAGGTCAAGGAGATCGCCTGCGGCGACATCGGCGCCATCGCCAAGATGGACCGCCTGAAGACCGGCGACACCCTCTGCGACCCCAAACAGGTTGTGAAGCTGGCCCCCGTGCAGTTTGCCGAGCCCTGCTACTCCCGGGCCATCGCCCCCAAGACCCGCGGCCAGGACGAGAAGGTGGGCACCGGCCTCATCCGCCTCAACGAGGAGGATCCCACCTTCACCGTGGTCAACAACGCCGAGACCCATCAGGTGGTGGTCTCCGGCGCGGGCGACATCCAGATCGATGTGCTGGTCAGCAAGCTCAAGAGCCGCTTCGGCGTGGACGCCGAGCTGGATACCCCGCGCGTGGCCTACCGCGAGAAGATCCGCAAGCAGGTTCGCAAGCAGGGCCGCCACAAGAAGCAGACCGGCGGCAGCGGCCAGTTCGGCGACGTACACATTGTCTTCGAGCCCCAGGATGAGCAGGAGGCCATGATCTTCGCCGAGGAGGTCTTCGGCGGCAGCGTGCCCAAGAACTTCTTCCCCGCCGTTGAGAAGGGCCTGCGGGAGGCCTGCGTCCACGGCGTACTGGCGGGCTACCCCATGGTGTTTTTGAAAGCCACCCTGGTGGACGGCTCCTATCACCCCGTTGACTCCTCCGAAATCGCCTTCAAGACCGCCGCCCAGCTGGCCTATAAGGCCGCCCTGCCCGAGGCCTCCCCCGTGCTCCTCGAGCCCATCGGCGAGCTGAAGGTCACCATTCCTGACAGCTATATGGGCGACATCCTGGGCGATCTGAACAAGCGCCGGGGCCGCATCATGGGCATGAACCCCACCGGCGGCGGCGATCAGGTGGTGGAGGCCGAGGTCCCCATGGCGGAGATGATGACCTACGCCATCGACCTGCGCTCCATGACCCAGTCCCGCGGCACCTTCACTCTTCACTTCATCCGCTACGAGGAGTGCCCCGCTGCCGCCCAGGAGAAAGCCATTGCCGAGGCGAAGGCCCTGGCGGAGGAGTAATCCGGTCAGACGTAAAAACCATGGTATCCGGCTTTTGATGCCGACCGGGATATGAACCGCCCCCTGACGCTGCGTACTTTCCGCGTCAGGGGGTTTCTTTCAGCCGGCCTCTGATTCCATGTGGGATTTTGTTGCAAAAACCAGAAAACGCTTGCAATCACCCCTTGAATCCTGTATGATACCAAGTGTTTTTATGTACTGTTTTTTAGAGTCTGTTTGAAAACAGGCTCCAGGGGGGACGCCATGACGAAACAAGAATTTACCCGGCTGACCCAGGCCGGCACGGTCCTTCTGGACGGCGCCACCGGCAGCAATCTCCGGGCGGCAGGGATGCCGGTCGGTGTCTGCGCGGAGACGTGGATACTGGACCATCCGGAGGTCATACTGGAGCTTCAGCGCGGCTACGTGGAGGCGGGGAGTGCGATCCTCTGCGCACCGACCTTCTCCGCACACCGCCTGCGCCTGAAGGACTTTGGCCTGGAGCGGGAAACAGGGGCGCTGAACGCCCGGCTGACCGCCCTGACAAGGGAGGCCGCCGGAGGCAGGGCGCTGGTGGCAGGCGATCTGTCCACCCTGGGCCAGCCCCTGGAGCCCCTGGGATCTCTGTCCTACGGCGAGGCCTACGACATCTACCGCGAGCACATGGAGGCGCTGGCCGCGGCGGGCGTGGACCTTTTCGCGCTGGAGACTCTGATGGGGATGGACGAGGCCGTGGCCGCTCTGGACGCGGCGGCGGACCTCGATCTGCCGGTGTGGTGCTCCTTCTCCGCGGAGTCGGACGGCACCCTCCCCCTTGGCGGGAACGTCCGGGAGGCGGCCGCCGCCCTCCAGGAGATGGGGGCTGCCGCGGTGGGGGTCAACTGCTCCGTAGGCCCCGACCAGCTGGAGGCGGTGGTCCGCTCCATCCGGGAGGCGGTGGACATCCCGGTCGTTGCCAAGCCCAACGCGGGCATCCCCGCCATCGACGAGCTGGGCCGGGCCCGCTACAGCATGGGCCCCGAGGCCTTCGCCCGGCACATGGCCGTCCTGGTTTCCGCCGGGGCGAATCTAGCCGGCGGCTGCTGCGGGACCACGCCGGCGTACATCCGGGCGCTCCGGCAGCGCCTCCCCCCAACTGACGGGCAAAGCGGCGGCTTTGCCGCAGAAGGTTCTTTTTGACCCTTTTTCTTTCAAGAAAACGGGTGTTTACCGATAAAATCCAGTAAAGGAGACGATCATATGAAGGTACTGGTATTGGGCGGCGTGGCGGCGGGAACCAAGGTGGCCGCCAAGCTGCTGCGCGAGGACCGCAGCTGCGAGGTGACCGTGCTGACCAAGGGCAGGGACATCTCCTACGCCGGCTGCGGCCTGCCCTACTACGTGGGCGGGGTCATCCAGGAGAAGAGCGAGCTGATTGTCAACACCCCCGAAAAATTCGCCAGTCTCACCGGCGCCAGGGTCCTCACCCAGACCGAGGCCACGGCGGTGAAGCCCGCGGAGCACAAGGTAATCGCCCGGGACCTCCAGTCCGGCGAGGAGCAGGAGTACAGCTATGACAAGCTGGTGATTGCCACCGGCGCGTCCCCCTTCCTCCCCCCTGTCCAGGGCCTGGATTTGCAGAACGTGTTCGTCATGCGCACCCCGGACGATGCCATCGCCCTGCGGGAGGCCCTGGAGGGCGGCGGGATCAAGCGGGCCGTCGTGGCCGGCGGCGGCTTCATCGGCCTGGAGGTGGCGGAGAACCTGGCCGCCAAGGGCGTGAAGACCACGGTTATCGACTTCGCCCCCCACGTCCTGCCCAACTTCCTGGACCCGGAGCTGTGCGAATATGTGGAGAACAAAATGGCCGACGCGGGCATCATGCCCATGACCGGCGTGTCCCTGGAGGGCGTGGAGGGCAGCGGCAAGGTGGAGAAGGTCCTCACCAGCAAGCGGGCCATGAAGGCCGACGCCCTGGTGCTGGCCATCGGCATCCGCCCCAACACCGCCTTCCTGGAGGGTTCCGGTATTGAGATGTTCAAGGGCACTATCCTCACGGACGCGCACATGCGCACCAATGTGGCGGACATCTACGCCGCCGGCGACTGCGCCATGGTCACCAACCGTCAGACCGGCAAGCCCGCCTGGTCCCCCATGGGCTCCACCGCCAACATCGCGGGCCGGATCCTGGCGGAAAATCTGGCCGGGAAGGATGTCTCCTACCCCGGCGTCCTGGGCACCGGCGTGGCCAAGCTCCCCGGCGGGCTGAACGTGGGCCGCACCGGCCTCACCGAAACCGTCGCCAGGGCCGAGGGCTTTGACGTGGTCACCGCCACCGCCGCCGTGGACGACAAGGCCCACTACTACCCCGGATCCGGCGTCCTCCTCATCAAGCTCACCGCCGACCGGACCTCCCGGAAGCTCCTGGGCGTCCAGGTACTGGGCCCCGGCGCGGTGGACAAGGTCACGGACATCGCCGTCACCGCCATCTCCCTGGGCGCCGCGGTGGACCAGCTGGCGGGCCTGGATTTCGCCTACGCGCCCCCCTTCTCCACAGCCATCCACCCCCTTGCCACCGCCCTCAACGTGCTGCTCAACAAGATGGACGGCGGCATGGAGTCCGTCACGCCGGCGGAGTACGCCGCCGGGGCCGCCGAGGGCTGCGAGATCGTGGACTGCGGCCGGGCCCCCTTCCTTGAGGGCAGGCGCTATCTGGGCCTCGGCTCCATCGACGGCCCCGTGGAGGGCCTGGGCAGGGACGACAAGATCCTGCTGGTCTGCAACAAGGGAAAGCAGGCCTATCTGGTCCAGAACCGTCTGAAGTTCTACGGGTACACCAACACCAAGGTCCTGGAGGGCGGCGCGGCCGCCACGGAGGTCGAGTAAGAGCCTGTTTAATATCTCAACGTGTATGGATTGGCGAGCGGATTTTTTGCCCTGCAAGGCAAAAATCCGCAGGCATCCTGACGGATGGCAAGGATTTTTAACGCAGTTAGGGCGGAAAATACGCCGCCAAGACATGCGCGGGGAGATGTTAAACAGGCTCTAAGGCACGCGCCTCCCTTTCGTTTGCGAGCAAAAGAACGGGAAGCAGAAAAGGAAAACTTTTATCCGCGCGGCTCCGCTTCGCTCATGTGCCAAATCAAGAGCACGGCATGGACGGCGAGGCGGAGGAGCACACGTTGGAAAAATAAATAATTGGAGGTAATATCTATGGCAACACTGACCATCAGCGCCGCCGATGAGAAGCGGGTCAAGGCAATGGGCTTTCTCAGCAACAAGGGCACGGACAACTTCTCCGGCCGCATCATCACCGTCAACGGCAAAATCACCGCCGCCCAGCAGCGGTGCATCGCCGAGGCCGCCGAGAAGTTCGGCAACGGCACCGTCACCTTCACCACCCGCCTGACCATCGAGGTCCAGGGCATCCCCTATGACAAGATCGAGGAATTCCAGGCCTATATCGCCAAGGAAGGCCTAGTGACCGGCGGTACCGGCTCCCTGGTCCGCCCCGTGGTGGCCTGCAAGGGCACCACCTGCCAATACGGCCTGCTGGACTCCTTCGGCCTCAGCGAGGAGATCCACCACCGCTTCTACGAGGGCTACCACACCGTACGCCTGCCCCACAAGTTCAAGATCGCCGTGGGCGGCTGCCCCAACAACTGTGTCAAGCCCGATCTGAACGACCTGGGCATCATCGGCCAGCGCATCCCCGGCCTGGATCCCGACGAGTGCAACGGCTGCAAGAAGTGCGGCGTCGTCCAGGCCTGCCCCATGGGCGCGGCCAAGCTGGAAGACGGCGTGCTGGAGATCGACAAGGATATCTGCAACAACTGCGGCCGCTGCATCGGCACCTGCCACTTTGACGCTCTGGACGAGGGTACCTACGGCTACAAGATCTACATCGGCGGCCGCTGGGGCAAGAAGATTGCCCAGGGCCGGGCCCTCAGCAAGGTATTCACCGACAAGGAGGAAGCCCTGGCGGTTATCGAGAAGGCCATTCTGCTCTTCCGCGAGCAGGGCAAGACCGGCGAGCGCTTCGCCAAGACCATTGAGCGCCTGGGCTTTGAGAACGTGGAGGCCCAGCTGCTGGGCAATGAGCTCCTGGAGCGCAAGCAGCAGATCCTGGACGCCGAGCTTCATCTGGTGGGCGGCGCCACCTGCTGAGTTTACAACCTTCTTTTCATACAAAACAAGCGTCTGGGTGCAGCACCTAGGCGCTTTGATTGTTTAGAGCCTGTTTAACATCTCCCCGCGCCCGCCTTGGCGGCATATTTTCCGCCCTGACTGCGTTAAAAATCCTTGCAATCCGTCAGGATGCCTGCGGATTTTTGCCTTGCAGGGCAAAAAATCCGCTAGCCAATCCATACACGTTGAGATATTAAACAGGCTCTTAGAATCTGTATTCAAAACCGTTGAACGCTGTCTGGCCAGTCTTATTCCCGGTCCGGAATCACTCCGCCTTAACCTGGTCTATGGCCTGCAAAATCTTCGCCTTGACCGCCGGCAGCTCCCCCTCCAGGGTGGCCCCCGCTGCCATGGCGTGGCCGCCGCCGCCCAGGAGGCGGCATACCTCCGTGGCGTTCACCCGGCCGTTGGCCCCGGTGCGCAGGCTCAGCTTCCACTGGTCGGGCCCCAGCTCCCGCAGCACCGCGCCGCAGTCCACGCCCTCAATGATCCCCGCCAGCTGGCTGAGATCCTCGGCGTCGTTCTCCGTTGCGCCCACCCGCTCCATCAGCGCCCGGGAGGCGGCCATGAACACGCCCCTCCCCTCGTGGAAGAACTCCATATTGCCCAGCAGATCCGCCTCCAGCGCCAGACGCCTGCGGCTCTTGGTGCGGAAGTGGCGCTTGTTGACGGCAAAATAGTCGATGCCCGTCTCCAGCAGCGCCGCCGCGACCCGGTGGGTATCGGCGGTGGTGTTGGCGTAGACGAAGCAGCCCGTATCCGTGCTCACGGCGGCGTACAGGGGCAGTGCCACCTCCGCCGTAATCTCCCCCAGCTCCCGGCAGATCTCGTACACAATCTCCCCGCAGGCCGCCCGTGAGGCGTCCACACAGCTGTATTCGCCAAAGCCCTCGAAGGAGGGGTGGTGGTCCACAGCTAGGCCAATGCGGTCGAAATAGGCCTCCCCGCCGGGAAAGAAGAGGCTCCGGGCGGCGATGTCCACGCTGACCACATACTCCGGCTGAAAGTCCTCCGGGGCCCAGAAGGGCGCGGCGTAGATTTGGTTGCTGGCCGTGATATCCGGGTTGTAGAGGAGCCAGGCGGTCTTGCCCAGCTGCCGCAGGGCGGCGCACAGTCCGGCGGCACAGCCGATGGTGTCGCCGTCCGGGCGGCGGTGGGTCAGGATCAGGATGTTGTCCTGCCGGGCCAGCAGCGCAGCTGCCTCCCTCGCCGTCACCGCCGCGCTCATGCTTCATCCTCCAGGACGATGTGCTCGTTGGCCGGGTTGGCGGGTTTGACCACCTCCGGGTTGCGCAGCATCTCCAGAATATGCGCGCCCTGCTCAATGGAGTCATCGGCGATGAACTGCAGCTCCGGCGTATAGCGCAGGTTGACTGCCGCCCCCAGCTCCCGGCGCAGATAGCCGGCAGCGGACTTCAGTCCCTTCATCATGTCCTTCTCCTGGGATTTGTCCAGGGCGGAGATGAAGATCCGCGCATAGCGGAGGTCGTTTGTCGTATCCACGTGGGTGATGGTGAACAGCCCGCCCTGGAGGCGGGGGTCCTTCAGTGTCCTGATGAGTCCCGAGAGCTCCCTCTGGATCTCCTCGTTGATTCTGCCGATTCTGTTGCCTGCCATTTGCATCCTCTTTTCTTCGCGCCTCACCGGCGCGAGGGAAGTTGTTTCTTGACCATGATTGCGGCGCCGCGGGGCGCCTATGTAGCTGCCTCTGCGGGTTCTATTCTACAATAACAGGCGGGAAAATTCAAGAGGGCGCGGGCGGCGGAGAGGGCTTCCCCGCCGCCCGTGCGCTCACTCTGCCCCGGCCAGCACCGCCCGCCTCTCCTGGCGGACCTGGGCGATCTGGTCGTAGAGGCAGTCCAGGGCATCGCTGAGCCCGCCGATGCGGTCGATGAGGCCCAGTTCCACCGCCTCCTCGCCGTAGATGACGCTGCCCACGTCCGCCGCCATCTCGCCGGTCTTCAGCATGAGGCTTAAAAACTTCTTCTTGCTGATGCCGCTGTTCTTGGCCACGAAGCTGACGATCCGCTCCTGGATACGCTCGAAGTAGTTGAAGGTCTGGGGGGCGGCAATGACCGTGCCGTTCATCCGCACCGGGTGGATGGTCATGGAGGCAGAGGGCACAATCAGGCTCACCTTGGGGGCCACCGCCAGGGGCACGCCGATGGAGTGGCCGCCCCCCAGCACTAGGCTGGCGGTGGGCTTTCGCATGCCGGAAATCAGCTCCGCGATGCCCAGACCCGCCTCGATGTCCCCGCCCACGGTGTTCAGCAGCAGGAGGATGCCGTCGATCTCCTCGTTCTGCTCCAGGCTGGCCAGCAGGGGCATGACGTGCTCGTACTTGGTGGTCTTCGCCGTCTCCGGCAGGACCTGGTGGCCCTCCACCTGGCCGATGATGGTCAGGGTGTAGATGTTCCCCCGCTCGCTGCGGGTCACGGCGGAGCCGAAGTCGACGATCTGCTGGCTGCGCCCGTCCTTTTCGCCGTCCTCGCCGGCGGGCGCGGTGGTCTTGGTCTCTTCTTCCATGGATGATCCCTCGCTTTCAGTGGGTAGTCTTTGCGGAAGGTGGGGAAAACATACGCGGCGGGGCGGCTGTGCCATCCAAAAACCACTCCTCCGCCGGTTCTCCCGCCGCAGTCCTACCCTCCCTGTTTCAGGCAAGGGCGGTTTTCTTCCGCCTTTTTGGGCAGAGTATACCATGTTACCCAATAAATAAAGGTCTGCGGCAAAAATCCCGTTGTTACAAAAACTTCCGACTTTGTTCACGGAATGTTATTGATTTAACAGGGATTTTCTGTAAAATATGGTTCGTAAGAGAACGAAAAGACAGGAAGGAGAACGATTTTATCATGCAAAAAATGGAGAAGCCCCGCAAACCGCTGATGTTCTACTATCTGATTGTCCTGGTGGTGGTCATCCTCCTCAATACCCTGCTCTTCCCCAGGCTGATGCGCCAGCAGATTACCCAGGTGGACTACGGCACCTTTATCGACATGCTGGAGCGCCGGGAGGTCTCCATGGCCCAGGTGGAGGAGGATATGGTCTACTTCGCCGGCGTGGCCGGGGAAGGGGAGACGCCGGCACTCTACAGCACAGTTATTTTCCCCAACGACATGGAGCTTATCAACCGACTGACGGAGAGCGGGTGTACTTTTGGTGCGGTGAAGGCAGAGGAGATGAATCCCTTCCTTAGCTTGCTGCTCACCTTTGGTGTGCCTGTGGTCATCTTCATCCTCTTGGGCCAGCTGATGAGCCGGGCGATGATGAACCGCATGGGCGGCGGGCCCATGGGCAGCGCCATGCAGTTCGGCAAGAGCAGCGCCAAGGTCTACATCGCCAGCGAGACGGGTATCAAGTTCACCGACGTGGCCGGCGAGGATGAGGCCAAGGAGAACCTGATGGAGGTTGTCGACTTCCTCCACAACCCCCAGAAGTACCAGGCCATCGGCGCGAAGATGCCCAAGGGCGTGCTGCTGGTGGGACCTCCGGGCACCGGCAAGACCCTGCTGGCCAAGGCCGTGGCCGGGGAGGCGGGGGTGCCCTTCTTCTCCATCTCCGGCTCGGAGTTTGTGGAGATGTTTGTGGGCATGGGCGCCAACAAGGTCCGCGACCTCTTCAAGCAGGCCAACGAGAAAGCCCCCTGCATCGTTTTCATTGACGAGATCGACACCATCGGCAAGAAGCGGGACGGATCCGGCATGGGCGGCAGCGACGAGCGGGAGCAGACCCTCAACCAGCTGCTGACAGAGATGGACGGCTTCGAGGGCAGCAAGGGCGTGGTGATCCTGGCGGCCACCAACCGCCCGGAAACCCTGGATCCCGCCCTGCTGCGCCCGGGCCGGTTTGACCGGCGGGTACCCGTGGAGCTGCCGGATCTCCAGGGCCGGGAGGCCATCCTGAGGGTCCACGCCAAGCGGGTGAAGCTGGCGGAGAACGTGGACTTCAACGCCATTGCCCGGGCCGCGTCCGGCGCGTCCGGCGCGGAGCTGGCCAACATGGTCAACGAGGCCGCCCTGCGGGCGGTGCGGCAGGGGCGGGGCATGGTGACCCAGGAGGACCTCCAGGAGAGCATTGAGGTGGTCATCGCCGGGTACCAGAAGAAGAACAAGATCCTCTCCGACAAGGAGCGGATGATCGTCTCCTGCCACGAGATCGGCCACGCCTTGGTGGCGGCCCTCCAGACCCACTCCGCCCCGGTGGCGAAGATCACCATCATTCCCCGCACCTCCGGGGCCCTTGGCTACACCATGCAGGTGGAGCAGGAGGAGCGCAACCTCATGAGCCGCGAGGAGCTGGAGAACCAGATCGCCACCCTCACCGGGGGCCGGGCCGCCGAGGAGTTGGTGTTCCAATCCATCACCACCGGGGCCTCCAACGACATCGAGAAGGCCACCAAGCTGGCCCGGGCCATGATCACCCGGTACGGCATGAGCGGTGACTTTGATATGGTGGCCCTGGAGACCGTCACCAACCAGTATATGGGCGGCGACACCTCCCTGATCTGTGCCCCGGAAACCTCGGCGAAAATCGACCAGATGGTGGTGGAGACCGTGAAGGCCCAGCACGAAAAGGCGCGAAACCTCCTGCGGGCGAATGAGGACAAGCTCCGGGAGCTCTCCCGGTTCCTCTGCGAGAAGGAGACCATCACCGGCGCGGAGTTCATGGAGATTCTGGAGAAAAAGGACGGGGAATAGGCTGGTATAGTCGACGCACTTGAAAATCGGTAAAGTTCGGCGGTCAAAATGATACGGGGCGGCGTTGTCGTCTTTGGCGGGCGTCAGCCCGCCTGCATCCTCCGCCTTGCCCCGCGTCATTTT
>CAJUQS010000144.1 GCA_910588365.1 uncultured Oscillospiraceae bacterium | reverse complement strand
TTCGCTGACGTCGCCCAGGTTGAGCTCATCGTCGGCGCTGGCGACAGCCATGAGGGAAAGGCTCATGACGAGTGCCAGCACCAGTGCGAGAATCTTCTTGAGATTTCTCATGTGGGTGTTTCCTCCTTTAAAATTGCCGGGAAAGCCGGGAGCGGAAACATGCCGGAAAAGTTGCGAAAAACAGCTGAAAACGGCTTGTACCAAAGCACTTACCCGGGGAGGGCGGGAGGCGGAAGCCCTGCGGCGCAAGGGGTTGAGGGGCACCGGAGGAATGGACTGGTAGCGTGTTTTTGGAAACTGGTAGCAGGTGGACAATTTATGTCAACCGGTGTCGTTATGAGTGCTGGAATTGCAGGGGCTGCAGGGGATATGGTGGTGGTAGCGCGGTGGTAGTGGTGGTGGCAGCGCCCTGACTTTCCGCCCCAAAAAGGCAAAAAATCAGAGGAAATCATCCGATAATTCAGACGATTTCCTCTGATAGACAGCTGATTCAAAAAGGACTTTACATAACGAGTATAAGCAGCTGCCGTCTAATCTCCATGGTTGGGCTTGGATTCCGCATACAGCATATTCCAGTAAAAGGAATATGCGCGGTAGCTGGCATCATCGCCGCAGAAAATCGTCAGGCTCTCCGCCTCGGGATGGTCGTAGAGTACATCTGTCACCGCCTTCAAAACAGCCCGGGCCGCACGGCCCATATCAACCCCCATGGTTTTGGCGGTGTCGAAGCAGGAAATGGACAATACACGCTCCCCCCGCTCCAGAGTACCCAGAAGCTGCTGGGCGTACCAGTCCGCCAAATCCTCCGGAGAGACCAGGAGGATCAGGGGCATGGGCAGGTTGTCCCGGCGAACCAGTGTTACTTTCTCAGTCATAAGATGTCTCCCTTTCTTTACAGTTGATTCACAGCTTGTTTACAGTCTGGACAGGTTTGTCCCTTGAGGATGAGACAAAAATTTGATATACTATAGACATAGAGACGCGAAGTCTGCCCGGGCATCCCGCCGCCGGCAGACGCCACATATCGGGACGGGAAAGGAGCCTGCCATGCAAAAAGTCGTACCAACCTACAGCGGGACCCTGCGGAGCCACTCACTGGAGGTTCCTGACTGCATCGCCGAGTGCAGCGGAATCCGTATCTTTGGCCGAAGGATCAAATCCCTGGTCTTTTCCACGGATGTGGCCATCATCAAAAACGTCAACGCCGACGCCATCATTGCCGTCTACCCCTTTACACCTCAGCCCAGTATTGCCCAGGCCATCATCAATGTCTCCGATGTGCCGGTGCTGGTGGGCGTGGGCGGGGGGATGACCAACGGTCCCCGCTCTGTACGCCTGGCGGCCTATGCCGAGCACCAGGGCGCCTTCGGCGTGGTGGTTAACGCCCCCATCACCGACCAGACCATCTTTCAGATCAAGGCGGTCGTGGATATCCCGGTGATTGCCACCATCGTCTCGGCCAGGATGGACGTGGCCAAACGCATCGCCTGCGGCGCGGACATCCTGAACGTATCCGGCGCGGCGGAGACGCCGGCCATTGTCCGGCAAATCCGGGAGAAGTTCCCGGATATCCCCATCATCGCCACCGGCGGTCCCTCAGATGCAACCATCCTGGAGACGATCCAGGCGGGCGCCAATGCCATTACATACACGCCTCCTACCAACGGCGAGCTCTTTGCGGCGAGTATGCGCCGCTACCGCTCCACCTATGCGGAGGAGGAGGAAACGAAGTAAGAACCTGTATTCATAACCAGGGGATGCTGGATGGACGAGGATTTTTCTCGTCAGACAAGGAGATTTTCCGCAGCAATCCTGACGGATTGCAAGGGAAAGTGACGCAGTATGGCGGGAAAAAGACTGGCCAGACAGCGTTCAACGGTTGTGAATACAGGTTCTAAATCGAAACCGCCGCCGGGGCCGAATAATCCCGGCGGCGGTTTCGCGCTGCGGGAACGCTGCCTTTCACAGGCCGGCAGGCGGCCTCTTTCCTGAGTATAAGGGCCTGTTCGGAAAAATGCAACTTAAATCTTCCAGGAGTTGTTGACTAATCGGGCAGATATGGTATGATATTCTTAATTTCGCAGGAGAGGAAGTGCCGAGCATGATAGACGTATTTGACATTATGGGCCCCATCATGGTGGGACCGTCCAGCTCACATACCGCCGGCGCCGTGCGCATTGGGCGCATGGCCCGCACCCTTCTGGGGGAGCAGCCGGTAAAGGCAGCGCTGTACCTCCACGGCTCCTTTGCCGAAACCGGCGTGGGCCACGGCACCGACAAGGCGCTGGTGGCGGGCCTGCTGGGTCTGGCTACCGATGATATGGAGATTCCCAACAGCTTTACCATTGCGGAGGAGCAGGGGCTGAAGTTCACCTTTGACGAGATCGACCTGCGGGACGCCCACCCCAACAGCGTGAAAATGGAGGTGGAGGGCGTCTCCGGCCGGCGGCTGAAGATGCAGGCCAGCTCCACCGGCGGCGGCCGCATCATGGTGGATAAGCTGGACGGAACGCGGGTCAGCTTTTCCGGCGACTACCACACGCTGATTGTCCAGAATATGGACGGCCAGGGCAGTCTGTCCGATGTGGCCACGGCCCTTGCGCTGGCGCAGGTGAACGTGGCCAACATGAGCCTGCACCGGAGCACCAAGGGCGGGAACGTGATGATGATTATTGAGACGGACGACCCGATACCCGGCTACATCGTAGAGCTGATTGAGAAGCAGCCCGGCATTTTGCAGGTCATCCACTATAGGAGGGAGAGTTGACATGAATCTGGATTCTATGCAGGAGATTGTCGCCGCCGCGAAGCGGGAGGGCAAGCCCTTCTGGGAGATCATCCTGGAGACAGATATGAAAAACCGCGGCGTTTCCCGGGGAAACTCCCTGGATAAGATGGCCCAGGCGTGGCACGTCATGCGGGAGGCCTCTCAGGTCTACACCGGCGAACGGCGCAGCCTCAGCGGTCTGGCGGGCGGCCAGGGCAAGCAGATGCACGATTACGCCTCCACCACACCCATCGGCGGGGAGTTCATGGCACAGGTCATCGCGGAGGCGCTGTCCATGGGCGAGAGCAACGCCTGTATGCGCCGGGTGGTGGCGGCGCCGACGGCGGGGGCCTGCGGCGTCATGCCCGCGGTGCTGATCCCCCTCTACTGGCGGGAGAACATCCCGGAGGAGAAGATGCTGGAGGCTATGTTCACCGCCAGCGGCATCGGCGCGGTGATCGCCTACCGTGCCTGCATCTCCGGCGCCGCCGGCGGCTGTCAGGCGGAGATCGGCAGTGCCTCCGCCATGGCGGCGGGCGCGCTGGTCTACCTGCGGGGCGGCACGGAGGAGCAGCTCTGCCACGCGGTGGCGATGGCGCTGAAGAACCTGATGGGTCTGGTCTGCGATCCGGTGGCGGGCCTGGTGGAGGTTCCCTGCATCAAGCGCAACGTCATCGGCGCGGTGAACGCCATTGCCGCGGCGGACATGGCGTTGGCGGGCATTGAGAGCCGCATCCCCGTGGACGAGGTCATCGACGCCATGGGCGAGGTGGGCCGCCGTCTGCCGGTGGAGCTGCGGGAGACCGCCCTGGGCGGTCTGGCGGCTACGCCCACGGGCCGCGCCGTCAAGGCCGGCATGTCCAGCAGCAAGAAGAAGCAGCGTACCCTCACCATCAAGGACGCCCGCTGGAAGCTGGAAAAAGAGAGCTAAGCGTACATTATCTCGATAAAAGGACGCCGTCCCCGCAGGGACGGCGTCCTTTTATCTGGTACTCTTACATCAGGGGATCCATGCTCAGAGCCGGATGGCCTTTCTCGGAGAGGTAGGTCATCAAGGTCTCGGGATCCTCGGCAATGGTCTCATCGCCGATCATGTCGCAGAAATTGTCAATACCGTAGAGGTCCTTGGCGGACTGGTTGACCTTCTCGGCAACCTGGTCCTTCAGGGCCTTGGGCATCCAGACGATGCGGCTCAGGCCGCCCTCGGCCTTCATGAACTTCTTGGAGGCGATGAAGTGCTTGCCGTGGCCCATGAAGCCCGGAGTCTGTACGCCGCCGCCGGTCATGGAGGCCATCTCGGAGAAGGTCATGCCCAAGGGGGTCATGCCCGCGTGCTCACGGTTGACAATGACCACGCCGTTGGAGAAGGGCTCGATGCCGCAGATGCACTCGAAGCAGCCGCAGGAGGTCATGGGGTCCTCCATAATGGAGTACAGGGTGACGGACTCCAGGGCGCCCTGGCTGTACTTCTTCACCGCGTCGTTGACCTCTTCCCAGCGGCCGATATTCTCGTCAATGATGTGCTCCTTGGGGACGATCTGGCAGGGGCCGGAGGGATCCAGCTCGTTGGTGGCCTTGGCGTCCAGCCAGCTCACCGCGCCGCACAGGCCCAGACGCTCGGGGGTGACGATGCACACGTGGCTGGGGGAGAAGGACTGGCACATGATGCAGGTGTAGAACTGGTCCACGTTCTCGTCCGTCAGGCTGCCCAGACGCTCGTCGCGCTTCTCGTAGGCGGGGATGGCCACCTCATGGCGGAACTTCTCGCACTCGGCGGGATCGGTGATGATGGTGACCTCGCACTTGTCGATGACGGCGTCATAGTCGCTCTTGAGCTTGGCATACAGCACCTCGGCGAAATCCTTGGCACGTACGCCGGCCTCAAAGGCGGCCTTGCTGATGCGGACACGGATGACATCGCGCTGGCCGGTGTGCATGACACCCTCCATGCAGTTGATGTAGGCGTGGAACTTCCGCTCAAAGACAGACTCGAAATCGCTGGTCATGTTCTTGCCGGCCACGTCGGCCACCATGCAGAAGTCCACCTTGCTGCCCACCTCGAACTGGTCAAAGTCGGGCCCGATGAGGGTGAAGCGGTGATCCTCCACCTCGCTGAGCTCCTTGCTACGCACCAGCTCCAGGCCGGTCTTGCGGGAGCCGTCGAACTCCAGCTGCATGTCGCCGCGGCGGACGATCTCGCCCTCGAAGGCGGAGGAGAACGCCACGGGGATGTCGATCTTGGTAATCTTGATCTTGATGTCCCGGGCCTCCAGGGAGGTGGCGTTGAACTTGCTGATGTCCGGCTGGATGATCAGGCTCTTGGGCACCCGGAACATGTTGTTCTCCTCGGTGTCGTTGGTGACAACGGGGAAGCCCAGCTGGATGGCGCCGGCGCCGCAGGCCACGGTCATGTCGTCCACAGGGGCGTAGGCGTTGACAAAGGCAAACACGCGGTCCATGGTGTAGCGCCACATGGCCTCATAGTCTCCGGCCTGAACGCTGCCGAAGATGAACGCCGCGCGCAGTGCCACGCTGACCACGTGGGCCACACTGGAGAGGTCGCGGCCCAGCGCCACGTTGCGGACATTGAAGCCCAGCTTCACGCCCTTCTCAATGCACTGGTCAATGATGCCGCCCACCAGGGTGACAAAAATACCCTGGGACTGGTACTCCTTGACCAGCTCCACGCCCTCCTCGGCGGTGGGGGCCGCGCCGATGATAACAGCGACGCCGGGGATGTCCCGGGTGACCAGGGGGACGCCCAGCTCACGGACCTGGGCGTCGGTGAAATGGCCCTGGACGGGCTCCTCATAGGGGGTGCCGCCGGCCATGGCGTACTTCATCAGCTCGATCATCTCGGCGGAGAGGGCGGTAGCCACGCCGGAGGTGAAGATGTCCTTGGTGCGGTTGTTACGGGTCATAAAGCCCTTGATTTCGTTCTCCAGGGCCTCCTTGGCCTCGCCCACGGTGGCGACCTTCCGGCCGGTCATGGCGTAGAGGCAGGGCAGGGAGTAGGCGGTGTCGCCGAAGGTGGCGGGGGCGCTGGGGCCGAGCTTGGCCATGGCCTCGTCTACAGCCTTGACCGCCTGGGCATACATCTCGTCGTTGCCGGAGAAAACGCGTTCAAATAATGTTTTCACGTTATATTTTCACTCCTCACGATACTCTGTAAATTGGGTATTCATCCTTTTTCTTGAAAGAAAAAGGACACAAAAAGAACTTTCTTCGAAAGGCTGCCGCCTTTCTCTTGGTATGACATGATAAAGCAAGCCGGGGATTTGCGAAAAAAGCTTTCCTGTTCAAAAGAACAACAGATATGCCTACTTCCCGGCGTCCATTTTTTCCTTGATGGCCCGGATCTCCTCCACGGCCTTGCCGCTGTAGTCAAAGGGGGACTGGCCGTTGCGGTCCGCCTCAATGACGTCGGCGTTATAGTGGATGAACCCCAGGAAGTCCTCCGCCGGGATGCGCTGGCGGATAAACGCCTCGTCCCGCTCGTCCCGGACCTTGTTGGCCACTACCCGGACCTTTGTGACGCCGATGTCACGGGCCAGGCTCTTGACCCGCTCGTAGGTCTGGATGCTCCGCGCGCCGGGCTCGATGACCACGACGAACTGGTCCATCACGGACGCGGTCCCCCGGCCCAGGTGCTCCAGCCCGGCCTCCATGTCCATAACTACCACGTCATCCTTGCGGAAGACCAGGTTGGACAATATGGCCTTGAGCATCACGTGCTCCGGGCACACACAGCCGCTGCCGCCGGTATCCACGGTGCCCATGACCAGTAGCTTGACGCCGTTGACATCCTTGGACAACTCGTCGGGCAGGTCGGAGACCTCGGGATTGAGCTTGTAGAAGGTATTGGACTCGTTGGCGGCGGTGCGCTCCTTGGCCAGCTCCTTCATCTTTGAGACGGGGACGATGGCGTTGACCTCCTCCTCCGTCAGGCCCAGCGCCAGCCCGAGGTTGGCGTCCGGGTCCACGTCAGCGGCCAGAACATTGCGTCCCTCCGCAGCGTAGAGGCGGCAGAGGGTGGAGGCAAACGTGGTCTTGCCCACGCCGCCCTTGCCGGTGATGGCGACTTTCATGCAGGGTTCCTCCCAGGGTTTTCAAGTATTGATTCTTTTTCTCGGGAGAAAAAGAATCAAAAAGAGCTTTTGCCGAAAAGCGTCCGCCTTTCTCTAAAACAAGCAAAACGGAGTTTTACGCAAAAAGTTTTTCTTTTTGATACTTTTTCTTTGTTCACAAAGAAAAAGTATGTATGCCGTGCCTTAGATGCCCAGCGCCACGCGCTTGGCCTCGATGGCCTCGATCATCCGGTCGCCCAGCTTCTCGATGTCCAGCTCCACAGTGTACTTGGCCTCGACCCAGTCCTTGATGCCGTGCTCGCCCTGGAGCAGGTTGGTCACTTCCTCGGAGCCCTTGGTGTAGGGATCCACGCCCAGGAAGGTGTCGATACCGGTGGCGACGACGTAGTTGCCGATGGATACGGCCTTCTCGCTCATCCACTCAGGGGCGCAGCCCACCAGAGGAATCTGGGAGATGTTCCAGCCGGAATCCTTGGCCACGTCGGCGGCCAGGACCATCATGCGGGAGATGTCCACGCAGGAGCCCATGTGCAGAACGGGGGGAATGCCGACCAGCTCGCACACGCGCTTGAGGCCGTCGCCGCACAGCTCCTTGGCCTCCTTGTCCAGCAGGCCGGCCTTGGCGGCAGCCTGGGCGGAGCAGCCGGAGACAACGATGATGATGTCGTTGGCCAGCAGCTTCTTCATGAGGGCGATGTGGGCGGTATCGGGGCGGACCTTGGGGTTGTTGCAGCCGACCATAGCCACAGCGCCGCGGAGGACGCCGCTCTGGACGCACTCCACCAGGGGCTTGGTGGTGCCGGTGACATCCACCTGGGTGTTGGTCACGCCGTCTAGGCACTTCTTGATGGCCTCCAGGGAGTAGCCAACGGTGGCGTTGGTCTTCAAATCGGGGATGTGGACCAGCTCCTGGTTGCGGTTTACGAAGTTCTCCACCGCCATGCGGACGATGGCCTTGGCGTTCTCGCCGGCGGTCTCCTCACTGAAGTGGATGAACTCGCTGTCCGGCATCCGGGCAATCTCGGAGGTGGTGACAAACTTGGTGTGGAAGCACTTCGACAGAGGGCCCAGGGCGGGGAAGATGCACTGGACATCCACCACGATGGCCTCGCAGGCGCCGGTGAGCACCACGTTCTCCTGCTGGAGGAAGTTGCCGGCCATGGGGATGCCGTGGCGCATGGCCACCTCGTTGGCGGTGCAGCACACGCCGCAGATGTTGATGCCCTTGGCGCCCTTCTCCTTGGCCAGGGCGATCATCTCGGGATCCTGGGCATAGAAGACGATCATCTCGGACAGGGAGGGATCGTGTCCGTGGACAACGATGTTGACCATGTCCTTCTCCATGACGCCGAGGTTGGCGGTGGTGTCGATGGGCTTGGGGGTGCCGAAGAGCACGTCGGAGAACTCGGTGCCGCACATGGAGCCGCCCCAGCCGTCGCACAGGCCGGCCCGGAGGGCCTGGCGGATCAGGGCCTCAGGCAGAGAGGAGCAGCCCATATGGGTCATGTGCAGGGACTGGGAGACCTCCCGGTCAATGGCCCGGGGCTCGATGCCCGCGTCGTGCCACAGCTTCCGGGTGTGCTCCGGGGCCCGGGAGAGGAAGCGGGCGTTGCCGAAGGGCTTGCCGTACTCCATGAGAGCAGTCTCGGCCACCTCATGGGCCAGATCATAGATGTCCTTGCCCTCGGTCTCAATCCCCCACTCGCCGGCGATTCTCTTGAGCTTCTCAGGGTCCTTGACCGTATAGTTGCCGCCCTCCTTGGTCTGGTACAGGGTATGGCAGATGGAGCGGCCGTGGTCGGAGTGGGTGGCGGCGCCGCCGGCGGTGAAACGCAGGTAGTTGCGGGCCACGATGCCGTGGACATCGCAGCCGCAGATGCCGCGGGGCGCCTTGGGGGTAACGCGGCAGGGGCCCATGGAGCAGATGCGGCAGCAGATGCCCTCCTCGCCGAATTTGCAGTGGGGGGTCTGGTTCTTGACGCGCTGTTGCCAGGAGTCTGCGCCCACCTTGCGGCCGGTTTCCAGCAGCCGTTCGGTGGCGGCTTCCATTTGCTCGACAGTGATCAGTTTCATAGTCGGAATGTGGAAAGCACGGTGACGTGCTCTCGTTTCTCCTTTCTCTCCAAATGAAGATGATGTCAGGCTCTATAGTATTGTCACATTTTTCACAATACATTGTCTGTATCTTAACAAAATCCGGCCGAAAAAGCAAGTGTAAAATCCCCCCATGGGGGACTTTTTTTCGGTTTTTTGGGCCGGTTGGAAAAATTCGGCGGAATTGACAAAAAAGCCTGGCGGCTTTTGGACGTATGAGACAAAACACCGGGCACCCGGCCCGGCGCCGCTGGAGAGATCTCAAAAATTTTGCTTTACAACACCGGCATGGATGGAGTATAATGAGGTGCATTTCCCGTTTGGCGGCGCTTTCCCGGCCACCGCTGAACGCACCGCCGGGCGGAGGTCCGGCGGACCATACGCGCCTGTGATGGAATTGGTAGACATGCGAGATTTAGGTTCTCGTGCGGCAACGCGTGCGGGTTCGAGTCCCTTCAGGCGCACCAAAAGGTCGTTACTCCAACCGCACCCCAAAAATTTTTGGATACGATTAGAGATAACGGACAGGAAATCCGTGAGTGTTTCGGCACCACGGATTTTTTGTTGTTTGTAAAGTGCCTTCACATCTTCAGCTGGTTGGGTAAGCATTTGGAAAATTGAAGCAAACTCCGCTGTGATGCGTCCGTCTTTTTCTACCCATAAGTTTGAGAAAATCGCCTGGTTCATCATACGCTTGATGTGATCGCTTGCCATGCGGTAGGTTCTGCCGCAGTCCTCCACCAGCTTCAGAGCCTCTGACAGCCGCTCTGATATGCTCTCAAAGGCGCATTCATGGGCTTTGATTTCGCTGTTAATCGCCGCCAGCTGTTTGGCGATTTTCTGCTGTTCACTCTTCATGAGGTCGAGAGGGATGGCGTCATTGTAATGCGCCTCCAGCAGTTTTTTCCGCTGGCGTTCCAGTTTGTCTTTTTCCCGGCGCAACCCACCCAGCTCGGTTTCATATTTTTGCCGCTCGGTTTTAATGCTCCCTTGTAAAAAGTTCTCCAGATATTCGCGAACAGCGGGCGGGACGGAATATCGGTCATAGATTTGTTCAACTTGCCGCTCTACCTCGCTGATTAGAACCGCTTTCTGCTTACAATCTGTTACTTTATTATGCCGCCCGATGCACACGAAGTAAGGGTAGCGAACACCAGAGCGCGACTTGGTGTAGTTGATAATCATCCGCGAACCGCAGTTTCTACAGTAGAGACTGCCTTTGAGAAAATGCGGGTGTTCACGGGTGCGCTCCCCATTGACATGGGAGGCCAGCACATCTTGGACTTGCTGCCAAGTCTCATTGCTGACGAGTGCCGGATGTATCCCCGGATACTCAACTCCCTTGAAGGACAAAACACCTGTGTAATAGCGGTTCGCCAGCACTTTATATAATGCTTTTCGGTCAATCGGCGCAGAGGGGACGTGAGGCGTAGCACGAGTGGTCAAGCCGCACGCTGCAAGGTGTTCCGCTAAATCTTCCACCGTCCAATTTCCAGTAGCGTATTCCTCAAATGCCAGCTTAATCAGTGGAGCACGTTCCTCGTCTATTATCACAGTGCGTTCCTCGCGACCTTTCTCGTCAACACGGTGGATATTTTTATATCCTAGCGGCGCACGACTGATGGTCCCGCCACGTTGGGCTTTTTCCGTCATACCCTTTTTGACTTCAGTGGCAAGATTCTGTGAGTAAAACTCCGCAATGGAGCTCATAATGCCATGCAGCAGCATCCCTGCCGGGGTGTCGTCAATACTTTCCGAGGCGGAAACTAGCTGGACACCATATTCTCGAAGAACCCGCATGATGTCGATGTCGTCGCCACGGTTTCTGGCAAGACGGTCAACCTTATGGACAATAACGTAGTCCACCCGGTCGGCATTTTCCTTCACATACTCCAGCATTTTTTGGAGCTCCGGGCGGTCGGCGGATTTGGCGGACGCGCCTCTATCCACAAACTCTTTACCAATCATCGCCCCCATAGAGAGGGCTTTTCTTTTGTTGGCCTCCCGCTGGGCGGGAATGGAAAAGCCTTCGTCCGCCCCGCCGCCGCGCTCCGCCTGACCGCGTGTCGACACGCGAAGGTAGGACACAGCAAGCTTTGGTGTCATGCTGGCAGCAATCGCCTGCATCGGGTTTTCTGTAGAAAAACTCATCTAAAAAGCCTCCTTTCGCAGTAATACTGCTTATATTATAACTCTGCCGTCCCCTGATAGCAAGGCGACCCGGCATCGTTATCAAATCGTTAATAGTCTCATCTTCAGGATGATGTTCCTTGGAAACCAGCCCACCGAAGGCGGGCTGGTATGCGGCTGCAAACGCCGCTTTAAGGTGCTGTGGAGGTTACGCCTGTTCGATTTTACAGGTCATTCCGTCCACCTGGATGATGTTGTAGTTTTGGTTTTGCCAGCGCACCATGACGGTGCGCACTCCGGTATACTCATTGCTGCGGTTCTCTTCCGACAGGATGGTGCCATGGGTCGTGAGCCAGTAGGCAAGCCCCTCCAAAAGACTACAGCCCTTGCTGAACGGGAGCGTCACGGCTGGCTGGGGCGGCAAACACTTCCTGCGCGGCCTGCGCCGCTCCGGGGGAGGCCCCTCCAACCAACTGCTGTTACCCGTGAGGTTTCGGAGTAAGAGCGTCCGTGCTGTCTGGTATCCCGGTCCGATAAAGCCCAGCCGAATCAGAAATACACGCATAGTGAACTTGTAATTGGTGATAGGCCGCTCTCTGGCCACCACACGCTTTTGGCGCTTTGCCATGTCGCAGATGCCCGCAATCAGTTTGGTGTAGGCATCAGCCTCACCCTCCAGACCGTGGAGTGTGAACCACGGAAACCGAACCCTGTCCTCTGTAATGACGATTTCCAGCGTATCCACTCCAATTGCTCTCTTGAACAACTCCGCTTTACTGGCAACAATTTTCTTGAGGTTGTCCAAGGCTGTCGTAGTGAACCCCGTCCTCGGCATCTCTACCGTAAAGACAGAGGAATCGTCCTCGAGGTTCTCAAGGACAAACCCCTGCTCCCGCAGTGTCCCAACCAACTGAATGATTTCCTCGCGAGTAGCGGTGTCGGGGCAAGTTACCAGTCCGTTCCGGCTGACAGTATAATCATCGACCTGGTAGGCGAAAGACGGCGCTCCCTGATAGACCGCATCCTCACCCAGAATCTCGCTCATCGCCCGCACCAGCCGCTTGCGCTTCTCTCCTGACACGTTATAATCTAAGGTGTTCATCACTTTTCCTCCCCGGTGCTACCGGTCAAAATGAAGTTCGCATACTCTGTCCGATGTTCCTCCAGATAGACGACCAACTCATAGAACCCCATGCGGTTAGCAATCACCTGAACCCTCCGGGTATCCAGCATATTAGTCTCGCCAGTAGCCCGGACCGCCAGAACCTGTTTCCTGATAGTTTCCGTCATTCTGTGGCCTCCTTGGAGTGTTTCACAGCATCATAGAGGATACTGGAGTCAAAGTTTGCGCTCTCATAGCCCTCGCGGATGGTGTTGAAGTAGCCCGCAGAGGGGGTACCGTAGGGGTGGCGGTCAGCGTTCATGATGTAAACCATCGCCCGAACCCGCTTACCGTTCACAGTCAAGCGGAGCGTCTCCTTCCGGTAGAGGAATGGAAACCCCTCATAGCGATTCAACGCGACCTCATCCTCCGGCTGAATTCGCCAGATGAGCACCGGGACCGTAAACCCCTGCTCCCGCTCAATGGTAGCAACGGCGCTGTGACTTCCTCCCCGGAACCTCAGCCGCCAGTTTTTGAGCTCTGCCGTGCCAACAACCTCGGCTGTCGGACAGCGGCGCTTCATCTGCTCCAGATTGAGGTTGGAGCCGTAGGCGATGTAAAGCCTGCATTTAGTGTTCATGGTTTCCTCCGTTTCTTCCGATGTGGCTGCGCACATTCTCCCTTGAGCCATACCGCCAGGCGGCGTTGCCACTCAGGTGTTGATACAAATGCTCCCGACAGTTCTTGAACTCATCGCCGATGAAGCCAATCCGGTTAAGATACGTCCTCATGGCAAAGCGTTCGTTTTCCTCCTGGACTTTCCGGTAGCGGGCGCTCTTTTGTGTCAGGGCTTGGTGGTTAAGCGCCAAGGCTAACACGACATAAGCGCGGATTTTCCCAGCATGCAAGGTGCCGTTAAAGCCTCTGAGTTCTACCGTGTGATGTCCATGGAAGAAACTGTGGAGGTTGAGAAAATAATAACGGCTGTTGTGGTAGTGTTGGTCGCGGTTGTCATCATAACGCGCATACCATATGTCCTCAATCTCATCAAAGGTTTTTGGCTTTAGCTGGTTCAGGCGGTCTACCAGATAGGCGTCCATCTTCTTACAGTAGCGCATCCGCTCCGGCGGAATCTGAAGTGCTTTGTAGAACAAATCGTTGTGGCTTGCAATGATGTTGATGAAATTGCGGATACTTCTTGGGGTATGGTTGGCTCCATCCAGGTGAATATGGATACCGCAGGACGGGTTAGCGACCCCTCCCGCCTTACGCAGACGCCGCACCAGCCCTTGGAGCGTTTCAATGTCCTCCCGGTAGAGCAGCACCGGACTGACCAGCTCCACGCTGTACCTCCTGTTTGCTCGGACGATACGCCCTTGTTCCTTACGCTGACAGTCGATACTGCCGTCATACATGAACTTCCAGACTTGCCCGTCCGGGGTGGTGATACACTGGGTGTCGTAATAATCGCCCAGCGAACGCCCCTGCCCGTTCAGGTATCGTGCGGCGATGCCTGCCGCTTTCTGTCTGGTGATGCCTGTGAACTCGATTTCGATGCCAAAGTGGTTGGTAAACAAATGACTTGCCCTCCTTCCTGTTCTGTGCGCGTATTTTTTAGAGGGCATCCACAGATGCGCCTCCAAATGAATACGCACCGTGGTTGCCGGTTTTGTTCACCGTTATGTTGAGTTTAGACCTCCTTTCTCGTTATTTGTGTGTCCGGAGCGGCGGACAGCCGTTGGCGATACGAACCGCCGCCGCTCCAGACACTGTTTATAGGGGGATATATGTCCATGCCCACGAGGGGCGGCGCTATCAGGTCATACTGTCCCCCTGACTCCCCTCCTTTGCGGCCTTTTCCTCAGCCTCTTTTTTCTGGGCAATGCTGATTGCCACAGCGATTAGCGCACGCCCCAACTTTTCAATATCGGGATTATCCCGGAACTCCGGGGTAACTTTTACATTATTGGAGGTCATCGGACGGCCCCGTTTATCGTGCTTCATGCAACCCCTCCGTTCTTCTAACACAGTGTCCTTTCGTCACCGCCCTGGCGGACCAAGTGCTCCAGCTCATCCTTGGTGATGACAGCGAACAGTTTCGGCTGGTGCTGGAATGTCTCCCGGATGTGGGAGATAAGCCGCTCCTTCCGGTCAGAAGTCGGAACAATCCACACTGTAAGCGGGAAGACCTCCGCCTCCTGCTGTTCCAAGCCAGTGCGATAATACTTGTGGTATTTCTCGCACTTGGCAACGATTTTGGACGGTGATTCGGTATCCAGGTCTACCTCCAGGAACCACCTGTCCTCGTACTGTCCAGATACCGTAATGGCGAAGATGTCTGGCTTAAGCGACTGTACCGCGCCATATTCGCTGTAGGTTCGCCAACACTCCGGTTCCGGCTGCATAACAGACAGCTTGAGTTTTTTAGCGTCTCGGCAGAACTCAGTCAGCTGAACGGCCACCTCTGCCACGGCCAAAGTGTGTGCCAAGAAATACGGACTCGGCTCGAAGAATCGCTTGGTCGGGGTGAGCGTTTGGGTGCGGAGATAAATCAACCGCTCCCCGGCGTGGGTGATGTGCCAGACTAATCCACCGGAGCCTGCCCGTACCCCGCCAATCCTCCGTGACAGGGTGTCGATGAGCCCCAGCTCCCGGAGCTTCTTCAGCGTACGGCTGGCAGCACGGAGAGCGGCGGCGGGTGTGGCGGCATCGGTAAAGTGGAGCCTCTGGAGTTGGCTGGTCATCATGTAGCGGTAACGCTGTACGGATGTGATGATTTGAAAATCCCGTTCGCCCAGCCGGGCAGAAATCTCCTCCAGCTGCTGCCGGGAAATACGGCGGCAATCCTCCCCATCTCCGCCGGGCGGTTTGGAATCTGTAGTGGATTTACAGAAAGAATCGCATACGTTAAACTTCGAGAAGTCCGGTGTCATGCGGCTTTTCGGCACTTTCTCGCCATCTTGAAATGTCGTTCGGTTAGACATTAGCTTTTTCTCCTCCTTCCTATGGGGGTATCCGGGTCTTGACCGGAAATATTGTGGTTAGTAAACATTTTGAAGTATTCTGTCTCTACATCCTCAGCAGGAACCCCGTAGGTTTCCATGCTTTGGGCGCGGAGCTCTACCGGGTCCCGCAGAGCCGGTGTCGGTGGCAGAGTCCGCCCCATTACCCAGCCGGTGCTTTTCCCGCTCGACTGGAACGAAGTGTAAATCTGGTAGCGGGGTAGAGTCATAAAGTCCTCAGCGGTAAGTTCCGGCGCCATTGCCGCTATATCCTTGGCGTCCTTGCTGTTAAGACCAAACATGATCTTGTTCCGACAGTTGACGTCTACCCCTGCCCGTACCTCCGGTGGCAGCTGGTCGCGGTATTGGTGCGCCAGCGTCATGCCGACACCCAGTCCACGGGCTTGCGCGAGTGCGTCTGATAAATCTGTTGGCAAGGAAAGATAATCTTGTAACTCGTCGATGTAGACACTGACGAGGTGGCGGCGCTCAGCTGGTAATTGGGCTCTGGATAACGCCAGCGTCCAGGTCAGGCCGACAATCAGACTTCCCAACAGGCGGGCGCTTTCTCCGCCAATCAATCCTTTATTGAGCGGTACCAGCACGATTTTCCGTTTCGTGAACAGCTCTGTCAGGTCAAACTTGGGGTGGGCTTGTCCGATGACGTTTCTCAGACACGAACGCAAAGTGAACTGCCGCAGTTTATTACCAATCGGTGCTATCCATTGCTGTCGCTGCAACTCTGTCAGAGACTCAAATTCGCTCCAAAACGGCATCAAACCCACTTTATCTTTGATTTGGCTGACAATTTTCCTGCGAAAGGTGCTGTCCGTAAGCAGCGGCTGCAGCCACAGCAGCGAAGCTCCGTCTATCTCTGCGAGTGTCAGAAGCGAAGCGGACAAAATGTCTTGAGTGCGCACACCCCAGCCATCCGACCATATCTCCCTAAGAACGGAGAGCACAGCGTCGGCAATCAGGGCTTTGTTTCGGTAACTGGTAAATCCCAGCGGGTTAAAGCCGACCGGGATGCAATCGGATGGGTCGATAACTACCACATCACCAGCCCGATTTTCTGGAATTCTGGCCAGGACATCGTTGACGAGGTCTGCTTTGGGATCAAGAACCAGGACACTCCGGCCCGCCTTGATATCCGCAAGAATCAGGTGCTGCATTACGGTACTTTTGCCGCTGCCGGTTGGGCCGATGATGTGGGTATGTTCCAGTGAGTCTTTGGGCGAGATACTGAGTTTTTTTGGAGCTAAATCCATACTGAGGGCGAAGGTGCGGTCGGTTTGGGGATTGGTGGGGCTGCGATACCACACAGGTGGCAAAGTGAGCCGGGGATGGAGTCCCGGCGTTCCGGGCAGTTCTTCCTCACCAGCGGGGAGCAGCAGGAAGTTGGTGAGCTCCTTTACCGATAACCGGAGCGGGAAGTGCCACGGCACATGGGCGCTGTTGATTTTCTCCGGTTTCTCTGACTCATCGCGGATACGCACCCCGGCGGTTTCCAAAACTTTAAGGGCAGAAATCAGGGCGCGGAGACGCGAGACGGCTCTCTCATCTGACACGCCGATACGGATTGTAGCTTGGAAGCTATGCTGCTCCGCTTTCTCACGAACCGTGCGGCGAGCTTCGGCGGTGGCTTTACTCACCGAGCCAAGGATGACCTCCAGCCAAGTGGCATGTGGGTCGGACAGGTCGGCAGGAACCGGAGAGGGGGCGAAGCCCCTCCCCAGCACCACCTGAAGGACCGTCTCGGTTTCGCGCTTATCCTCTGTCATTGCCGCCAGCCCGGCACGAATCATTGAAGCCGCAATGTCTATGTTAAGCGACAAAGATGGGTGGGAAATCTTGAGGACTCTGGCCATGGTCACCGACTGACGGGTATTGCCGGAAACCTCCCGGAACTGGATATCGCCATGGGCATGGAAAACGCTTTGAATCTTGCCGGTGTACATCTGGCTGGTACCGAGCAGATAGGTAACTTGTCCGCTTTTACCCCGCGCCTCCCAAACCACAGCTCCCCGCGGTGCGGTGGAGGCGAGGTGTGAGAGCACTTCCCACACAGTTTCCAGCTTATATGGGCGCTGCCATCTGACCTCCCGCCAAACGATGTCCGATAGTTGCTGTTTTCTCATTGCCCACTCCTTCCTGTTTCTACCATTTTCCCATATCGCGCATATGCCTCCACACGCGGTAGGCAATAGTACCAGCAAGAACAATGATGAATAAAACGAGCAGATAGGGGGCGGCTTCTATTACCCAGCGGGTAGCCAGCCGGAGCAGGAACGCGCTCAGTGCCAGCATGACACAGAACTCGAAGATGCGCTCGATGAATCTTCTCGGTGGTTCCAAACATTACACCTCCTTTGGAGTGTCTGTGTCGGTTACATTGCTGCTGTAGGTGGGGACTGGATAGCCAGGAATTGCAATATCACTGTCAATCTCATTCCCCCAGCAATCCCATCTGGGTTGACGGCGGCGGGCGAAGAGCTCCAGATAGGGTCCGTCTGACAGTCGTTCGATAATGGCAAACTGCTCGGCAGGTTTTTCTGAGTGGCGGGGTTGTTGAGGCGCGAATAGCCAGTTCGGCTGGGCGTGGAACTTTAC